>DAOTZU010000169.1:0-66169 GCA_034433995.1 Anaerolineae bacterium
GCAACCCCCAACTCACCAACCTGCTGCTCGATCCCTATTTCAAAGAGGCCATCTTGACCCGCCAGGCCTCGCTGCGGCGGGTGGTGCAGACGGCGGTGGGGCTGGGGATCCCCTGCCTCGCCATGAGCGCCTCGCTGGCCTATTTCGATGCGTACCGCAGCGAGCGGCTGCCGGCCAACCTCACCCAGGCCCAACGCGACTATTTTGGCGCCCATACCTATCGCCGCATTGATAAAGAGGGCGTCTTCCACACCGAGTGGACAAAATAGGTCCCCGGGCAACCTGCGGCCAGCCCTTAGGGCTGGCCGCTTTTTTATCGGCCAGTTGCGCCCTTGCGCCGCGTGCAGGGCAACGCCAAGGAGAGCGCTCCGGCGATGAGGGCAAAGAGGATGGCCGCGACAAAGGCGGCAGGGTAGGAGAGGGCCTCCACCAGCCAACCGCCTAGGGTGGGGGCGAG
Organism: Anaerolineae bacterium; assembly: GCA_034433995.1. Lineage (GTDB taxonomy): Bacteria > Chloroflexota > Anaerolineae > UBA1429 > UBA1429 > DAOTZU01. The sequence goes on from DAOTZU010000169.1 coordinate 458, forward strand.
CATCGTCGCCGCACCCAGGGTGTTGAGCAGACCGATGTAGAGGGGGCGGCGGGTCTCGTCGGCATATTCCAGGATCCAGTTGAAAAAGGGCCAGCCGGCGGAGCTGGCATAGATCCCCAGGAAGAAATAGAGCAGGAGATAAAGATAGAGCACGCCCTCGCCCACCGCGCGCTGCAGCGGTGCCGCGCTCAAGGCCAAGAGAGGCGGCACCATGGAGAGGACGATCAAGACGCGCATGTTGACCAAAGGGCCCCAACGGTCTTGGGTGGCGCCCAAGACCAGCCCGGCCACGAGGGAGCCCACCACCTGTGCCGAAAGGAACAGGCCCACGGCGGCGTCGCTCAGCCCCAGGTGGCGCGTGGCATAGAGCACGTAAAAGGAGCTGGCCAGGCCGGCGAACCCGCCGATGATGCGCACGATGATCAGCCGCACAAAATGGCCATCCTTGGCCAAGATCCACGGCAAGCTCCTGAGCACCGCGCCCACGCTGGGTACATTCTCCGCGGATTGGGCGGCCTCCGGCTCGCGGATGGCGCTGAGAAAGATGGCGGAGATGAGAAAGGTGATGGCCGCGGCCGCCAAGAGCAGGGCGTGGTTTTCCGGGAACCCCAAGGGGCTGCCCTCGCCCAAGAGATAGCGCGCCACCATGCCCACGCCCACGCCTCCCAGCCCGCCGAGCATCTGGCCGATGCCCAGAAGCCGTCCGCGGCGGTTGGCGGGGATGGTCTTGGCCAGGACGCTGAACCAGGGCACGCTGACCACGGCGTCTAGGGCAAAGAACACCACCACGCCGCCCATCACCGCGGCCAGGGCCAGGCCGGGAAGTTGGAGTCCCCAGCGCCAGAGGATGCCCGCCACCAGCAAAAAGATGGGGCGCCCTATCCAGGCCCAACGGCGCATGATGGGCGTCTGGCGCGGTTTGTGGGCGATGGCGCTGGCCACCAACAGCTGGGGCAGCAGCCAGGCCCCGCCCTGGAGGCCGCTGGCCAGGCCCACGATGACGCTGGAACCGCTCAGTTTGAGGATGAGGGAGGGCAGGATGGTGGTGGTGCCCAGGAAGCTCATGGCGACGGTAAAGAGCGCCGACTCGAGCATAAAGACGGGCGCGTTCCAGCGAAAATGGGGCGGATCGGGCTCCTCTAGGGCCAGGCGCCGGGAGGCTGGGTCGGTCAAGGTTTCTCTCCTGGAGCATGATGGCACGGATGCGCTGCCACTGTATGCATCTGGTCTGGCGACGTCAAATCTAGGCTGGCGTTATCGCTGTTCCTTGGGCTTGTGCCAGGTTTGCCAGGCAAAGAACATGTCGGGATAGAAATCCAGGCTGCGGAACAGGGCATCGGAGTGCGCCTGGGCCTCGGCCAGGGCGTCAGGGGCAAGGTCCCAGCCCACCGCGCCGACGTTCTCCTCAATCTCGGCCGGCGTGCGCGCCCCCACCAAGGCCGTGGTCACTCCGGGTTGTTCCAACACCCAGCGCAAGGCCAGTTGCGCCATGGTCACGCCCAGCCTCTTGGCCAACGGACGCAACTGGGCCACCATCTCCAGACATTTACGATAATTTTCGGGCTGGAAGAGCACGGTGCGTGGGCGTTGGTCGCCCTCTGGGAACTGGGTGTGCAAGGTCAAGGTATCGGTCAGGATGCCCTGAGCGAGGCTGCTATAGGTGACCACGCCGATCCCGTGTTCCCGGCAAAAGGGCAAGACGTCGGCCTCGATAAAGCGCCAGATCATGTTATAGGGGGGCTGGAGGGCATCGATGGTGCCGTACTCCATGGCCTTGCGCAGGATGGGCAAGGTAAAATTGGAGACCCCCACGGCGCGGATCAACCCCTCGCGGCGCAGCGCCTCCAAGGTCGTCATGGTCTCAACGATAGGTTGGTCAAAATTGGGCCAATGGACAAAGTAGAGGTCGATATAATCGGTTTGCAGACGGGATAGCGATCCCTCCAGCGCCTTGCGTATGGCCTCCGGGGCGAGATGCGCGGGGGCAACCTTGGTGGCAATATAGACCTCATGCCGGCGGCCCTTCAGCCCCTGGCCCAGGATCTCCTCGGAATGGCCGGCGCCGTAGGCCTCCGCCGTGTCAAAGAGGTTGACCCCCAGTTCCAGGCTGCGCTGGATGGTGCGGATAGATTCGGCATCGTCTGCGCCGCCCCATTGCGCGCCGCCCATAGGCCAACAGCCCAAAGCGACCACGCTGACGTACAGATCGGTTTGACCCAGTTGTCGTTTCTCCATAGTGCCCCCTTGATGCTTTAGCGACCGGCACGCAAGTTCGCCACACTGCGGTGTTCCAAGCTGAAACAAGGCTCCCACTGCGGTGGTTCGTGCTCCCAGGTAAAAGACCCCAAATGGCCGGGGGCGATGTTGCGTAGCAGGTTCATGGGACACGCTCCTTAAAATTTGGATGTCAATCCTTGCGCCGATGGGATAGAGCCGCAGGGTTGGCCACAAACTCGGGCAGTTCGCCTCTGGCCAGGGCCAACGCGGCGCGCCCCACCCGGCGGCGCAGCGAGGCAAAGGTGGCATCGGCCCAGGACGCTGTGTGGGGCGTGAGCACCACGTTGGGCAACCGACAGAAGGGGTGGTCCTGGCCGATGGGCTCGCTCTCAAACACGTCCAGGCCGGCGCCGGCGATCCAGCCCTCCTGCAGGGCCCGGATCAGGTCAGCCTCGTTGACCACCGCGCCCCGGCTGGTGTTGATAAAATAGGCGGTGGGCTTCATCCGCCGGAAGAAGGCGGCGTCGATCATCCCTTTGGTCTGGGGGGTGGCCGGCACGTGGCAAGAGACGTAATCGGCACGTGCGGCCAATTCCTCCAGATCCACGCGCTCCACCCCCGCTTGCGCAAAGACCTCCGGGGCCACGTACGGGTCGTAGGCGATGACGCGCATATCCAACACCTGGGCCCGTTTGGCCAGGGCGCGGGCGATGTTGCCAAAGGCGATCAGCCCCAAGGTTTCGTCGTGGATGGTGCCCATGGGCTCCAAAAGGGCCCGGGCGGCGGCCCAACCCTGCTGGCGCAGGGTGTTATCGAGCCGCACGATCTTTTTGGCGCAGGCGAGGAGGAGCACCAAGGCGTGGTTGGCCACTTCGGCGATGCAAAAATCGGGGAAATTGGCCACCAGCACGCCATAGTCGCTGGCGGCGTCCAGGTCAATGGTATCCACACCGATACCATAGCGCACCACACCTTTCAGGCGGGGGGCCTGGGCGAACACCTCGCGGGTGTAGGGCTCACCGTAGCACAGGGCCACGTCGGCGTCGCGCACCGCCGCTGCCACCTCCGCCGGCGTCTTGCAAGGGCCGCGCAGGACCAGCTCGATATCCGGCGCGTTCAGCGCCTCCCGCTCTTCGGGCAGGGGCGCGCCGGGCTGGGCTCCGGTATGAACGACGATCTTTTTGTTCATGGCACCGTCCTTTCTCCAGGGTTTTGTTTCGCCCTCGGCGAGGCAAGAGGATGATAAACCGGTTTGGGCATCTGTCAATGCCGGGCGCAAGGGGGCGCGCCAGGTTCCTGGGAGATGCAGTGGACCTGGTTTTGCGCTATAATCGGGATGCCGCTGCCATCAGCCTGATTTGTCAAAACAGCCGGTCTGCATATATTCTCCAAGAGAATATTCTCGAAATTCGGTTTCCGTTCACGCATGTCAAAGGGGGAACGATGGACACCACGCGCCTGGTTTTGTTGGGATTGTTGCGGGGTGGCGCCCGCTATGGGTATCAGCTCGGCAAAATGCTCCAAGAGGAGCGCTACCGCGATTGGGCCACCGTGCCCACGGCTTCCCTCTACCGCGAGTTGGGGCATCTGGCCGATGAAGGCCTGATCGAGCGGGTGGGCGTGGAGGCCGCCGCCGGCCGGCCGGCGCGGGTGCTCTATCGTTTGACGGCGGCGGGGGAGGAGGAGTTGAGGCGCCTGCTGCGCGAGGCGTGGAGCGAGATCGCCCCTTGGGGTTCGCCCCAAGATAGCGCCGTCTTTTTCCTGGAGGCGTTGCCCACCCAGGAGGCAGCGGAGCTTCTGCGGCAACGGTTGCAGCGCCTGGAGGAGGAGGCCGACCGTCTGCATCGCCCCGCCCGCGAAGGCCAAACCTCGCCGCTCTTGGAGGCGATCTGGGAGCATGCCCGCCTGCGCTGCCAGAGCGAGATTGAGTGGACGCGCGCCCTCTTGGCGCGCCTGGAGGCGGGGGATCTGGCGCCCGAGCCGGCGCTCCCGGCCCAGGCCGCGCAGCCGGCGCCGCGCCCCCCACGGCGCACCACGGAGGGGCTGGGCGCCTTTACCTTTGTCCTGCATACCCATCTGCCCTATTGCCGCCTGGCAGGGCGTTGGCCCCACGGCGAAGAATGGATCCATGAGGCCGCCGCGGAGACATACGTGCCCCTGCTCAACGCCCTGTACGATCTCCGCGAGGAGGGCGTGCCGTACAAACTGACTCTCAGCCTCACCCCCGTCCTCACCGAGCAGTTGGCCGATGTGGATATCCAGCAACATTTCATCCTCTATCTGGAGGACGAGATCGAGGCGGCCGAGCTGGATATCCCCCGCTTTGGCGAGGAGGGACAGCCCCATCTGGAATATTTGGCCACCTTTTATCGCGATTTTTACACCCAGGTGCGCGATGCGTTTCTGCAGCGCTTCTCCGGCGATATCATCGGCGCCTTTCGTCAGCTCCAGGATGAAGGTTATGTGGAGATCATCACCTCTGCCGCCACCCATGGCTATCTCCCCTTGCTCTCCCGGGATGCTTCCATTTATGGGCAGTTGCGGGCGGGGGTGGAGAGCTACCGACGGCACTTTGGCCGGGCGCCCAGGGCCATCTGGCTCCCCGAGTGCGCCTATCGCCCGGCCTATCAGGATTATGATAACATCGTGCGCCCTGCCCTGGAAGAGTTTCTCGCCCCGCTGGGCCTCACCTGCTTTTTTGTCGAGACCCACGCCATCGAGGGCGGGCGCCCGGTGGGCAAGGCCGCCGGCGAGGTGGCCATCGGCCCCTATGGGGCCATTCAGCGCCGCTATGTCATCCCCATGGCCGCAGAGCGGGCGCCGGGAGGCACCACCTTCTCCGCCTATTATGTGGTGGGCAGCGCCAAAGGCTTGACGGATCCCCCCGTGGCCGTCATCGGGCGCAACAACCGCACCGGCCAACAGGTCTGGTCCGGCGAATGGGGCTATCCGGGCGATGCGGATTACCGCGAGTTCCACAAAAAAGATCACCAATCCGGCCTGCAATATTGGCGGGTGACGGGTCCGCGGGTGGATCTGGGGGATAAAGACTATTACCATCCCGATTGGGCCGCCCACAAGGTGAGCCAACATGCCAACCACTTTGTGGGGTTGGTGGAACAATTGCTGCGGGATTATCACGCCCAGAGTGGTCGCTACGGGCTTATCGCCTCCAACTATGATACGGAGCTCTTTGGCCATTGGTGGTTCGAGGGGGTACGCTGGATCCAAGAGGTCTTGCGTGGCTTGGCGCGCAGCGAGGTGGTGGACCTGGTCACCGCCAGCGAGTACATCAGCCGGCATCCGCCGCAAGAGGTGATGGCCGTGCCGGAGAGCTCCTGGGGCACCGGCGGCACCCACTGGACCTGGGATAACCCCGATACCCACTGGCTTTGGGAGCCGCTTCATCAGGCCGAGCGCCGCATGGAGGCCCTGGTGGCAAGTTTCTCCCCCGCGGAGGGCGAGGTTCGCCTGGCCCTCAACCAGGCCGGCCGGGAGCTGTTGCTCCTGCAGGCCAGCGATTGGCCCTTTTTGATCACCACCGGCCAGGCCAAACAATACGCGGTGGAGCGTTTTCACGGCCACTTGGAGCGCTTCCATCGCCTGGCCAACTTGTTGGAGCAAGGAGACCTGACCGAGGCCGCCCGGCTCGCCGTGGAGCTGTACGAGGTGGACAAAGTCTTCCCAGAGCTGGATTATCGCTGGTTTGCCGCGCGGCAAGGACGGGCAGAATGACCTGGCGCAGAGGGATATAGTGAGGCTTTACGTTGGGCAAGGGCAGCGCTTTGCGTGGGCCAGGATGTGGTAGCGGCCGGCCCTTGACGCCCGGTGCCGACGGCGCTATAGTCTGGTTGGCGGTGTAGACTCTTGAAGGTGAGAGGTCATGCCCAAGGCGACGGCAGAACGCGCACAACCTCTGTATCAGCGGGTCATCCAAGATATCTGCGCCCACATCGAAAGCGGCCAGTGGCGCCCTGGCGACAAGTTGCCCAGCGAGCACGCGCTGTGCGAGCGCTACGGCGTCAGCCAGATTACGGTGCGCAGGGCGCTGCGCGAGCTGGCCCAGGCGGGACGGGTTTACAGCCACCACGGTTTGGGCTGGTTCGTCAGCGTGGAGAGGGCGGCCCAGGCTGCCGAGGTGACCCTGCTCCTCTTTGACCTCAATGAGGGCTATGCTCCCGTGGTGCATGCGTTGGCGCAGGCGTTATACCCCCATGGGGTCGTCTTGCGGTTGGCCTTGGTGGAAGGACCCGGTGAGGACGAAGCGGAGGCGGTGGCCGGGGCCATCGCCCGGGGCGCCGGCGCGCTGGTGCTGGATGTGACCGGCGAGGAGCGCCGCCTGATCCAACGGTACCATCGCCTGTTGCGCAACGTGGAGATCCCCGTGCTTTTTTTGCGCCACGAGGTGAACGGACTGGATGTGCCCGCAGCCATCTTGGATGAGGCCAGCTGCATGGAACAGCTCACCCGCCATATTCTGGCCTTGGGGCATCAACGGGTGGCCTATGCGGGCAACGATCCTGCCTTGGTGGAGGGACAGCGGCAATACTGGGGTTTTGCCACCACCCTGTGGGATCATGGATTGGAGCTGCCCTTGGATTGGGTCTTTACCGGCGACCTCGCGGCGGAGCGGGAGGCGGCCCGTTTCCGCCGCGCCTTCCAAGGTGCCGAGCGACCCACGGCCCTCGTCTGCGCCTCCGCGCTCCAGGCGGCGGAGGCCATGCATCTCTTGCGCGAGCTGGAACTGCACTGCCCGGAGGACGTGGCCATCGTGGCTCTGGGCGATAGCGCTTTCGCTCCCCTTTTGCCCACGCCCCTCACCACCTTTCGCCTGGCCCTGGCCGAGCTGGGCCAGGCTGCCGCTCAGTTGCTCCTCGAACTGGTGGCCGGCCATCCTGTTCAAAGCGTTCGCCTCACCGGCGAGCTGGTTGTGCGCCAAAGCTGTGGTGCCCACGCTGCCCGAACCTAGCTCGTAAGAATCCTTGAGATGCTTGTGGCGTTCTCTATCCTCAGTTACGGTGGAATGCTTTCGGCTTGCCGGGGACTTGCTCAGCTGAGGGGATAGGGCACGTTGCGCCAGCCCGGCCGCGGCCGGGGGAAATGTCCGTTCTGCAAAAGAGCGTGCAGCCGGCGCCGCAAGGCTGCCAGTTCCTCTGGCGCGATCAATGCGGAGAGAGCTTGGACCAGCGGAGCTCCCTCTTGCGCCAAGGCGGCCCGCAGCCGGCCTAGTTCCTCTGCCATCTCTGGCGGGATGGGCTGCCCGGCATAATCCCAGATCACCGTGCGGAGCTTGTACTCCACATGAAAGGTGAGGCCGTGGTCAATGGCCCACACCTGATCCTCTGGGCCCAGAAGGAGGTGCCCCCCTTTGCGGTCGGCGTTGTTGACCACGACATCGAACAGGGCGATGCGTTGCAGCTCGTCCTGGCGCGCCGGCGATTGGCGCCAGGTGAAATAGTGGGCCTCCTCATCCACGTCCACGTAGAGCTGCACCGAGCCGAGCCCCAGCGGTCCTTGGCGCAGCACCACCGGTGGGATGGCCGGCCAGCCCAAACTTTGGCCCAGGAGAAAGGTGGCCACCTCGCGGCGGCAGAGGGTGCCGGCGGGAAAATCCCACAGGGGGCGTTCGCCGCGGGCGGGCTTGTAGATGGCACAGAGCGCGCCCTCTGGGGCGTGCACCCGCGCCAAGAAGGCGGCGTTGGAGCTCCACACCAAGCGTCCCTCGAGTTTCAGCTCACCTTGGGCCAACAGGGCCAGGATCTCGGCGGTAGAAAGGGGCGCCATGGGCGGAGGAGGGCGGCTCAGACTGTGGGGACCTGATCGTGGCCATTGCCCCGGGGGCAGAAATGGCCGCCGGGGTCTATGGGGTTGCCACAGAGGGTACAGATGGGCCGCCCTTGGCCGGCGACCTCCCGGGCCACGCGGCTGAGGGCGCGCATCTGCCCCAGGCCGGCCCAAAAGCGGGCCACCTGGAGGGGCGGGCCCTCTGCTGCGCCGGTCTCGGCGGCCTCCTGCACCACCAGCACCAGCAGCCCGCTGGCCTGGTCGAAGGCCAACGCCATCTGTCCCGCGACAAAGGCTGGCTCCACCGGCTGGCGCAGGGCCAGCGCGTCACCGGAGGGCTCCTCCAGGCTCGAGACGGGGCGCAGTTCCCGCTGCTCCAACTCTTCCAGAATCGTCTCGATGGCCCGGGCCAGGGCCACCACCTGTTCCTTTTCCAGTTTCAGGCTGATCATCCGTTCGCCCTGGCTGGCTTGGAGGAAAAAGGTGCGTCGGCCCGGCTGGCCCACCGCTCCGATGGTGATGTGGGAGGTGGGATTAAACTCGTACACTACTTCTGACATAGGTCTCCCCAGGTTTGCCCGGCGCTACGCTTCGGCCAGCCAGCGCCCCGTGGCCTCCAGGATGGGCAGCTTGGCCGCCAGGTTTTGCCGGCGCAGGGGCAGCACATCCACCAGGTCAAAACCGCAGGTGCGGAGCACCCTCTCCAGGCTCACAGCGCATGTGGGCCCTCCGCCTCCTCCGCCGCCGGCCACGCAGAGCCCCACGGCCCGTTTATCGGCGATGCCGGCGCGGCCGGCATCGTGCATGCAGATGCGGCGCAAGCGGTCGGTGAAGGCCCGCAGGCTCTCGCTGAGATCGCCGAAATAGACGGGTGTGGCGAACACGGCCAGGTCCGCCGCTTTGATCTGGGCCACCAGGTTGGCGAAATCATCCTGGATGATGCAGCGGCCCTCGCTGCGGCAGATGCCCCAGCCGTCGTCTTCACACTGGCGGCAACGTTCGAGATGGCGGGTGGGCAAAAAGATGATCTCGCCCTGGCCGCCCCGCTCCTTCCAGCCCTGGAGCAACGCCTGGGCTGCCTTGGCCGTCTGGCCTGCAGGATTGCGGCTGCCGGAGAGGATGATGCATTGCATGATGGCACCTCCCAAAAGGGTTAAGATCTCTGAGCGCTGCCTTGACAAAGGCGAACAGGATGCTTGCCCATTTGCACACCATCAGGATAATCGCTAGGGGAAACTCTGTCAAACCTTTGGGCCGCCGTCCTTGCGGGGCGGTTTGAGCGCCGGAGCAAGAGGGCGTATAATGCGCCCCGACACCACCCATCCGGGAGGCAGAACGGTGCCCTCTCCCCTGATCGGTATTCCCGGCAGCAATAAAGACGAATCCTTTGTCCTGCGCAAGCCTTATGCCCGCGCCATCGCCGAGGCGGGCGGTTTGCCCGTCATCTTGCCCTTGATCCACGATGAGGGCCTGCTCTGCTCCCTTTATGCGCGCCTGGACGGCCTGCTTTTTAGCGGCGGGGGGGATCTATCCCCCGCCCACTATGGCGGGGAGGATAACGGCAGGCTCAACAACATAGATCCTGAACGTGATGCGGTGGAGCTCCTCCTGGCCCGCTGGGCCTTGGCGGAGGGGAAGCCTGTTTTGGGCATCTGTCGCGGGATCCAGCTCCTCAATGTGGCCGCCGGCGGCACGTTGATCCAGGATATCCCCAGCCAGTTCCCCGGCGCGCTGGCGCACTGGGTCCGCGCCTCCGGCCATCGTCCGGCCCATGAGGTGGAGCTCGTCCCCGGCACGCTCCTGGCGGATATCCTCCTGGCCGGGAAGGCTTCGCGCCCCCTGGGCGTCAACAGCCGCCATCACCAAGCGGTGTGCCGGGTGGCGCCAGAGTTTGTGGTCAGCGCCCGCGCCCCCGACGGGATCATTGAAGGGCTCGAGCGCCCTCAGACCCAAGGGGGTTTCGCCGTAGGCGTCCAGTGGCACCCGGAGGATCTGGTGCCCGGCGATCTCCCCATGGAGCGCCTCTTCCGGCGCTTTGTGGCCGCCTGTGGCCGTTGAGGCACGTCCATGATCTCAGTCACCCCTTCCCGCCCCCCGACGCCGGACGATCCCATCGGTGTGTTCGATTCCGGAGTGGGCGGCTTATCGGTGGTGCGGGCCTTGGTGGCACAACTGCCCCAGGAGAACCTGCTCTACGTGGCCGATGCGGCCCATTGCCCTTATGGAGCGCGCGCGCCGGAGGAGATTCGCCATTTGAGCGAGGGGATCAGCCGCTATCTCATCGCCCAAGGCGCCAAAGTGGTGGTGGTGGCCTGCAACACGGCCTCGGCGGCGGCGCTGAGGCATCTGCGGGAAACCTTCCCCCAAACGCCCTTTGTGGGCATGGTGCCGGCCGTCAAGCCGGCGGCGCAGCTCACCCAGAGCGGCGTGGTGGGAGTGTTGGCCACGCCCATCACCATCGGTGGCGCCCTCTATGAGGAGGTGGTGGAGCAATATGGGGTGGGGGTGCGGGTGATCTCGCGGGCCTGTCCGGGCCTGGTGGAGCGGGTGGAGGAAGGGGACCTGGATGGCCCCGCGACGTTGGAGCTTGTGCGCGATTGCGTCACCCCTCTCTTGCGCGCCGGGGCCGATACCCTGGTATTGGGCTGCACCCATTACCCCTTTTTGATCCCTCTCCTGCGCCGCCTGGTGGGCGATGGGGTACACATCCTGGAACCCAGCGACGCCGTCGCCAGGCAGACGGGGCGGGTGTTGGGCCGCCTGGGCCTCCTGCGCAGAGGCGGTGAGGCGCCCTGGGCCCTTTACACCACCAGCGGCGAGCCCCGGCGCTTGGCTGTGGCTGTGGAGCGCCTCCTGGGGCAAAAGGCCGACGTGCGCCAACTGCTTTGGCGTGGAGATAGCCTCGGAGAAAGGTAGGCGCGCGCGACGGAGATGGCCTCTCAGCGGGAGGGGGCCCCAGCCTTGCTTTTGCTCTTTACTCCTGCAAAATCTCTTTGGCCTGGGCGATCTGGGCCAGGACGCTGCGGCGCGCCGTGCCGCCGATGACGTTCCGCGCCTCCACCGAGGCCTCGAAGCTGAACACGCCATAGAGATCCGGCCCAAAGGCCGGCGAGAGGCGCCGGTACTCTGCGTACTCGAGCTTGCTCAACGGCACGCCCCGCTCCTCGGCCAAGAGCACCGCTTGGCCCACCAGCCTGTGCGCCTCGCGGAAGGGCAGCCCCCGCTTGACGAGGTAATCGGCCAGGTCGGTGGCCAAAAGGTCCTCGCGCAGCGCGGCCCGCATGCGCTCGGCGTTCACCTCCAAGGTCTCTACCACGCCGGCGACCACGGGCAGCACCCGGGCCAAGGTGTCCAAAGTATCAAAAAGGGGTTCCTTATCCTCCTGCAGGTCTTTATCGTAGGTGGAGGGGAGGCCCTTGAGCACCACCAGCAGGCGCGTCAGGTTGCCCACCAGCCGGCCCGCCTTGCCGCGCACCAACTCCATGCTATCGGGGTTGCGCTTTTGGGGCATGATGCTGGAGCCGGTGGTGTAGCGCTCCGCCAGGCGCAGAAAGCCAAACTCGGCGCTGGACCACAGGATCACATCCTCCGCCAGGCGGCTGAGGTGCAGCCCCAAGATGGCCGCCCAGCTCAGGGTCTCCAGGATCATGTCCCGGTCGCTGACGGCATCCATGCTGTTCTCCGTCACGCCGGCAAAGCCCAGCTCCCGCGCCAACGCCTCGCGATCGAGGCCATAGGCGTTGCCGGCCAACGCGCCGGCCCCCAAAGGACAGCGGGCCACCCGTTTGAGGAGATCGGCGAGCCGCTCCTGATCCCGCTGGAGCATCCAGAAATACGCGAGCAACCAATGGCTGAAGCGCACCGGCTGGGCGGGCTGCAGGTGCGTATAGCCGGGCATGATGACCTCGATCTCGGCCTCGGCCTTGCTCACCAGCGCTTGCTGCGCCTGGCGCAACAAGCGCCCCAGGGCTGGCAGTTCCTCCAACAGGTAAAGGCGCACATCGGTGGCCACCTGGTCGTTGCGGCTGCGGCCGGTGTGGAGCTTGCCCGCCACCGGCCCCACCAGCTCGCCCAGGCGTCGCTCCACGGCGGTGTGGATGTCCTCATCGCCGGGGGCCAGGACGAACGTGCCCTGGGCGAACTCGGCGGCCACCTGTTCCAGGCCGGTGATGAGGGTCTGCGCCTCCTCCACCGTGAGCACCCCCGCCCGGGCCAACGCCCGGGCATAGGCGATGCTGCCCTTGATATCCACCTGGGCCAAACGCCGATCGAAACCGATGGAGGCGTTCAGCTCCCACAGGAGCGCATCCGTCGGGCCGGTGTAGCGGCCGCCCCAGAGTGTGCCCATGGCGCTAATCCCGCTTGAACTCGGTGTAATCCGGGCCTTCATGGCCCGTCTTCCCTTTGCCTTCCAGGTCCAGCAGGGCGCGCACCTTCATGGAGAGGCCATACAGATTGATGAATCCCTCGGCGTCGCTTTGGTCGTACACATCGTCGGCGCCAAACGTGGCATAGTCCTCGCGATAGAGGCTGTAGGGCGACTTGCGCCCCACCACCCAGCAATTTCCCTTGTATAGCTTGACCCGCACAGTGCCCGTCACCCGTTGCTGGGTGGAACGGACAAAGGCGTCCAGGGCCTCGCGCAAGGGGGTAAACCAGCGGCCATTGTACACCAATTCGGCGTATTTCTGGGCGACGAGGTCTTTGTAATGCATCGTCTCGCCATCCAGCGTGAGGCTCTCCAAGCCCATATGGGCCGTGCGCAGGATGGTGCCGCCGGGGGTCTCGTACACGCCCCGGGACTTCATCCCCACCAGGCGGTTCTCCACCATGTCCACCCGGCCCACGCCGTGGGCGCCGCCCAGGCGGTTCAAGGCCGTGACAAGCTCCACCGGCCCCATGCTGACGCCGTTCAAGCGCACCGGCACGCCCTGGTGAAAGTCAATCTCCACATAGGCCGGCTCGTCGGGGGCCTTTTCGGGGGCGACGGTGAGGACAAACATCTCCTCGTCCGGCTCGCGCCAGGGGTCTTCCAGGCCGCCGCCTTCATGGCTGATGTGCCAGATGTTGCGGTCGCGGCTATAGATGGAGCGGCGCGTCTGGCTCACGGGCACGTTGTGGGCCGCGGCATATTCCAGGGCATCCTCGCGGGAGCGGATGTGCCACTCGCGCCAAGGGGCGATCACCCGCAGCTTGGGGTTCAGGGCCTTGAAGGTCAACTCAAAGCGCACCTGGTCGTTCCCTTTGCCGGTGCAGCCGTGGGCCACGGCATCGGCCCCTTCCAGCTCGGCGATCTCCACCATTCTTTTGGCGATGAGGGGCCGGGCGAAGGAGGTGCCTAGAAGGTACAGCCGCTCATAGACGGCGCCGGCCATGAGGGTGGGAAAGACATATTCGGTGAGGAACTCGCCCCTGAGGTCCTCGATATAGATTTTGCTGGCGCCGCTGGCCAGGGCCTTGGCCTCCAGGCCGTTCAGTTCCTCCTCCTGGCCCAGGTCGGCGGTGAAGCAGACCACCTCGCAGCCATAATTCTCGCGCAGCCAGGGCACGATCACCGAGGTATCCAGGCCGCCCGAATAGGCCAAGACGCACTTGTTCACTTTACCCTTGGGTTGCATGGCGCTCCTCCTGTTGTTGATCCAGATCAATGATCAAAGCCACTTCATCGCAATTGGGGAATTTGGGACAATCGATGCAATCGCCCCAGATCTTGTGGGGCAACATCTCCCGCGAGACAAGGTGAAACCCCAGCCATTCAAAGAACGTTTGATGGTAGGTCAGGGCAAAGACCCGGGGTAGCCCCAAACTGCGGGCCTCCCGCAGCAATGCCTGCACCAGGCGCCGTCCCACGCCTTTTTTGCGCCAACCCTCGGCCACGGCCAGGGAGCGGATCTCGGCGATGTCCTCCCAGACCACGTGGAGCGCGCCACAGCCGATGAGCTCGCCCTCGGCGATGGCCACGGTGAAATCGCGGATGTCTTGGTAGAGGCGATGTTGCGAACGAGGCAACATCTGCCCCTGGGCGGCATAGCCGTTGATGAGCCGCGCCATGGCCGGCACATCTTTGACGGTGGCCTTGCGGATGAGGATGGATTGGTTGTCGCTTTCCGTCACAGAAACCTCCTGTCAGAGCCGGCTAAAGGCCCGGTCGAGGATCTCCACCGCCCGATCCAGCTCGGCCTGGCCCACGATAAGGGGCGGCAGCAGGCGCAACACCCGCGGCCCCGCCTTGCAGGTGATCAGGCCCTCCTCGTAGCCGGCCTGGATCAGCGGTGTCACGTCCCTATCGGTCTCTAATCCCCAGATCAGCCCCCGTCCGCGCACCTGGCGGATTTGGCCGTGGCGCTGTTGCAGCTCCAGCAACCTTCCCTCCAGATAAGACCCCGCCCGGCGCACATGCTCCAGAAATTGGGGGGCCGAGATCTTGTTGACCACCACCTGGGCCACCGCGCAGACCAGGGGGTTGGCAGCGAAGGTGCTGCCGTGGTCGCCCACGGCGACGGTCTCGGCCACCTCTTCTTTGAGGAGGGTGGCGCCCATGGGCAGGCCGCCGGCCAGGGGCTTGGCCAAGGTCATGAGATCGGGCTGGACGCCATAGAACTCGTGGGCCCACAGCGTGCCCGTGCGTCCCAGACCGCATTGCACTTCGTCAAAGATGAGCAGAACTTGGCGTTCCGTGCAAAGCTGGCGCAGGCCGCGGAGGAATTCCGTCGTAGCCAGGTTCACGCCGCCCTCTCCCTGCACCGGCTCCACGATGCAGGCGCAGGTCTTTTCGTCCAGCAGGGCCTCGGCCGAGGCCAAATCGTTAAAAGTGGCGAACTTGGCCCCCGGCACCAGGGGACGGAAGGGATCTTGGTAATGCGGGCGCGGCGTCACCGCCAGGGCGCCCATGGTGCGCCCGTGGAACCCCTCGCTGAAGGCCAGGATCTCGTTCTTCTCCGGGCCGAAGCGGACCTTGGCCCATTTGCGGGCGAATTTGAGCGCCGCCTCTGCTGCCTCGGTGCCTGAATTGCAAAAGAATACCTTATCGGCGAAAGAGCGCTCCACCAACATCTGGGCGAGCTGGGCCTGGGGCGCCGTGAGGTATAAATTGGAGACGTGGATGAGCCGCTCGGCCTGCTCGTGCAGCGCCCGGCGCACGTCAGGATCGCCGTATCCCAGGGCATTGACGGCGATGCCGCTGACGAAATCCAAGTAGGCGCGCCCCTCGGTATCGTAAAGGTAGGCCCCCTCTCCCCGTTCCAAGACAAAGGGGGCACGGGCATACGTGGCCAGGACATAGCGCTCATCTAACGCGCGGATCTCGGCTGCGTTCATCTCTCCTCCTCAATGGTCAAGCCAGCACGCGGGTGCCCGAGCCCCGGGCGAACCCCGCCAGATCGGTGATGCGCACCGCGCCCACGCCCGCGGCGATGGCCTCCAGGGCCGAGCGCACTTTGGGGATCATCCCGCCGCTGATTTCCCCTGTGGCGATGAGATGCTCCGCCTCCTCCGCCCGCAGCGCATCCATCAGGGCGCCACCCCGCAGCACGCCGGGGACGTTGGTCAAAAAGACCGCCTCGGCCACCTTCAAGGCGCCGGCGATGGCCAAGGCGGCGTGATCGGCGTTGACGTTCAGCGCCCGGCCGTCCTCGCCCAGGGAGATGGGCGAGATGACCGGCGTCAAGCCCAGGGAGAGGAGCTGCTGAAGGCAGGCGGCGTCCACGGCGGTGATCTCGCCCACGCGCCCCAGGTCGCCTTGGGGATGGACCAGGGTTTTGGCCCGCAAGAGGCCGGCGTCCACCCCGCTCAGGCCCATGGCCCGCACCCCTTGGGCCACCAGCCGGGCCACCAGGCGTTTGTTCACCGCCCCCGAAAGGACCATCTCTGCCACCCACAGGGAGGCCTCGTCGGTCACCCGCAGGCCCTCCACAAAGCGGGGCTGCAACCCGAGACGTTCTTGGAGCGCGGCGATCTCTGGCCCGCCGCCATGCACCACCACCAGGGGGCGCTGCCTTGCCAGGCGGGCCAGCACCTCCACTAAGGTGGCCAGCTCAGGCCCTTCCTGCAATTCCGCCCCACCCACTTTGACCAGGATCAAATCGCCCATTTTCCCCCTCTCCAGGGGTATGTTTGCCACTTCTCGTGGCCTTGTGCCCGTGGCCAACGCCCACGAGGGGCTAGGGTACCGGTTGGTAGCCCTGCTAGACCAGCAACCCCAACGTCTCTTCTAGGCCAAACATCACGTTCATATTCTGCACGGCCTGGCCGGAGGCCCCTTTGACCAAATTATCAATGGCCGAGACCAGGATAAATTCCCCCGGCGCGCCTGCCGAGCTGAGGGATAGCGCGCAACGGTTGCTGTGCACCACGTGGGCCAACGTGGCCAGGTTGCCCAATTCCAGGATCTGAATAAAGGGCTCGCCGGCATAGGCTTGCTGCCAGAGGGCTAGAAGATCCTCTGCCCCCAGCTCCGGCCGCGCCTGGATATAGATGGTGGAGAGAATCCCCCGCGAGACGGGCAACAGATGCGGCGCAAAGACCAGACGCAAGGGCTTTTTCCCATAGAGGGCCAGCTCCTGCTCCATCTCGGGGACGTGACGGTGCACATGCCCCACGTTATAGGCCGAGTAATTCTCGTACACGCTGACAAAATGGGTCTTGGGCGTGGGTTTGGCCCCCGCCCCCGAAACGCCGGAGGCGGCATCCACGATGATGCGCTCTCCCGTCAGGGCGCCGGCGCGCAACAAAGGGTATAGGGGCAGGAGCACCGACGTGGGGTAACACCCCGGATTGGCCACCAACCGCGCCCCGGCCACCTGGGTGCGATAGACCTCCGTGAGGCCGTAAACGGCCTCGCCCAAGAGTTCGGGCGCCGGATGGGTGTGTTCGTACCAGGCGGCGTAGACGGCCGGATCGCGCAAGCGGAAATCGGCCGAAAGATCCACGCATTTGGCCCCCGCCGCCAGCACCTTCTGGGCCAAGGGGGCCGAGGCGCCGTGGGGCGTGCACAAAAAGACGACATCGGCCTGCTCCAAGGGGGCCTCCTCCGGCGAGATCAGGCGCAGATCAAAGGGCCCCGGATAGACCTGGTTCAGGCGCTGGCCCGCGTAACTTTCCGAGGCGGCAAAGACCACCTCCGCTTGGGGGTGTCGCGCCAGGATCTGGAGCAGCTCGTATCCCGCATACCCTGTGACGCCATAGATGCCGACGCGAATCATCGGCCTCCTTTCCTTTCCGTGAAGCGCAGAGCAACAAAAAAACCAGCCCCCGTCTGGAGAGCTGGTGTGTGCATGCGCAGAATCGTGACCCAGGCGATACCATCCAGACCGGCGGTCCGGCTACAGCCCAGGCTGCCTCCTCAATGGATGGACCATCGTCGGGTTCATCGCCTCACCTCTGTTCAGCGTTGCGCCAAGTATAACGCAAAGGCCGGCCCTTGTCAATTTAAAGACCCGACAGGTCTTTCAAGACCTGTCGGGTCTTGCCAGACCTGTCAGGTCTCCATACGCGGCGAGACCCCTGGCTCCCAAATGGCCGGCCAAAACCCTTTCCGGCCTCAGTGGACGGGGAAGAAGGACCATGCTATCATACTGGCCACATGACCAAGCAACGGGGAGGAAAGGCGATGCGGGTTCTTTTCATCGGCGGGACGGGCAACATCAGCTCGGCCTGCGTGGAGTTGGCCCTGGCGCGGGGCTATCAGGTGACGTTGCTCAACCGCGGCACCCGGGAGACGCCCTGGGGCGACCGGGTGACCACCATCCTGGGCGACCGCAACGATGGCCCCTTCCTGGCCCAGGTGGCCGAGGAGGGGCGCTACGATGTGGTGGCCAACTTTGTCGGTTTTACGCCGCAACAGATTGAGCTGGATATCGCCGCCTTTGCCGGGCGGGTGGGCCAGTACATCTTTATCAGCTCGGCCAGCGTCTATCAAAAGCCACCCAACCATTACCTCATCACCGAGTCCACGCCTCTCCATAACCCCTATTGGGAGTATTCCCGGCAAAAGATCGCCTGCGAGGAGCGCCTGCTGCGGGCCTATCGCGAGGAGGGGTTCCCCATCACCATCGTGCGCCCCTCGTACACCTTTGGCCCTACCTGGATCCCCAGCGGCGTGGGCGGCCACGGCTATACCATCGTGGGGCGGATGCGCCAAGGCAAGCCCATCATCTCCCACGGCGATGGCCAATCGCTCTGGGTGATGACCTTCCACACCGATTTTGCCCTGGGGTTTGTGGGGCTATTCGGCAAAGCCCAGGCCATCGGCGAGGCGGTGCACATCACCAGCGACGAGGTGCTCACCTGGGACCAGATCTACCACACCATCGCCCGCGCCGCTGGCTGTCGGGCAGAGATCGTGCATATCCCCTCGGATTTCATCGCCGCCGTCTATCCGGAATGGGGCCCTGGCCTCTTGGGCGATAAGGCCCATAGCGTGGTGTTCGATAACCAAAAGATCAAGCGCTTGGTGCCCGAGTTTCGCGCCACGGTGAGCTTTGCCGAGGGGATCGCCCGCTCCCTGGCCTGGCATGACGCCGACCCCGCCCGCCAGGTGGTGGATGCCAAAACCGACGCCATGATGGACCGCCTCATCGCCCTCTATCGCCGCGCCTGGGAGGGGTTGGGACGCGGATGACCCCGGATGGGACGGCTGGACGCGGAGCAGAAATGGGGATGCTCCGCGTCCATGGCGGCTCGGTCTTGCGCGTCGTCCAACCCTACCCCCAAACCTTGTTCCCTGACCTCTATTCCCCAAACGGCCCGTGATAGCGCCCGAAACCGGCCCGCCACAGGGTGAGGCGGTCCGGCATCTCCGCCAGGGGCAGCCAGGAGCGGTAGGGTGTGCCGGTGGTGCCGGCGGAGG
This sequence comes from Anaerolineae bacterium, assembly GCA_034433995.1. Taxonomy (GTDB): domain Bacteria; phylum Chloroflexota; class Anaerolineae; order UBA1429; family UBA1429; genus DAOTZU01. The sequence continues at coordinate 19,305 of DAOTZU010000169.1, forward strand.
CAAAATCGCAGAGGACCAGCTCACGGCCCGCCGCGGTCTGGAGCTTGAGCAGGAGCCACGGCGCGGGCCAGGCGCCTGTCCAGGGCACGGGGGTGGACTGAAGTTGGCGCACATCCACCGGCGGCAGGTCGCCCGGATCGACGCTGTTGAAGCGGCGGTCGTAGGCCAAGAGCAGCGGGCCGTAGTAGAGGGATACCTTGCCCTCAGCCTCTCGCTCGCCGATCCAAGGGCGCAGGGACATATCCAGTTCCAGCGTCACCCGGTCGCCGGCGCGCCACTCCCGCCGTAGCGCCAGATAGCGTCCGGGCACCACGCCCTCCACCGGCTGGCCGTTCACCGCCACTTGGCTGTGGCGCGACCACGTTGGGATGCGGAGAGAGAGGCTAAAACTCTCCGCCTGAGACAGTTCCAGGGCCAGGGTGATCCTGCCGGAGAGAGGATACTCGGTATATTGAGTGAGCCCCAGCCTTTGGCCGGAGGGCAGGTCGAAGGCGATGGCGCAGGGGCCATAATAGTTGACCACCGGCCCCTCCTCGGCCTGCATCACCGCCCAATCGGCCAAAAGGGCCAAACTGCGCGGACCGTTCACCGAGCAGCAGTTCAGCTCCGGGCTGCCCTCCCGCGCCTGAAAGACAATGTGGTGGGCCGAAGCTTTGCGCACGCCGTCCATGGGAGTGTCGTAGGTCCACCAGCGGCCGGAGGGATGTTGCGCGCCGAGGGTCGCGTTGAGGGTGGAGAGCTCCAGTTCATCGGCCACGCGGGAATCGCCGGTCAGCCGCAACATATCCACGCTGAGCACCATCCAGGCCACCGTGCAACAGGTCTCGATGGCGCCCCGGTCGTAGGGGTTGCCGGTGGCCCTTTCGCCGGAGGAAAAACCACCGGTGTTGTGGCGGTCGCCCTGCTGGATGGTGCGCCAGATCTGCTCAAAAGCGCGGCGATAGTCCTCCTGGCCGGTGATCTCGTACAGGCTGAGGATAGCTTGGATATCGTGCAGGCTCTCCCAGCGCGGCTTGGGCGTCCGGTGGAAGGGGATATCGGCCAGGGCGGCGCGGACATAGTCGCCGGCCGGAGGGTGTTGCCAATCAGCCTCCACCTCTCGCAACATCTGCAAGTAGCGCGGCTCGCCCGTCTCCTGGTAGAGCAGGGCCAGGCCGTGGCTGATGGCCATGTTCATCTCCTCGGCGCCCGCCTGCCGGACCCGCTCCCCCGTGCCCAGAAAGCGGCGGCAGATGTAATCGGCCGCCCGGCAGCAGGCCTCCAGCGCCGGACGATAGCCCGTCTCCCAATACCAGAGGAGCAGCCCCAAGATGCAATGGTAGTGGCCCCATAGATCCCAGAGGGCGCCATGGCGGCCATCGCTGGCGCGGCCTGTCAACCGCTCCTGGAGGGGATAGGGGCCCAGGTAGCCGTCGGCATCCTGGCAGGCGATCAGCTCATCCACAAAGCGATCCAGCTGGGCGCGGAGGCGCTCGTCGCGGCTGAGGCGATAGGCCAGCACCGCCGAGGTGAGGTACTTGCCGGCGAACTCGCCCGCCCAGGGGACGAGGTCCCGGCGGGGCAGGCGGTCGCGGTCGCGAAAAATCTCCAACATGGCCGGGTTGGCCTGGGGGGCAATGAGCAGCCATTGCTCCAGGTTGGCCTGCAGGCGCTGCTCGATGAATCCATGGAAGGTGAAGCGCGCCCCCGCGACGGGGGCAAGGGCGAGGCGAGATGATCTCTTGCAGGGCTCGTGGTTCATACTGCTCCTCCGAAAATGCTCATCCGTCATTATCACCCTGGCGGTGAACCCAGGGATCGTGAGTGACTCACAGGCAGGCCAGCAAGCGCCACTCTCCATCTCCCCAGGAGGATAGCTCAAAACCCCATCCAGCTCAAATCCCCCCTTCTTTATCCATTCTTTACGTTGGCGCGCCGAAATTCGATTAAAGTAAGTTGAGTCCATATGTTCCAGGAGTGTTTATGGCTACTGAGAGCTATTCTGCAAACTCTACAGAGCGCTCAGCCCTTTCTGCCCCTTCCTTTTGGGGTTTTTGGATTCAAAACGCCGCTTTGCCCATCCTGGTCCTCGCCCTGTTGGTGGTGAGCTGGCAGTTGCCCTTTTCTCAAAACCGCATGTTGACCGAGGCGGCCACCCGGACCTATCAGCTTACCCAGCTAGAGATCGTGCGCGCTGTGGCCCGCAGCGTGGAGCAATATCTCCAAGAGGCGGTGGAGCGACACGCGGTAACGGATCTCTCGGCCTTGGAGCCGGAGGTCCTGGAGCGGTTTATCGCGCCGGTGCAGGTGTTGCCGGGCGCCAAGCTCTGGCTCGCTGCCCCGGACCGCGTTGTGTTCGAGCGTGGCGGCGATTTCCCCGCAGAGTATCGCGAGCTCAGCTTGGCCAAAATCTTTGAGCGCCAGTCGGCCCTTGGGGCGCGCGGTTATGAGGAGCTGCTGCGCGCCATCAGCTACGGCCGTGAAGGGGTGGGTTCGTACGTTTGGCTTCCCCAAAAGGGTACCGAGATCGCCGCTTGGGCGCCGGTGCGGGTGGGCGAGCGTGTTTGGGTCATTGTGCTTTCCACGCCTTTGCGCGAGGTGCTGCGCTCCATCGGAGTGGGCCGGGAGATCAATACCTCCATCGTCTCCATGAGCCTGGTGACGGTGCTGAGCCTGATCCTGCTTACCGCCTATGCGCGCAACGCCGTCTTGCGCCGCCGGGCGGAGGAGGATCTTTGGCGCGTGCGCAACGAGCTGGAATGGCGCGTGCAAGAGCGCACTGCCGAGCTGGACCGGCTGAACGAGGCCCTGCGCCAGGATATCGTCCGTCGGGAACAGGCCGAGCGCAGCTTGCGCCAACGCGAGCAATATCTGCTCACCCTGGTGGAGCTGCAAAAATATCTCCTCCATCTCGGCCGCGAGGATGATCTTTATGCGCCGGCGCTGGCCCTCCTGGGCCAGGTCTCTGGCGCCAGCCGAGTGTATATCTTTGAAAATCACCGGAACGGGGCAGGACGCTTGCTCATGAACCAGCGCGCCGAATGGTGCGCGCCGGGGATTCATCCAGAGCTGGATAATCCCCGTTTGCAGCATCTCCCCTACGATCAAGGTTACTCCCGTTGGGAGGCGACCCTCTCCCAGGGCGAGGTCATCGCCGGCCCCGTGGCCGAGTTCCCTGCCGAGGAACGCCCCCTCTTGGAGGAGCAAGGGATCCTGTCGTTGATGGTGATCCCACTCCTGGTGCAGGGCGAGTTCTTTGGGTTCATCGGCTTTGACCATTGCCAAGAGGCCAAGGCCTGGAATCCCTCCGAGGTAGCCCTCTTGCGCAGCGCGGCGGTTTCCATCTCTTTGGCTTTGGAACGGCGCCGCCTGGAGGAGCAGTTGCTCCAGGCGCAAAAGATGGAGGCCATCGGCCGCCTGGCCGGCGGCGTGGCCCATGATTTCAACAATCTGCTCACCATCATCAACGGCTTTAGCCAGCTCCTGTTGCAGACGGCCAAGCCGGAAGATCCCTGGCGCGAGGGATTGGAGCAGATCCGCCAGGCCGGCGAGCGCGGCGCCCATCTGACGCGCCAGCTCCTGACCTTCAGCCGGCGCCAGGTGTTGCGGCCCCAGGTGCTCAATCTCAACGAGGTGCTGGAGGGCCTGCAAAAAATGTTGCCCCGCCTGTTGGGCGAGGATATCATCATCCAGTATGATCTGGCGCAGGATCTGGGCTGGATCAAGGCCGATCCGGGACAGATGGAGCAAGTGGTGCTCAATTTGGCCGTCAATGCCCGCGATGCCATGCCCCATGGCGGCACCTTGACGGTGCGCACGGCCAACGCCACTTTGGATGGCACCCAGGCGCCGAAAAGGACAGGGCGCTACGTGCGGCTCACCTTCCAGGATACCGGCGTGGGGATGTCGGCCCAGGTGCGGGAACACCTGTTTGAGCCTTTCTTCACCACCAAAGAGGTGGGCAAGGGCACGGGGCTGGGGCTTTCGGTGGTCTATGGCATTGTGCAGCAGAGCGGCGGCTGGATCGAGGTGGAAAGCGAGCCGGGGCGCGGTTCCACGTTTATCCTCATGTTGCCCCAGGTGGAGGCGCATCCCGTCGCCACCGAGGCGGAATCCCCTGCGGCGCCGCGGGGTAGCGGCACGGTCTTGGTGGTGGAGGATAACGAAAACGTGCGCCGCCTGACGGTGCGCCTGGTGCGCGAGCTGGGCTATTCCGCCTTGGAGGCCTCCAACGGGCCGGAGGCGCTGGAGCTCTTGCGCCGCCGGGATGTGCCGGTGGATGTGGTCTTGAGCGATGTGGTCATGCCCCAGATGAATGGCCGAGAGCTGGCAGAACGAGCCCGCGAGCTCCGGCCGGAGGTGCGCGTGCTCTTGATGTCCGGCTATCCCCAAAGAGCGGGCCGGCCCGAGGCCGAGGCCGCGTTCCCCATCCTCGATAAACCCCTCACCTTGGAGAGCCTGGCCCGGGCGTTGCGCCAGGTGCTGGGCAATCACCCCCCGCCCGATGCTTCTCTTCCCTAAATCTGATGCGCACATCTTGAAATCCCTCACGGTGTTGCATATGATAGGGGCAACACTTGTGGGGGGAGCGCCATGATGAACCAAAATCTGGTGGTGGAGCCGGTCCGCTCGCGCCGCGACTTGAGGCGTTTCGTCCTGCTGCCGTGGCGCATCTATCGCCACGACCCGAACTGGGTGCCTCCCTTGATCGGTGAACGGATGGCCTATCTCACGCCATCCCGCAACCCCTTCCTGCACGATGCCGAGATGGACCTTTTCCTGGCCCGCCGCGCAGGGCGGGTGGTGGGCAGCATCGGCGTCATCCTGGATGCCCAGGGGCGATCGGAGGGGGTGGCCCGCTTCGGCTTCTTTGAGGTGGAGGAGGATTACGCCGCGGCGGCGGCGCTGTTGGATCGGGCCCGCCGCTGGGCCAAGGAGCATGGCGCAAGCTGGCTGCGCGGCCCGGCCAATTTCAGCGAATGGGAATGCCCCGGCGTCTTGGTGGAGGGCACCGATTGCCCCCCGGTGATGTTGGCCGCCCACACCCCCCTCTACTACCGCGAGTTCCTGGAGCGCTACGGCATGGCAAGTTACCAGGATATGTTCGCCTGGCGCGCTTTCCGCGAGCAGATCGGCGAGGGCTTGGAACACGTGCCCGATATCCTGGCCCATGTGGCCCAGGTGGCCGAGCAACACCACGTTGTCGTGCGCAAGCTGCGTTTCGACCACTGGACCGAGGATGTGGATACCGCCTGTTATCTCTTTAACGCCACGTTGCAACATCTGCCCAAGTTTGTGCCCATCTCCCAAGAGGATTTTCGCCATTTCGCCGAGCAGGTGCGCCCCCTCCTGGATCCCGACCTGGCCCTCTTTGCCGAGGTGGATGGCAAGGTGGTGGGTTTTTGCGTCTCCTGGCCCGATTTCAACCGCGTCCTGATCCATCTCAACGGCAGGCTGTGGCCTTTGGGCTGGGTGAAGCTGTTTTGGTACATGCGCCGGATAGATGTGCTCACCTTCAAGCTCATGGGCCTCTTGCCCGAATATCGCCTGCGCGGGATCGATGCGTTGCTCTTTCTCTCCTCCCTGCGGGCGATGATGGCCAAGGGCTATCGCTGGTTGGATGGTTCCCTCACTTCGGAGTATAATGCGGCTGTCAATCAATTAGCGGCGCGGTTTGGCGCGGAGCGTTACAAACACTATCGTTTGTACCAGATGGCGGTATAGCGTCATGATCACCGCGAACATGACCCTTTACCAGGCCTTGCTCCAGGAGGCCCGCCAGCATCCGGAGCGCGAGGCCCTCATTGTCGAGGATGTGCGCCTGACCTATGGCCAATTGCTGGCCCGCTGTGAGGCGCTGGCTTGGGGGCTGCACCGGGCAGGGCTGCAACCGGGAGAGCGGGTGGCCAGCCTCCTGCCGCCGGGGTGGCCCGCGGTGGTGTTGCTCTTTGCCCTGGCGAGGCTGGGGGCGGTTGCCGTGCCCCTGAACCCCCAATTCCGCCGTCGCCAGTTGGAGCAGATCCTGGCCGAGGTGGAGCCGGTCTTTTTGTTCACGGCGGCGCCTCCCCATACCGCCGAGGATCCGGCCACCATCCGAGAGGTCGCGGCGGCCGTGCCCTCCCTGCGGCAGGTGGTGCTGGTGGAGGATGGGGAGGGGACGCCTTGGAGCGAGCTCCTCCGGCACGCGCCGCCGGTGGAGTGGCCCGAGGGCCCGGCTTCGCCGGACGATCTGGCGGTGATCCTTTACACCTCCGGCACCACAGGCCAACCCAAAGGGGTGATGCACAGCCACCGGGGCTTGATCACGCCGGTCTTGGCCAGCCTCACCTTGCGACGCATGTGGCTCCATGCCCCCTCGCCGGCCCGGCTCTTGCAGATGGCCGGCTTGGTGGCCCGCTACGGTACGCGGCTGCTCCAGGCCGCCGGCAAGCCACAGACCTTTCTCACCGCCCTGGGCACCTCCGCCATCGCCGGCGTGGAGGTGGTGTTGCAGGCCCTCTTGATGGGCGATCGCCTCATCCTCATGCCCCATTTTCACCCGGTGGAGACCCTGCGCTGGATCCAGCGCGAACGGGTGACGGTGTTGATCGCCGTGCCCTTTGCCTTGGGTGTGTTGGTCAAGATGCGCGATCTGGAGCGTTACGACCTTTCCTCCCTTTTGATTTGTGGCACCGGCTCGGCCCCCTGCCCGCCGGAGCTGGCCCGCCAGGTGCAGGAGCGTTTCGGCTGTGCCGTGCACATCGGTTTTGGCACCACCGAGATCGGCGGCGGCATCTCGGCCACCAGCATCGAAGATTCCTCTGAGCGCCAGGCCGAGACGGTGGGCCGGCCCATGCCGGGCATGGAGGTGCGGGTGGTGGATGAGCAGGGGCGGCCCTTGCCCCCCGGCGCGGTGGGCGAATTGGTCTGCCGCAGCCCCAGCCGCATGTTGGGCTACTATCGGGCGCCAGAGTTGACCCGCGAGGTGTTGGACCCCGAGGGCTGGTACCACACCGGCGACCTGGCCACCATGGATGAGCAAGGGTTCATCCGCATCGTGGGGCGCAAAAAGGACGTCATCATCCGCGGCGGGCAAAATATCTACCCCGCCGAGATCGAGCACTTTTTAATGTCCTTGCCCGGCATCCGCGAGGCGGCGGTGGTGGGCGTGCCGGCCCCGGCCGGCGGCGAGCAGGTGTGGGCGTTCATCATCCCGGAAGAAGGGGCCACGGTGGATGCCCAAGAGGTGTTGGCCCGCTGCCGAGGGGCGTTGGCGCGCTACCAGGTGCCCGAGCAGGTGCGTTTTGTCTCTACTTTGCCCCGTTCCGCGCTGGGCAAGGTGAACAAGGTGGCCCTGCGCGCCGAGGCGTTGCAGGAGTTCAGCGCCAAGCCGGCTCAAGAGGTAACCCTTGGCACCGATGGGAGCGCTCCCGCGAACGCCTGACCATGATGCTGGGCGGGCCGGCTGAGCCCTGAGGGCTGAGAGCTGACCGCTATCGTTGAGGAGGATAATGATGACCTCGTCTCTAACGCATCCGTTGGGCTTGGAAGAGTTCCGCCAGTTGGTCGCCAAAGAATTGCAAATAGACCTTGCCCAGGTGACGCCCCAATCCTCCTTCATTGAGGATCTGCAGGTGGATTCCATCCACATGGTGGAGCTCATGCTGCGGCTGGAGGAGTTGGGCATCACCATCCCCCTGGAGCAGGCCTGGGAGATCCACACGGTGGAGGATGCCTATCGTTGCTACCGTGCCGGGGTCGAAGCCTCCGCTGCTCCCCAGACCGGTGACCAGCATGCCCCGGCCACCTCGGGCGGCTGAGACCGACGGACTCCTTGGCAGGGCGCGAGGCTCCTCGTGCCCTGCCAAGATGCGTTGGCGATGTGCGTCGGAGAGTATCGCTCCGGCCTAAAGGTCGGGCGTGGTCTTGTTTTCCCTCTTTTCAACCCCCCGGTTTGCTGGCTTGGCTGCGTTGGGTCGTAAAATCTCTGTGAATTAACGTTGCCTTCACGTTCCCCCTGGCGCTTCTTGGGTACAATAAGGGCGCTTCTGAAGGATTCTTTCGATTTCAGTGCCTTTGAGGAGCGAGCTATGGCATCCGACGAGCGCATGACCCTGTTGACGGCCAAAGAGGCGGCCAAGTACCTGCGGGTGAGTCTCTTTACCCTGAGCCGGATCGAGAAGGAGGGACACCTTTTGCCCTTCCGGACGCCAGGGGGGCATCGCCGCTATAGCATCCACATGTTGAACGAATATTTGGAGCGCAGCCGCCAGGCCGACCGGACCACATCCCCCGCCAAGGCCTAGAAGGGCCCTGGGGCGGGCGCGAGAGGTGCACCGTGGCTGATCCATGCAAGCCGGACAAGATCCTCGTGGTGGACGACGAGGCGAACATCCGCCAGATCATCATCCGTGTCCTTGAGCAACGGGGCTACCGGGTGAAGGAGGCGGCCAACGGCGCGCAGGCCCTGGACTTCCTGCGCGAGGAGCCCTTTGACCTCGTCATCACCGATCTGCGCATGCCCCAGATGGAGGGTTTGGAGCTCTTGGAGCGGGCGCGGGAGCTTTATCCGGAGACGGATTTCATCATCCTCACCGCCCATGGCACCATCGAAAGCGCCGTCTGGGCCATGCAGCGCGGCGCCGATGATTACCTCACCAAGCCCTTTGATGTGCGCGATCTGGAGCTCAAGGTCTCCCAATGCTTTGAGCGGCGCCGCCGGCGCTACGAGGCCCGGCGGCGTTCTCCCCTGGAACCCCTGGTGGAGCTGGGGCGCATCCTCTCCAGCCAGACGGGCCTGCCCACCAAGCTGGAGCAGATGTTGGAGCAGATTCTGGACCTTATGCGGCGCACCTTTGCCCCCAACGGCATCGTCATGACCCTGTTCGATCCCCAGAGCCAGCAAGAGGTCACCGTCATCCAGAGCGGCCTGGTGCCCGAGGCTTTGGGGTATCCCCGGCTCTCTTATGAGGCCATGCGCCAGCTCGCCCAGCGGCCACGGGGATGGTGCCTGCGGGAGGCCGGCGATGCGGCGCCCCTGGAGCGAGAGGCCCAGAGCGGCGGCGGCATCACCGTCCCCTTGTTTGTGGGCGAGGAGATGGCCGGCGAGCTGACCCTGGTCCGCCAGCCCGGCGCGCCGCGTTACACTCCGGAGGATGCCCAGCTCCTGCAGATCTTTGGCTTTCAGGTGGGCATCGCCGTGTTGCAAACCAGGACCCGCCAACGCTTGCTGGAGGCCTTCCAGAACCTCCGCCAGGTTACCGTGGAGGCGGTGCAGACCCTTTTTGCGGCGGTGGGCACGTATGACCAATACACCCACGACCATTCCCAGCGGGTGGCCCAGTATGCTTATTGGTTGGGGCAACGTGTGGGGCTGGTGGGACGGGAGCTGGAGGCGGTGCGGATTGCCGGTTTGCTCCATGATATCGGCAAGCTGGGCGTGGCCGATGAAACGTTGCACAAGAACGGCCGCCTCACCTCCGACGAGTTCGATCGTGTCAAGCTCCACCCGGTGATGGGCGCCCGCATCCTCATGGGCATGGAGGCCTTTGCCGAGGCGGTGCCCTTGGTGCTCCATCACCATGAACATTATGACGGCAAGGGCTATCCTGACGGCCTGGCCGGCGAGGCGATCCCCCTGGGGGCGCGCATCATCGCCGTGGTGGATGCTTTCGATTCCATGACCTCCGATCGCCCCTACCGCCCCGCGCTCTCTGTGGCCGAGGCCTTTGGCCTGCTCCGCGGCGCGGCGGGGACCCAGTTGGATGGTCATTTGGTGGAGGAATGGATCGCGCTGGTGCAGCAAGAGCCCGAAAAAGTAAGCGGTGCTCGCCTGGGGCTAGAAAGCAGGTGAGGTTGGATGCCTGAGCGGATTTTACTTGTGGATGATGAACAAGAGATCGTCGAGTTTGCCGGCCGGGTGCTCCAGCGGCTGGGGTACGAGACCGTCACGGCCACCTCCGGCGAGGCGGCTTTGGCGCTCCTCTCCCAGGAGCATTTTGACCTGTTGGTCACAGATCTCATGATGCCGGGGATGACGGGGCTGGAGCTTTTGGCGGCGGCGCGCCAGGCGAACCCTCACCTGGCGACGGTGGTCATCACCGGGTTCGGCAGCGTGGAGATGGCCATCAAGGCCCTGCGGGCCGGCGCGGGAGATTTTGTCACCAAGCCCTTTGGCATGGCCGATCTCCGCGCCGCCGTGGAGCACGCCCTGGAGCAGGGGCGGCTGTTGCGCGAGAACGCCCGCCTGCGCGCCCTCTTGCCCCTTTTGGAGCTGAACAAGCAGAGCTTGCGCCAGGATTTGCCGTCGCTCCTGCAGCACCTTGTGGAGATCGCCCAGGAGGAGACGGGCGCCGATGGGGCGGCCCTGTTGCTCCTCGGTGAAGACGGCCATACGTACATCGAGGGAAGACTTGGGCTCATCCCCGCAAGTTGCACCGAATGCGAGAACATTACCCGCAATATGAGTGCCTCCGAAGAGGCGCGTATCTTGAGCCCGCAGGACGCGCCCTCGCCCACGCTGTGCGAGGCGATGCAAGAGCACGGCATTGCCTCGCTCATGTGCGTGCCTTTGCGCACCCCCAACCGCTATCTGGGCGTCATGGCGTTGACCAAGGCCGCCGGCCACGAGCTCTTCCGCGAGGCGGACCGGGAGTTGGCCTCCATCTTGGGAAGCCAGGCGGCGGCGCTTTTGGAGAACGCCAACCTGGTACAAAAGTTGGGGGCCTGGAACAAGGAGCTGGAGGCGCGGGTGGAGGAGCGCACCCGCGAGCTTCGCGCCGCCCAGGAGCAGCTCTTGCGCGCCGAACGCCTGGCCACCATCGGCAAGTTCGGCGCCAGCATCGCCCATGAGTTGCGCAACCCGCTGGGTGTGATCAACAACTCGGTCTATTACCTCAAAACGCGCCTGGGCGAGGCTGATCCCAAGGTTGCCAAGCATCTCCAGATCATCGAGCGCGAGGTGGAGGCCGCAAACCGCATCATCACCGATATCATGAACTTTGTGCGTGTCACCGAGGTGCGGATGGAGCCGGTAGATCCGAACGCGTTGGTGCGCCAAACCCTGGAACGGGCTTTGTTGCCCGATACGGTGCAAGTGCAGTTGGCTCTCACCCCTGATCTGCCTCCTGTACAGGCGGATGCCGATAAGATGCACCAGGTCTTTATCAATCTGATCAACAACGCCGTCCAAGCCATGCCCGAGGGCGGAAAGCTCACCATTGCCACGGATCAGCAGAACGGTTGCGTCCGTTTTAGTTTTAGCGATACCGGCTGCGGCATCCCCGAGGAGAACATGGAGCGCATCTTTGAGCCCTTGTTCACCACCAAGGCCAAAGGGATCGGCCTGGGGTTGCCGCTGGTGCGGATGTTGGTGGAGGCGCACCGTGGCCAGGTTCAGGTCGCCAGCCGCGTGGGCGAAGGAACCCGCTTCACCGTGTGCTTGCCCTATCAAGAGCATCATAAGGAGCACCTGACCACATGACCGACGAACCTGCACGTCCTGCGTTGCTGTTGGTGGTGGATGACGAAGAGGGCATGCGCGATACCCTGCTGGACATCTTGGAGGCGTATGACTTTGACGTCGACCAGGCCTGTAACGGCCAAGAGGCGGTGGACAAGGTGAAGCGGCGGCCCTATAACCTGGTGTTGATGGATGTCAAGATGCCGGTGATGGATGGCCTGATGGCGCTCCATCTCATCAGGACGATCCGCCCCAAGCTGCCGGTGATCCTGATGACCGCCTATGCCGACACCTTCTCGCTGGATCGGGCCAAGGTGGATGGAGCGACGGCGATCTTTGCCAAGCCCCTCAAGCTGGACGATCTGCTGCGCTTGATCCAAAGCCTTTTGCCCGTGCAGGGCAGGGGAGGCTGCTGATGGCCGCCATCCGCGAGCGCCCATTTTTGGTGGATGAGGCTTTCGGGCAGATCATCCGCCTGGTGGGCCACGATTTGCGCAACAAGCTCAGCGTGATGCAGAACTCGACGTACTTTTTGAATATGAAGGTGGGCGGCCAGAATGAGAAACTGGCCAAACACCTGGGCATTCTGCTGCGCGAGATCAACCAAAGCAACCGCATCGTGCTCAACTTGATGGACCTGGCCGCGCCCAAGACGCCCAAGCCGGCGCTGGTGGAGCTCAACCCGCTGATCCAGCAGACCCTGGAACAAGTGCCGCCGCCCGAGGGCGCCATCCTCAAGACCATGCTGGCGGCAGAACTGCCTCCCGTGCAGGCTGATGGGGAACAGCTGGGCCGGGCGTTGGAGAACATCCTCCTCTTCCAATATGCCGCCCTCAGGCCGGGCGATACCTTGCGGGTGATCTCGCGCGCCGCCGGCGCCAAGGTTTATGTGGAGCTGGTGGATAGCGGCCCCGGCCTGGCCAAGGAGCAGGTGGCGCGCCTGTTCGAGCTACAGCCGGGGGAGGGGCCTATCGCGTTGCAGATGGGCCTGGTGGTGGCCCGTCAATTGATCGCCTTGAACAAGGGCCAGCTTGAGGTGGAGAGCCGCCTGGGCCTGGGCACCCGGTTCAGCATCATTTTGCCCCTCTCCCCTGCGGGATGAGGGTCAGCAGCCCTTCCTCTCCCCTGCGGGGCGAGGGGCCAGCCGTTCCTCTCCCCCCTGGGGAGAGGCTAGGTGAGGGGAGGTCACCCTCCTGCCCGCCCCCTCACCCCACCCTCTCCCCTGCGGGGCGAGGGGCAAAGGTCAGGCGGAGCGCAGGAGCTGGCGCACGTGTTCCGGATTATTGGCCTTGGCCAAGATGTCTTCCAGGGTGACCATGCCGCGACGGTAAAGCTCGATCAGCGCCTGATCTAGGGTCCTCATCCCCAGCCGCTGGCTGGTCTCGATGACGCCGGGGAGTTGATGGGTCTTGGCCTCGCGGATGAGATTGCGCACCGCCGGCGAGGCGACCATCACCTCCACCGCTACCACGCGGCCCTTCCCATCGGCGGTGGGCAGCAGCGTCTGAGAGAGCACTCCCTCCAGGATCATGGAGAGTTGGATGCGCACCTGTTGTTGCTGGTGCGGCGGAAAGACGTCGATGATGCGGTCCACCGTGTTGGCGGCGCCGGCGGTGTGCAGGGTGGAGAGCACCAGGTGGCCCGTCTCGGCGGCGGTGATGGCCGCGGCGATGGTCTCCAGGTCCCGCATCTCGCCCACCAGGATCACGTCGGGGTCCTGGCGCAAGGCGTGTTTGAGGGCGGAGGCGAAGCTGGGCGTGTCCTCGCCCAGCTCCCGCTGGGTGATCATGCTCTGCTTGTCGGTAAAGACGTACTCGATGGGATCTTCGCAGGTGACGATGCGGCAGCGTTGTCGCTCGTTAAGATAGTCAATCATCGCCGCCAGGGTGGTGGATTTGCCGCTGCCGGTGGGCCCGGTGACGAGGATCAAGCCACGGGGCCGCATGATCAATTCTTTGCACACCGGGGGCAGCAACAAGTCGTCCAACGTGGGGATGATCATGCTCAGGCGGCGCATGACCATGGTGATGGTGCCCCGTTGTTTGGCCACATTGATGCGAAAGCGGGCCACCCCTTCCAGCTCATAGGAGAGATCCAGCTCCAATTCCTGCTCAAAGCGCCGGCGCTGCTCCGGATTGGTCACCTGCTCGTAGAGGCGGGCCAGGTCGGCGGCGCTCAGGGGCTCGTACTGCGCCTGCACCTGCAGGTCGCCCCGGATGCGCAACACCGGCGGGCTCCCGGCCTTCAGGTGCAGATCTGAGGCGCCCAGGCGCGTCGTCAAGTGCAAAAGCTCGTCAATGTACACCTCCGCGCTGGGCGTGGGCCGGGCGAAGGTTGTGCGCTGCGTAGGTTGGCGCATGATGGGATCGGACATGTCCAAATTCCCCAGATCAGGATGTTGTGCTATCCCCTCGCCTGTAATGGGCCCTGAGGCCAAACAGTCGTTCTCCCCCGCGGTGCGACCAAATCCATGGGCGCGGGACCCTGCCCGATATATTTGCTCTAGTGAGCCCCTTGTGGGCCGTGGCCTCTAACCGGCGAAATACCAGAGCAACAGCCGGCTGCCGTAGAGCATGTACAGGAAGGTGGTGAGCACCAAAAAGGGCGCAAAAGGGATGGCCGTTTTGCGCCCGGCCAGCCGGGTGATGAGCAGCACGACCCCCACAACCCCTCCCAAAATGAAGGAGCTGAACACCGCCACCAGCGCCCCCGGAAAGGCGGTGATGAGCCCGGCAAAGGCCGCCAGCTTGACATCGCCGGCCCCCATCCCCTGGGGGGCGATGAGCCAGATCAGCCAAAAGATGAGAAAGGCGGCCAAGCCTCCCAGCAGCTGGCTCAAGGCCGTCCATTGCGCGATGGACAAACTCGCCATGCCACGGTTGCGTTGGATCAGCCAAAAGAGGCCCAAGTGGGCGAAGGAAGGCTCCGCCACCAGGGCCTGGATGGGGATGGCCAAAAGGGCCAAGACGATGGCCGGCAAGATGACCACGTTCAACACCAATTTGTGCTCCAAGTCGATGACCAGGATGACCAGGAGGAAGCAGGTGTACACCGTGCTCAGCGCCAGTTCCACACTGGGGCCGAAAAACCAGGCCAGGAAGGCGAAAAGGAGGCCGGTAACCAGTTCCACCAGCAGCACGCGCAAGGGAATGCGCGCCCCGCAGGTGCGGCAACGTCCCCGGAGGACGAGATAGCTGACCACAGGCACCAGGTCCCCCGCGGTGAGCTGCCGACCGCACTGGGGACAATGGGAGGGCGGGCGCAGCAGCGATTGCTGGGCGGGCAGCCGATCCATGACGACGTTCAGGAAGCTGCCCACGATGAGCCCCACCAAGCCATAAAGGGCGCTGAACCACACCATGCTACACCTTCTTCAGGGCCAGGCCGAAATTGGTCATGAACTCCATCTCGGGCAATTCCTCCGGGCAGGGAAATGGGGCGACGGCCCGTTCCACGGGGCGGTCAATGGTGGCTTTGAGATAGTCCCAGGCCTCGCGGGTATTCAGCGAGCGCCCCGCCAAATAGACGGACGTGCTGGGCTGCAACATAGCCTCGCGGTGGCTATCGTTGTAAAAGCGCACCGTCTGGGTCAGCTCCTCCAACAAGCGTTCGAGCTGGCCCAGGGCATCCAGGCCCTCCTTTTCAAAGGAGAAGGTGCGCATGATGGCCGGCAGATAATCTATGACGATGACGATATCCAATAACCCATCCTCCAGGCAGACGATGATCGCCTCCGGTTGGCCTATGGCGCGGATGAGGGCCAACGGTTTGAGGTCCATCACAAAAGGCGGGATGCCCGCGGCCTGGAGCGCCCGCACCTGGGCCTCAATCATCTCCCTGGGCACCCCCACCACGTAAATGCGCTGTTGGTCGCCCACTCCGGGCATGGATTGCCACGCGAGGTAGAGGCTCTCCAAGGAGACGGGCATCTCTTTGCGCGCCTCGCGGGAGATGGCCTCTTCCATCAACGAGGCCTGCAACTTGGGCAAGGTGAGCAGGCGCGGGATGGAGCGCATGGCGCTCAGGCTCGTGATCACCTGTTTGCGGGGCAGATTGTGGGCGGTAAAGAGGGCATCGAGGATCTTGCCCATCTCCACGGCGTTGGTGATCAACCCTTCCACCACCAGCCCCGGCGGCAGGTCCACGCTGAGCCAGCGGTCCACCTTGCCGTTGCGCAGGGTGAGCAGCCGCACATCGGTGGGTTCGATGGCCAGGGTGATCACATCACGGGTTTTGGGCTTGCTGAACAAGGCCATGTGCGTTTCCTTCCCCAGGGCTAGGGGCATCCCTGCGCCGATTTCAAGGGATGCGCAGCCTCATGCCCACGGTGATGCGCGAGCTGGTCAGACCGTTGGCCGCCATGAGGGCCGCCACGGTGGTGCCGAAGCGTTGGGCGATACTGAACAGGGTATCGCCGGCCTGCACGATATAGATCCTCCCGGGCAGGAGCGGCCCTCCGGGTAGGCCGCCCGGCCACAGCGGCGGGCTGCCCGCCCAGCCGGCCGGCGGGATGATCAAGCGCTGGTACACATAAAGGCTGTAGGTGGTCAAGCCGTTGGCCAACATGAGCAGGGCGACGGTGGTGTTGTAGCGTTGGGCGATGGTGTAAAGCGTCTCGCCGGGCATGACCACATGGATCAGGATGTCCGATTGCATGACGGTGGGGATGAACAGCGCCCGGTAAGCGCGGATGCTGGTGCCAGTCAACCCGTTGGCCGCCATGATGGCCCAGACTGTGGTATTGTACTGGCGGGCGATGGAGTAGAGGGTCTCGCCCGGCTGGACGATGTGCACTAATGGCCCCGGTGCCGGGATGCCGCTGGCGGGGATCCAGATCACCGCGCCGGCGCGCAAGAAATAGGTCATCATCCCGTTGGCCTGCATGATGGCTTGGACGGTGGTGTTGTAGCGCTTGGCCAGGCTATAGAGCGTATCGCCGGGTTGGACGGTGTAGGTGATGGGCTGGGAGAGGGTGCGTGGCGTGGGGGTGGGCGTGCTCGGTCCCGGTGTGATGGTGAGGGGGGGCGTGGAGGTGGCGGTGGGCGTGCCCGGCACCGGCGTGGTGCAATACCGCGCCACCAAATCAAGGCCCATGAGGGCCTCCTCGCCGGTGGGCCTGAGGGACCAAGCCTGGCGGAATTGCTCCAACGACTCGGTGCACTTGTTCTCCGTCAACAGCTTGTAGCCATAGTTGACATGGGCATAGTAGCGCTTGGCCTGGATGTCGTCATAGTTGGGGTCAATGGCGATGATCTGGCCGATGAGGTTCAACACTTGGGGCCAATCCTGGGCGTTCCAGGCGGCGTCGAGCTGCTGCGCCAGGGCTTGCAGGCGCTGCTCGTTGGTGGGCGTGGCCGTGGCCACTTGCAAGGGGTGAAGGGGCAGTCCCTGGGGCTGCCCTCCCTCGGCTGCCGGCGGTTGGGCGCCGAGGCTCGCCCGCGCCGCCGGCGGCAGCCGGCCGGCCAACGTCCCTTGGGGCAAGAGGCCGCCGAGAAGGGCCAAGATCAGCAACGCCCTGCCCAAACGTGTCCATCGTCGCCTGCTCATCTTTTCGCCCTCTTATCTTGGAATCACCAGCCGCTGACCCACATATACGGTGGTGCTGCGCAGATCGTTGGCGCGCATGATGGCGCTGACCGTGGTATGGTAGCGGCTGGCGATGGACCACAAGGTATCTCCGGGCCGCACCACATGGATCAGCACCTCAGGCGTGGGGGTTTTGGTGGGCCCGGCGGTGGGGGAAGGTTTGGCCGTCTGCCCCGGCCGGGTGATGGTGGGCCGCGCCGCGGGGAGGGTCGGCGTCCCCTGAAGGCCGCGCAACAGCGTCAAGGCCTCCTGGCCGTTGGGCACCAAACGGAGGGCGGCCTCGAAGCGTTGTTGCGCCTCGGCGCGCCGGCCCTTGGCGGCCAGCTCGCGCCCCCAAGCGAGGTATACCTGATAGAGCTGATACGTCACCTCTTGGTGTTCCGGCTCCTCCTGCAAAAGGCGCTCCCCCTGGGCCGCCGCGGCCGGCCAATCCTGGGCCGCGATGGCGGCCTGGAAGGATTCCATCAGGCTACCTTGTTGTGCCGGCGTGGCGGTGGGGGCAGGACTGGGCGTCCCCTGGGCCGGCGCCGGTAGGGTGCCCCGCTCGATGGAATAGACCGCCAGGTCCACATTCCCCGTGAAGGGCCCATCGGGTTTGACGATGAGGTTATCCAGCAAAAAGGTCTTGAACGGCCCATCGGCCAGGCGCGCCAAAAAGCGCAACAGCCCCGGCACCTCCCCCCGCGCCTCCACCAGAAAGCGCTGTACGTTATAGGCCTTCTCGGCCTCCTCCTCCGGCGTCTTGAGCAATGGCTCCAGCCGCGCCAGCCGCACGCCGAAGGTGCTGGCGTATTGGTAATACTGGGCCATCTCATCGGCCACCTGTTGCCCGGTGGGCCAACCCGTGGTCAACTGCTGCAGTTGCTGTTGGGCCGCGCCCAGGCGCTGGCGCAGCGTCTCGGGGGCGGCGGCCTGGACGCGTTGAATCTGGGCGATGGCCTCTTGGGCGGTGTCGTACTCGCTCTGGGCCTCGCTCCGCCGCGAGATGGCACGCACCAGCGCGCTGAACACCACACCGGAGAGGACCAGTGCCACGATGAGGCTGAGGACGGCTCCCACCACCAGCGGGTTCTTGATCTTGAAGCGCCGAAAAAGATCCTTGACGTCGGTGTTCATGGCGTCACCGTCTTGAGCCGCAGTTGCAGGGTGAATTGGATCAGTTGCGCGCCGGGGGCAGCGCCCAAGGGCGCCAATTGGGCCGCCGGCCGCTCCGGGGGCGCCGCCAGCCCCCACCAGCGCCGCGGGGCCGGCCAGGCTATCCCTTGCAGAAGGGGAGCGCCCTCTCTCCGCCAAGCGACCGCCTGGGGCTGCCCCAACGGGGCCCAGGCAGTCACTAGCCCCACCTCGTAGGCGCGCAGGTAATATTCCATGGTGGGGCCGAACAGTCCCTTGTTGTAGATGGTGATGGTCACCTCGCCGTCGGCGGTCGCCTCAAAGATCACCGCCGAGTTCAGGTAACCCGTGCCGGGCAACGCATCGTCGCTTTGGCAGCCGCTGGGCTGGCAGTTGTGCACCGGCCCCGTCACCACCAACACGGTATCCACGCCGGGGGTCAGCGGATCGCAGACCAACTGGGTGGGCGAAAAGGGCGTGGTGACGGTGATGCTGGAACCGGGCTCCAGCCCGTTGCCGCAGGTGACCACCATGTAGCGCCGGCCGGCCTTGACCAAGAGGGTCACCTGGTCCACATCCAGCGCGGGGTGGAAGGTGTGGCGCTGGGATTCGTTGATGGAAAGATACCGTTTCACCGTGAGGTCCGGCTCGTAGGCGTCACCGCTTTCGGTGCCCAGATCGTCTACCTGCAGGACATAGGTCTTGTCCGGCCCGTATTGTCCCTTGTTGGTGACCTGCACCGTCGCCTCAAGGTCGTCCGGGCCGTCGTTCTGCAGCTCCACGTAGGAGGAGAGATCGCCCGGTATCTTGTCGTCATTGCTGAGGTGGGTTGTGCCCATGTCCACCGTCAACATGGTATCCACGCCGGGGGCCAGATCTCGAGTGTAGATGCGATAGCGGCGTTCCGCCTTGGCGGTGAAGTAAACCCGATCCACGTCGCCGGGCGGATAAAAGCTCCGCGCCTGCCCCGCGCCGATGGCGATGGGCACCGGCGCAAGATCATCCACTTCGTAAGCATCGCCGGAGCCGACATCCGTCACCCGCAGGACGTAGGTGCGGTTGGGGCCAAAGAGGCCTTTGTTGGTCACGGTGACAAAGGCGGGGGCGTCGGCGCCCGTTTGATTTTGAAACACAACCCTTGAGCTGAGATCCTGGGGCGAGCGATCGTCGCTGGTCCAGACCTGGCTGCCCAGGCGCACGGTGAGGACGCTATCGGCGCCCGTGGCCAGGGCGGTGGTCTCCACGGCGTAGGAATAGCCGGCTTTGGCGGTAAAGACCACCTGGTCCACATCGCCCGCGGGGCAGAAGGTGCGTGGCTGCTCCTCGTTCACCCCCATCACGCGGGCCACGGCATCGTCCGGTTCAAAGGCATCGCCGCAATCGAGGGTTGGAGTGGAGCTGGGGCCGGGCGTCGCCGTCGGTCCAGGGGTGAACAGCGGTGTGGGCGTAGCGGTGGTGCGGGTCAAATCGGGCGTAGGGGTGCGCACCACACCCAAGAACTCGACCACCAGGGTGTAGGTCTTGTCCGGCCCATATTGGCCGTTGTTGGTCACCAAGACGGTGGCTTGGACGTCGCTAGCCCCGTCGTTCTGCAACTCCACATAAGATGAGAGATCGCCCGGCTGGCGGTCGTCGTTGCGGAGCTGGAGGGCGCCCATATTCACCGTGAGGACCGTATCCACGCCGGGGGCCAGGCCCTGGGTATAGATGCGGTAGCGGTGGTTGACCTTGGCCACAAAATAGACCCGATCCACATCGCCGGGCGGGTAAAAACTGCGCGCCTGGCCGATGCCAAAGGCGATGGGCACGGGGGAGAGGTCATCCACCTCGTAGGCATCGCCGGTGCCCGCGTCGGACACCTTGAACTTGTAGGTGCGATTTTGGCCAAAAAGGCCCTTGTTGGTGATGGTGATAAAGGCGGGAGCATCGCGGCCCGATTGGTTCTGGAAGATGATCTTGGAGCTGAGATCCTGGGGCGAGCGGTCGTCGCTGGTCCAGGATTGACCGCCCAAGAGCACGGTGACCACCGTATCCACACCGGGGGCCAGGTCATAGGTTTCCACGATGTAGGAATAGCCGGCCTTGGCGGTAAAGACGGCCTTGTCCACATCCCCGTTGGGACAAAAGTTGCGTCCCTGTTCCTGGTTCACCACCGCCAGGCGGCCCACGATATCATCCGGCTCGTAACTATCGCCGCAAAAGACGGTGGGCGTGGGGCCGGGGGTAAGGGGCTGGCGGGTGAGATCGCGGGTGGGCGTGCCGGCCAGCTCGCGCAGCGTGAGCCAATATTCCTTATCCACCCCATACTCGCCCCGGTTGGTGAGGGTGGCGATGGCCACACCGTCGCGGGAGGGGGTGAGGATCACCCGCGAGGCATAATCGCCGGGGGCGATGTCATCGTTCCGGAGGGTTTGCCCCTCCACCAGCACCTCCAACACCGTATCCACGCCCAAGGTGAGGCTGTACGTCTTGACCTCGTACACCCGCCCCGCCTTGACGGGGAAATAGACCCGGTCTACATCGCCCAAGGGGAAGAAGGTATGGCGCTGGCCCTCGTAAGGCGAGAGGGGCCGCGGGGTCTGGTCATCCGGCTCGTAGGCATCACCCCCCGCCTCCAAGAGTTGCAGGGTGTAGGTTTTATCCACGCCATAGAGGCCCTTGTTGGTGATGGTGACCTGGGCCGTCCCATCGGCGTTGGCCTTGAAGAGGAGGCGCGAGGAGGGATCGCCGGAGGCGGCGTCATCGTTCTGCTGGGTGACGCCATCCACCTGCACCACGATGACCGTATCCACCCCCAGGGCCAAGTTGGTGGTGCGCAATTCGTAGGCGTGCCCCGCCTTGACGGGGAAATAGACCCGGTCCACATCGCCGGCGGGGTAGAAAGAGCGGGCCTGGGCCTCGCCGATGGCGATGGGTTTGGGGGTTTGGTCGTCGCGCTCGTACGCGTCGCCGGTGGCCTCATAGACCGCCAGGGTGTACCACTTGTCTGGCCCGTATTGGCCGCGATTGCTGACCCGCACCCGCACCTGTTGGTCGGTGGCGCCGGGGATCTGGATCTCCACCAGGGAGGCCAAGCTGCCCGTCACCGTCCCTGTGGGGCAGGCGCAGGCGAGCAAGGTCGCCTCGCCGGGGTGGCAATCGTCGTTAGTCAAGCCCGCACCGGCGACGGTGACCTCTAGAAAAGTATCCACCCCGATGGCCTGGGGCAACGCCTGGATGCAATAGCGCCGGCCGGCCTTGCCCAAAAAGATCACCTGGTCCACATCGCCGGGGGGGTTAAAGTTGTGCCATTGCACCTCGCCCAGGACGATGGCGGTGGCTTGAAAATCATCGGTCTCGTAGGCATCGTAGGGGCTGGCGGTGGGCGTGGGGGTGACTTGGGCCGTGGGCGCCATGGTCAAGGTTAGAACCGCCGTACCGGTTACGGTGGCCGCGGCGGTGGGCGTGGGCAAGGTAAAGCTCTCCATGGATTGGACGATGACCTGTTCAAAGACGCCGGACCGATCCAGGGCGTTGGCGTAGCTGAGGACGTCGTCCTCGCTGAGGGCCAGGCCGCCGACGGTGAGGGTGTTGCGATCTTGGAAGAGGTCGGTCAGGCTGAGCCGCTGACGGTCATAGTTGAGCAACGCCTCGACGATGGCCGTCCAATCGCGCTGTTTGGCGGCGAGGGAGGGCTGCAGGGTCTGGATGACGGTGATGGCCCGCAGCGTGCGGCTGAGCTCGTCGGTCATCTGGATCATCTCTGGGGCGGGCGTGCGCATGGTTTTGAGGGCGCGCTGGGCCTGTTGGGCCTTGAGCTCCAGTTGCTCTGCCTGGGAGGTGTTGACGCTCAGCAGGACCAGCCCGAGCACCGTCAGCACGACCAGGCCGATGGATACGCCCCAGAGCAATTTGGCCATGGGCGGCACCACCCGCGGCCGGTATTGGGGCGGCAAGATATTCAGGTCAATTGGGCCAGGCGCTGGTGGTTTTGGCGGCATAGGTTCCTTTGCGCAGCAAGGGCCAGAGCCGAGACTCTGGCCCCATTGTAACATATCTTGCTGTAGCTGTCATCCGTGGCAATGGGGGCGTTTAGCGGGTGATGAACCAGGAGAGGAGCTGCATGGCCCCGTCCTCGCAAAGGCGCACCCGCGCCCGGGTGATGGTGCCGCCGGCGGTGGCTTCGATGTCGAAATCCTTGCAGCCCTCGTCCTCGCCGGCCATGGGGGGCGGCTGTATGGTGAGCCCCTCGCCGCAGAGATCCACCGAATCGCCCACAAAGGCGCCGGCCATGGCGCCGGAACCGCTCACGCGGATCATCCCGTTGGGGGCATAAACGTAACCCCGCACCATGGAGACGCCGCTCCCGCTGATCTGGATCACCGGCTGGGAGCAACGCGCCGAGCCGGTGTAGGCCGCCGGCGTGAAAAAGGCCAGATTATCCACATAGGGATGCAGGTCATAGCCGGAGCCGATGATTTCGATGGTGCCCAAGGCCACAAAGGTGGCCGTGCCGCTGAAGCTGTTGCCGTTGATCTTTAGATTGCCGGTGATATAGTACAGCCCGTCAAAGACGGTGCCGCTTTCGTTGACCGTATAGTTGCCCTCGATCCGGTGGTAGCGGCCCTCTTGTTGGGCAGCGTAGGCTGCCGTGCCCACAGCGTTGGGGTTGTTGTAATCATCGAGGGTGAACAACGGGGGCAAGATCGTCACCGGCACCTGAATGGGGCTGGCCGGCGGGGGCGGGTTAAAGGTCACTTGGCCCTCGCCGCTGACCTCGGTGACGTACTCGACGATGCCGTTGATGATGGTATCGGCCCCGCGGATGCGCATATCCCGGTTGGTGTGGACGTTGCCGTACAGCCGGTTATGGGCGCCCGTCCAATCCAACACGGAGGAACAGGTGGTGCTGTTGCCCCACAGAGTATAGTTGAAGGACCAAGAAACGGGCGCCACGCGCAGGGTGACCGGTAACCGGTTGACCGTGTCGGGCAGGGTCAGCTGCACGCCTGAGGCGCCGCTCTGCTTCACCGTCTCGCGCCAGGCGGCATCGTGGCGCAGTCGCCAGAGGGCGTATTCCGCCCCCGCCTCGGAGGCGTACTGGGCGTGGAGCGCTCCCTCGTGGCGCAGGGTGGCCTTTTGCGCCGTGGCCACATGGCCCAAAAGGGGCACCAGGAGCAACGTCCCCACCATCAGGGCCACCAGCGCGTGGGGCAACGTGTTTCCCTGTTCCCTCGCGAGAGACGTCATGATGAGCCCACCTGCCAGGAGAGCACCTGCCAATCGCCGTCGCCGCACCCTCGCATCCGCACTGTCGTGACCGTCGAGCCGGAGGTGGACCGGATGTCATAGACGCCACAGACGATGCTGCTGCCGCCGCTGCCCGGCAGTTCCACCTCGGCCAGGTTGATGGTGGCCCCCGAACCGTTGATATCGATCTCGTTGCCCAAGAAGGCGCCGGTGATCACCCCGCCGGAGCCGGTGAGAGAGATCTTGCCATTGGGGGCAAAGACCGTCCCGCCGGTGTTGCCCGAACCGCTGATGCTGACCACGTTGGTGCTGGCCGCGCGGGTGCTGAAAAAGCTCAGGCCGGGCACGTAGGGCGTGAAATCCAGCCCCGAGCCGCTGACATCGATGGTGGACAAGGAGACCACGGTCACATTGTATCCCCGCAGGCCCGAGCCGGAAAAGTTGACTTTGCCGGTGCAATAGTGCAGACCCTCCGGGATCACCGTGCCGGAGCCGGTGATGTTCCATGTGCCATTATGGACGTAATATTTCCCCTCGGCCTGGGCTCGGGCTGCCCAGCTGCCGGGTTGGTTGGGATCGTTGAACTCGTTGATATCCCAGGTGATGGGAAAAGGCTGGACGGTGGTCTGCACGGCCGGGCCCGGCACGATGCGGTTGCCCGAACCCAAAATGGTCAGGTTGCGCACATATTCCGCTGTGCCGTAGATGGTGTGGCCCGAACCGTTGATCTTGAGATCGCGGTTGCTGTGCACGCCGCCGTTGACGGTGTGCCCCGATCCGCCGATGACCAAGCCGTTGGTGGCGGTGCTGCTCTGGGCCCAGAGGGCCCATTCCAGGCATTCTGGCTCGCCGCCCCCGCCGCCAGCCTGGGTCTCGGTCTCGACGCACACCACCTCCACGGTGGGGGTATCTCCGTTGGGGGCGCTGGGCAGGGTCAAGGAGGCCACGGTGCCCGGCTGGTCCAGCAGAGTTTGCCGCCAAGCCGCGTCGTGGACCAGCTTCCAGAGGGCGAATTCCACGCCGGCATCGCTGGAATATTGCCGCTGCAGGGTGGTCTGGGTTGCCGCCGTCGTCTTCAGGCTGGTGCTCAGATGGGCCAGGAGCGGCCCGATCAAAATGATCCCCGTGGCTAAGGCGAGCAAGGCCAGGGGCAAGGACTCGCCGCGTTCCTCTTGCCGGAATGTTGCTCTGTGCTTCATGGGAAGATCTCCCTCACTGGGAAAGGCGCCGGGTGATGGTCAGCGTCATGCTGCGGCTGCCCCGGCGGGCCAGGGCGCTGGTCAAGGTGATGCGCACGGTGGTGCTGATCTGGGTCCCTTGCAGCGGCTCGATCTGCCAGGAGCTGATGTGCCGGGCCACGGTGACCGAGCTGCTCCCGCCCGCGCCCGAGGTGGTGCGCACCAAATTGCCCCCCACCAGGCTGTAGGTGACGGTGGTGACCTGCGCCGATCCCGTTTGTCCAAAGGGGTAGGAGGGGATGTTCAGAGTCAATGTGGTGCCGTCAAAAGTGCCCTCCGAGGCGCCCACCACATCCCGGTTGAGGAGCACGCCGGCGGTCTGGAGCTGTTGGCTCAGCGTCAGCGAGTCCTGCTGCAGGCGGGTGAGGTTGTTAAATTGATACAGCATCACCACCAACGCCCCCAGGAGCAGCGCCGTGATGGCGGTGGAGATCATGGTCTCCACCAGGGTGAATCCGTTTTGGCCCGTGCCGAGGAGCAAGCGCTTTTTCATGGCCGATCCACCTTGTAATCCTCTAAGGCAAAGAGCAACTTGCCGTTTTCATAGACCTTGACCAGGATCTTTTGCATCCCGTTATCCGTGGCCGGCGGCGAACCGGAGAAGGTCTGGGTGGCCGAGAGCCAGTAGGTCACCTCCACCGAATGGGTGTAGAGGCTGGAGGGTTGGATGGTGGGGTACGGCTGGGCCGTCGGGTTGGCCCGATACTCGGCCTGTTTGATCAGCTCCATCTGCTGCCGGGCATAGTTTTCGGCGCTGATGCGCTCTTCCACCAAAGCCACGCTCCCGCTGGAGGTGGAAAGCCCGCTGAGCATGATGAGGAGCGCCGCGCCGACGATGGCCAGCGTCACCAAGTCGCCCACCAGAGAACCGCCCCGTTGATCTTGTAACATCATGGGAACCACCTTCTTGCTTATAAAACCACCCGCAAAAACGCCGGTTTTTGTCGTCCAGCGCCCGCGAGGGGCTGGGCACCCGGCGGACCGCAAGACCTGTGCCCGCCGGATGCGCCCCAAAAGCGGGTTACTTGATCGAACCCATGAGCGAGTACATGGGCATGATCACCGCCACAGCCACAAAGCCCACCACCGCGCCGATAAAGAGGGTGAGGGCCGGCTCCACCGCCCCGGCCATGGCCGCCACGGCCCGGTCCACCTCCTCTTCGTAAAAGATGGCCAGGGTCTCCATGTTGGAATCCAGGGCGCCGGTCTCTTCGCCCACCCGCACCATCTGCACCAGCATCCCCGGAAAGATCTTTTGCTGGGCTAAAGGATCGGCCAGGCCGCGGCCCTGCAAAAGGTCGCGGCGCACGCCCTCCAAGGCGGCCCTGATGACCCGGTTGCTCTGGGTGCGGATGATCATCTCGATGATCTCCGGCAGGGCCAACCCCGCCCGCAGCAGGGCGGACATGGAGCGACACATCCGCGCCACCGCCCCTTGGATCGTCACCCGTTTGATGAGGGGGATCTTGAGCAAGGCCCGGTCAAAGAACCAATGCCCTGCCTCCGAGCGGAAGAAAAGCACCCCCGCGCTGCCCACCAGCACCAGCGTGCCCAGGAGATGGAACTTGTAGGTGGAGGCGAAATCGGTGATGGCGATGAGGATGCGGGTGGGCAGGGGTAACTCCGCGCCGAAGGAGGTGAACAGGCCCATCAGGGGCGGCAGGGCCACGGTGAGCATCAAAAAGACCACGCCCACCGCCAACAAAAGCACAAAGGAGGGATAGGCCATGGCGCTGCGGATCTTGCGCACCAGGGCCTCTTCTTTCTCCATGTAAATGGCCAGTTGCCGCAGCACCATCTCCAAATTACCGGTGCGCTCGCCCACCTCGATCAACCGAGCATAGAGGTTGGAAAAGATCTTTTTGTGTTTCGAGATGGCCTCGGAGAGGAAACGGCCCTGCTGCAGGTCGAGGATGATCTCGCCCAACACCTGGCGCAGACGCTTGTTGCTGGTCTGTTCCTGCAACAGTTGGATGGCGCGAACGATGGGGATGCCCGATTCGATCAGTGTGGCCAATTGCCGGGAAAAGATGATCAGATCCCGGGTGCGCACCTTGGGGCTGAACAAGGAGACCCCGCCGTTTGTCTCCTGGGTCTCCTTGAGAGAGATGATGGTATAGTTCAGCTTCCACAGGAGCTCCTCGGCCACTTTCTCCGAGGCCGCCTCGATGCGGCCTTGGATCATTTCTCCTTTAGGCGTATACGCGATGTAATGGTATGCCATGGTCACCCACTCCCTCAACTCATGGTAAAGACGCCCCTCAAAATCTCTGAGGGCGTGGTGATGCCCATTTTGACCTTGACCATGCCGTCGTAGGGCATGCTCTTCATCCCCATGGCCTCGGCGGCGCGGCGCAGGTCGCCCGAGTTGGCCCCCTGCAACACCAGGCGGCGCAGCTCGTCGTTCATCATCAAGAGCTCAAAGACGCCCACCCGCCCGCGATAGCCCGTCTCGGCGCAATAGTTGCAGCCTGTGCCGTATTCAAAGTGGGTGCGGTGTTCGCCCAGTTGCTGCTCATAGGCCGTGATCTCGGGCAGGGTCGCCTCTTTGACGGCGCGACACTGGTTGCACACCCGCCGCACCAGCCGCTGGGAGAGCACGGCCAAGAGCGACGAGGTGAGGAGGAACGGCTCCACCCCAAGGTCAATCAGGCGAAAGATGGCGCCCACGGTGTCGTTGGCGTGGATGGAGGAAAAGACCAGGTGGCCCGTCAGCGAGGCCTGCACCGCCGTCTTGGCCGTCTCTTGGTCGCGGATCTCGCCCACCAGGATGACGTCGGGGTCCAAGCGCATCGCCGCCCGCAGCCCGCTGGCGAAGGTGATCTCCGCCTGGCGGTTCACCTGCACCTGGTTGATCCCCTCAAAACGGTATTCCACCGGGTCCTCGATGGTGATGATCTTGAGCACCGTCTTATCCAGCTGGTTCAAGCTGGCATAGAGGGTGCTGGTCTTGCCGGAGCCGGTGGGACCGGCGATGAGCACGATGCCCCAGGGCGAATGAATCAGGCGGTTCCAGTTCTGCTCCATCTCGGGCAAAAAGCCCAGCTCGCTCAAGCCCCGCACCGAGATGGATTTATCCAGCACGCGCATGACCACCATCTCCCCCTTGACGGTGCTGATGGTGGCCACGCGGATATCCACGGATTTTCCCTCCACCGTGATGGAGAATTGCCCATCTTGCGGGCGGCGCCGCTCGGCGATGTTGAGGTTGGCCAAAACTTTGATCCGCGAGACGATGGGCGCGTGCACCCGCAACGGCAGCCGCATGGCATCGTGCAAGACGCCATCGATGCGGTAGCGGATCCGGAGATGGTCCTCCTGGGGCTCGATATGGATATCGGAGGCCTTGTCCTTCACCGCCTGGGTGATCATGAGCTCCACGGCCCGCACCACCGGCGCCTGCGAGACCAGTTCGGCGGTGAGGCGTTGGCTGGTTTTATCCTCCGTCTCGCTGGGGGGCGGCGCGATGCGCTCGATGTGGCGATCGATCTCGGTCGTCGCCTGATAATAGTTGGTAAAGGCGTTTTGGATATCGGCCGGCGAGGCGCGCAGTGTCTTGATCTTTAATCCCGTGCGGATGCGCAGGTCCTCAATGGCCAGCAGGTTGGTGGGGTCCGTCATGGCCACCAACAATTGCCCTTGCTCCACCTTGAGCGGCAACAGGCTGTACTTGCGGGCCAGCTCCTCCGGCACCAGTTTCACCGCTTCGGGATCCACCTGGTAACGCTTCAGGTCAATGATGGGCAGGGAGACCAGGTCGCGGTGTTTGCGTTCGATCAGCTCGATGACGGCGTTGACGTCAAAGGGCTTGTACAAAACGCCATCCACGCCGGCCCAGAGGGCCTCGGAGACGTACCCCTCCAATTGGCTGTGGCCGGTCATGATGATGGTGATCACATTGGGATTGATGGCCTTGATCTGGCGCAGCGTCTCCACGCCGTTCATCCCCGGCATCATGATGTCGATGAGGATGAGGTCGTAGGAGGCCTTTTTCATCAGCTCCAGGGCGGTCTTGCCGTCCTGGGCGCTGCCCACGCTAAAGCCCCGATCCTCCAGGATATCCACCAGGGTCTCGCACATCCCGGGGTCGTCATCCACGATGAGCACGCTCAATTGTTTTTGTTGGACGGCAACCGTTTCCTCGGTCATGGTCTCATCTCGATGGACATTAAAGGCTATACCGGCCATGGGCCTTGCCGGCTAACGAAATCTAACAGTTTCTGCTCTTATCATACCGGATCGTGGGCGGCGGGGCATAAAAAGTACATTAATCCAGCGCTTTTGGCGCGGGGAGGGGGCTAAATTTGGCCTAAAGGAGAACACACCCGCTTCGCCCTCGGCGCTCGGAGGTATCCCCAGAAAGATGCCGGGGCTGCGCCTGGCGGGTGGCGCGCCACCGCCGTGGCGCGCTCGCGGATTTACGCTTCATTTACCCCACTTTGACCCACGCTTTACGGATGCCTATAGGGGCTGTGCTATGATGTGGCCAGAATAAGCTCAGGATAGACGACGATAGCATCGCAGCAGCAGTGAGGCCAGCAGGCAAGGAGGTAAGGAGGCAAGATCAGAAGACGAGGTCAGAGTTGCGGCACATGGCAATGCGTGTGGCATCGGGCATTATTCTTAGCACTAAACGGAGGTAACGAAAATGCGTAAGCAGCAAGGTTTCACCCTGATCGAACTGTTGATCGTCTTGGCCATCCTCGGCATCCTCATCGGCATCGTGGCCATGAGCGTGGGCGGCCTGAACCAGACGGCCAAGAGCCGGGGCATGAACTCGGAGAAAGAGATCGTCCAGACGGCCATCGACACCTACAACACCCAAGACGTGACGGTGGAGGGCTCGGCCACCATCCCCGCGCGGGCAACGGCGGCCACCATCGGCACGGCGGATACGGATGCTCCCTTCGCCAAGTATCTGAAGCGCGCCACCAAGTACAAGTACACCTGGGCCGCGGGTGGGGACACCTTGGTGGTCTCTGAATAAAACCGAATACGGCTGTTGATTGGAGGGCGATGGCCCGCTGAGCACCAGCGGGCCATCGCTCGTTATGGCGTGACGCGGCGCGGAACGACCGTGATCGTCCCCAGTGCGATCCCCTCCTCTGGCCGCGCCACACCCATCGGCAAGACGGGACGCGTGCGCTCCTCATCCTCATAGACCCAAAGCTTGATGGTGTACGTGCCCGGCTTGACGCGCCAGGGCACGAGCATATCGTAGCGCTCGCGGATGATCGTCCCAGCCTCCCAGCGGGAAGAGGGGCGGGCTCCGCCAAGGAAATGGCTCTGGTCCCACACCGGCAGGCCGCGCAAGAGCTGGATATAGCCCTCGGCATCTTCAAAGCGGACGCTGGCATAGTAATCCACCGTGGTGGGCTGCTCCAGGCGCCAATAGTAGCTGAGGCTGGCCGCCTCGCCCACTGCTACCGGCTGGGTTGGCCCGCCAAAACCCACCAACGTGAGGGAAGGACCAAAACGCACGCCGCGCAGCTGATGTTCCTGGGGGATGGCAGCGACAACACCGCTGGGTGGGGCGGGGACCATGCGATAGACATCCATCATCGGCAGCCAGACATCTTTGAAGCGCGGCAGGGGCACGGTGGCGGAGACCATCGTTTCCACTATGTTGAGGCCCACCGGCGATAGGGTCAGATGGTGCCATACCTCCTCTGGGAGCCGCAGGCCTGGGATCACATAGAGCGGAGCCTCGGCCGCGCGCAGTTCGGCGGCGAACTCGTCCCAATCCAGGTCAGGCACGCTCAGGCCGGCTGAGAGCTCCACATCCGGCCGCCAGCCGCCGATGGTTTGATAGTAGGCCAGCGGGGCCCAGGCCCAGAAATCCGCCAACACGTGGGCGTTGGGCTCTAGGCGCAGGGCGAGGTAGCGGGCGTAATCGTAGGCAGAATAGTCCTGGCTGCGGTCGAGAACGCTAAAATCCCGCGCCACCAGATAGGTCGGCAGGCCGAGCAGGAGGAGGCCAAGCAGCAAGGGCACAGAGGCAACCGAGATCGGGCCGGCCCCTCGGACCGGCCGCGCGGCCCATCTTTCCACCCATCCGATGAGCGCAGCGCATCCCACCCCTAGCCAGATGGCCATGAGGACATAGATGGGCAAGAAATATTGAAAGATGTTGTGGATGCCGTAGATGAGGATCATCCCCATGGTCAAGACGCTGCCCACAAGGGCATAGAGCAAAAAGGGGCGGTTTTCCTGCCAAAGGCGCACCGCGCCCCACAAGGCCAGGGCCAGGCCAACGGCGGTGAACTCGTAGAGGGGAAAGAGGACCGCCGTCTTGAGCCGGATGCGCGCCACGACCACGTTGGCCGTAGGGGCCTGCAAGACCGAGCTGCTCTGCATGCCGACGGTAATCATCTTGAGAAAGGTGCGCCAATCGGAGGCGTCGGCCCACATCATGGTGGGCTTTTGCAGGGAGCGCAGGGGCAGGTAGAGGTTGATGGCGAACCCCGCCAGGAAAAGCCCAGCCAGCGGCAAAAGCTCACGCCAGGGCAGGCGGCGCTGGCGGTCCCAATGCACCGCGCCCCAATAGACCAGCATGGCCGGGGCAAAGAATTGGATCAGGTGGTGATTGCCCATCCCCAAGCCCAACACATAAAACGCCCAACGCAGCGTGCCGGGGCGTCCCCTCCGTTGCCAGGTGAGCAACAGATAACTGATCAAGGCCACGAGAAAGGCGTTGAGGGCATAACTTTCGGCCAGGGTGGCGTTGGCCCAGAGGGTGGAGCTGACGCCCAGGGTGAGGGCAGCCAGGCTGGCGGCCAGGCGGCGGCCGGTCACATCCCAGACGATGAAAAACACCACCACCACCGTGCCCGTGGCAAAGACGGCGGACATCAGGTTCACCCGATAGGCGATATCCCCCACCGGCAAAAAGGTGAAGAGCTTGCCCAGAAGCGCGTAGAGGGGGTAGCCCGTGTGATGGATGATCCCCAGGTGGTAGGCCGCCGCGGCCATCTCGGCCATGTCGTACCACATGGCGGTGGGAGCCAGGGTACGGAGATACAGCGCCCCACAGAGGAGGCCCACCAACGCCGCCCAGAGGCGATGATCCAGCAGGGGCAGGGCGATCTGTATCCTTGGTTTCGCTTTCATCGGGATCCTCCCATGGGAGACCTTTTGGGCTCACCTGCCGCATAGCGTCGTGGTCTTGTGCCCGTTTTTTTGCTGGTCGCCGCCCGCAAAGGGCTAGGCTACCGTTGGTATGGGACATTAGGCCTCGTGTGGATCGCCTCCACCAGCACATAGCGATGGTCCGAGCCGGGCATGCGCCCTAACCGCGCCCGCAGGGGCCGCCAGGCGCCGGCGCAAAAGATATAATCCAGCCGCAGGATGGGCCAGGGCGGGCGCAGCCCAAAGAGGGGCGCGCCCACGGGATAGGTGAACCCCGCCCCCCAACCCACCTGGCGAAACGCGTCGCGCCAATGGCGGGGGAGCAGGCGATATTCTTGGCATTGGTCGGTGGTGTTCAGATCGCCGAGGAGGAGGGCGTCGCCGGGCAAAGCGGCCAGAAGCTGCGCCAGGGCGACCATGTCCTCGCGGCGGAAGCGCGTCTCGAACCCACAGGGCAGGCGCAACCCCAGAAAGCGGCGGAAACGGGGAAAGGCGATGCGCGGGTGGGCGTTGACCAGCCATGTCTCATGCCCATCCAGGCGCAGGCGCGCCACCTGGGTGGGGTTGGCCCGGGGCGCAAGCTGCCGCAGCTCCACCGCCAGCAAGGGATGGCGACTGAGCAGCCCCATCCCCCGCGAGCCACCGGCCGGAGCCAGGGCCTGGTAGGGGTACGCCTCGGCCAGGAGGCGCTTGAGGGCCCGGGCGTGCTGAGGACGCAGCTCCTGCAACGCCACCACGTCGGGGGCGGCGGCCAAGATCGTCTGGGCGATGGCCTGGGCGTGGCCGTTGGTCTTGAGCAGGTTGGCGGTCATCAGGCGGATGGGGCGCTCCTCCGGCCGCGGCCGGCGCCGCTGCCAAGGGATCAGTGGCCAAAGGAAATGGCCGGCATAAAGGCCCGTTGCCAGGGCCGCCGCCCCAAGATAGAGCGGCGCGCGCACCCAAAGGCCCAGCGGTAGCAACACCAGCACGGGCATGAAGGCCCAGAAGGCGACGGGGCTCAGCGCCGCCAGCCACCACGGGCGGGATCCATCCAGCCGCACCCAAAGGAGGTAGGCACTCAGGAGCAGGACGCAGGACCAGGCGAGATACATCATCCGCCCACCTCAATGGGGAAAAAGACTCTCAATCTTCCACATCCATGGCGAGGGAGAGAGGATTTTGGCGGCCGCCCGCGGGTTTGGCTCTAGGCGCGCGCTGAAAGGTAATGTTCACCCCTTGGGCCGGGGGATAATCCACCCTTTTCCCTGCCAGGAGCTCGGCGATGGTGAGGATCTGGAGGCGGGGATGCTGGCCCCAGGGGGAGGTGTAAAAGCCGGCGCTGGCCGCCTCGGCCCGCATGGCCGGGGAGGGCTCCTGCAGCGTGATCAGCACGCCGATCTCGGCCTGCTCTCGGTTGACCACGCCCCACAGGTCGCGCAGATGGGCCACGGTGGTATGGCCGGCCTTGACAGAAAAGACGATCTGCTTGGTTTTGCCGTTGGGATCATCGTGGAAATAGAGCCGCCCATCTACGCCTTTATCGGCACCCCGTTTCCCGGCCGCGGGACGGGCGCCCACCAGCCCCAGGGCCCACCATTGGAACTGGAAGGGATCTTGCGCAGCCAATTCCTCGGCATCGGCCAGGGTGACGGGCTCGCCGATCACCTCATAGTGGACGCTATCGCCAAAGGTGTCGCTCAGGCGCCGTTTGATCAAGTTAATGGCCAGGTGGGTAATATCAATGCCGATCCAGCGGCGGTTGAGCTTTTGCGCGGCGGCAATGGTGGTGCCACAGCCGCAGAAAGGATCCAAGACGATATCGCCCTCGTTGCTGGAGGCGCGGATGATGCGCTCCAAAAGGGCCACAGGTTTTTGGGTGGGGTAGCCGAGGCGTTCTACAGCTTGCGCGCCGACAGGGGGAATATCCGTGATGACTGACCTGATCAGCGTCCCCTTTTGCTCATGCAAATAGCGTTTGAGATAGGGCCTGCCCGTTTTGCTCCAGAACAATCTCCCGTCTTGATCCAGCATTTCCAGTTTTTCGCGCACGACGCGCCACCCCCAACGGGGCGTATAGCCTTTGTATTCGTAGGTCAGATTGGGCCTAGCTCCCATCGTGGCTGAGCGGATGATGTGATCCAGACGATACCTCCCTCGCTCGTCAGTATAGCGGTAAAAACTTTTAACGTAATCTACGCTGTGCGGAATATAGACCCGGTTCCAAGTTGCCTGTTCAGTTTTGACATAATAGAGTATGACATCATGCACGGCTCCCCATTTCTTGGAATCATTGTGGCTGCTTGTGCGTTGCCAGATAAGCTCATTGCGAAATTGACGCGGTCCAAACACCGCGTCCATCAGCAGGCGCAGATAGGGGCTGGCCGTGGGGTCGCAATGGAGATAGATGCTGCCGGTGGGCTTGAGCACGCGGTGCAGCTCCACCAGGCGGGGCGCCATCATGGCCAAATAAGCCATCATGTTGCTGCCGCCCAGCAAGCGATAGAAGGCTTGCAAAGTCTGGGAGACCTGGCCGCCTCGTTCCACCATCTCTTGGTAGGCGCGGGCCGCGGCCTGGTCCCACGTCCAAGTATCCTCAAAAGCTTTGATCTGGGCGGCAGCCTGAGAGCCGTTATGCTCGGCAAAGAGGACGTTGTAGGTGGCGTTACTGTTAAAGGGGGGATCGAGGTAGATCAGATCTACCGACTCATCTTTGATATAGCGCTGGAGGATCTCCAAATTATCGCCGTAGTAAAGCAGATTCTCGGCCATGGAAGACCACCTCAGATTATCTCACGGGTATTATACACCATAAACGTGAGCGATGTCATTTGGGGCCACGAGGTCGCCCTTTCCCGCATGGAGCCGCGGCGCGATAAGCGCGCACGTTCTCCGCGTGTGGCGGCTAGAGCGCGGGCAGGTTGGGCAAGTGTTTGCGCAGCTCCGCCTGCAGCGCCTCTTTCATGCGCTGCACGCTGGCCGCGCTCTCGCCCTCAAACCGCAGCGAGAGCTTGGGCGAGGTGTTGGAGGCGCGGATCAAGGCCCAATCGTGCTCACCAAAGTAGATGCGGGCGCCGTCAATATCGATCACCCGGTGGTCGCGGATAAAAGCGTCGCGCACGGCGTCTACTACGTCCCATTTGAGATAGTCGGGGCAGTCGAGGCGCAATTCCGGCGAACTGACATAGCGCGGCAGGCCCTCCAAGATCTCGGCCAGCACGACGCTGAGGGGTTTGCCGGCGCGATCCAGGTAGCTCAGCAAGAGCGCGGCGGCATAGAGGGCGTCGTCGAACTCAAAGGGCGGATCGTTGAAAAAGACGTGGCCGCTCAGCTCGCCGCCGATGACGGCCCGCTCCTGTTGCATCCGGGGCAGGATGGAGGTGTTGCCGCATTTGGCCATCACCGGGATGCCGCCGTATTTGCGCACGCCGTCAAAGAGGGTCTCGGAGCAGCGCACCTCGAACACGGCCTTGCCCGGCCCGTTGCGAAGGGCCTCGCGGGCGTAGAGCAGAAGGAACGTATCCGGCGGGACGACGGTGCCGCGTTCATCCACCATGCCGATGCGGTCGCCATCGCCATCGAAGGCCAGGCCCACATCACA
This sequence comes from Anaerolineae bacterium, assembly GCA_034433995.1. Lineage (GTDB taxonomy): Bacteria > Chloroflexota > Anaerolineae > UBA1429 > UBA1429 > DAOTZU01. The sequence continues at coordinate 54,595 of DAOTZU010000169.1, forward strand.
TCCCTCGCGCACCACCAGGGCCGCCAATTCTTGCAGGTTCTCCGCCTCGCTGGGGTCAGGGGGATGGTGGGGAAAGGTGCCATCGGGCTCGCAATAGAGGGGCACCACCTCGCACCCCAGCTCCCGCAGCAGGCGCACAGCCAAGGGGCCGCTCACGCCGTTGCCGCCATCCACGGCCACTTTGAAGGGGCGAGAGAGCTGCACTTTGTGCAGGATGCAGTTGAGGTAGGGGTAGACCACATCCCGCGCCAGGCGGTTGCCCTGGCCGGAGGCAAAGGCGCCGCTGGCGATGAGCCGCTCGATCTTTTGCAATTCCAACCCAGAGAGAGCCTCCATGCCCACCTGGAGCTTCAGGCCGTTGAACTCGGCGGGGTTGTGGCTGGCCGTCACCTGCACAGCGCCATCCACCCAGAAATGGTTGACGGCAAAGGAGGTGAGGGGCGTGGGCACCTGGCCGATGTCGATCACCTCGCAACCGGCAGCCAAGAGGCCCTGGATGGCCGCCTCGCTAAAGGCCGCCGAGCTGGGGCGCACGTCGCGCCCGACCACGATCTGCCTGCGCCCCGTGCGTCGCTGCATGTAGGTGCCAAAGGCCCGGCCCAGGCTCTCCAAGACGGTGGTGGTCAGCTCGGTGCCCACCAAACCGCGGATATCGTATTCGCGAAAGATCGTCCGGCTGACGGCGAGCTTTTCCTGCAGGGCATAATCGTGGAGCAGCGAGCGCAGCGCTTGGCCCAGCTTCACCGGATCGTGGCGCACCACCAGCCGCTCCTCGCCCGTCAGAGGATCGCGCTCCATCACCTCGGCGGCAAGATCGCGCTGCACCAGGATGGCGCCTTCGACCAGGGCCATCTCTTGGGGGGTTTCGGGGAAAATGACCAATTGCGAATCATCGTGCACCACCCGCTCCGTCTCCACCAAACGGGACGAGGCGTTGCGGTAGCGCTCCAGCACCTCCGGGCTGAGGGAATCGCCGTGGTGGGTGAGGACGTAATCCAAACGGAAGCCGCAGTGCTTGTGGATGGCCCGCACGTGGTCGGCCACGGAGTAGCCTTCGGTCTGGTTGGGCTGGGTCATCAGGTTGCAGACAAAGATCTTGCGGGCGTTGGAGGCGCGGATGGTCTGGTTGATCTGCTGGATCAACAGGGCGGGGATCAGGTTGGTAAAGAGGGAGCCGGGGCCGATGACGATGGCGTCGGCCTCCTTGAGGGCGGTCAGTACCTCCGGCGTGGGGCGAAAATCGTCGGCCGGCCGGCCCAGGACCTCCGAGATCAAAAAGACGCGGCGGATGGTAGCCCCCGGCTTGCCGCGGGTGATGGCCGCCTCGCCCACCAGGTGGCTGCCGTCGCTCAGCTCGGCGCAGACCTCCACCCGGTCCAGGGTGGGGATGAGGACCTCGTCGGCGGTGGCGCCGATGGCGGAGTGGAGTTGGGCAAAGGCGGCGCCGGCGTTGGCCGGCGGCACGACGCCCACCGTGCGCCAAGGGGCGTCTTTGCAGGCGGAGAGCATCATGGCCAGGCCTTGGGTGCCGGCCAGGGCGACGACCAGAGAGCGCTTGTGGTTCGGTGTGGTCATGGTTCCCTCCCAATAAGCGTTTTACTCGAGCCGCATGGCGAACAGGCCGACCGTGTCATCCTCTGGGTTGATCTTGTTGCGCCAGCGTCTCTCCCGGCGGGCGGGGGAGCGGGGATTGGCATAGGCCTTGACCTGCACAGGCACGCCACTTGCTATGTGCACGACAATCCATATCTTTTTACCTTTGGGCATGCTACTTTTTCCTTTAACATCAAATAAGATACCATGCACTGGTTTCTTTTGCTGGTTTGAGGCTACCCCTATTATGCCCAAGATCATCCCCTTTGGCAAACGCCGTGGGCAGATGGTCGAGAGGGCCCCCGTCGGTTGGAAACCGACGGCTGTGGATGGTAAGCCCGCGTTGCGGGCTTGGCAGGCAGAGCCGTCGGATTGGATCCGACGGCGAGCAAGGGCCACATGCCATCGGTGGTTTAACGCATTGCTACGGGCGGAGTCGCCCGCAACTCGCCCTCGTTCAACACCCCCTGTGAGCCTGCGTTTGACAACGTTGTCCCAGGCCGTTAGAATTTCGTGCAACACGGGGCACGCCCGCTGGGTGCCGCCGATGGCTGTCGGTCGATCGGGGTAAGCTACACAATAAGGAGGTCGGGATGAAAGGGTATGCGGGCAAGATTCTGCGGGTCAATCTGAGCAGCGGCGACATCTGGACGGAGGAGCCGCCGGAGAGCTTTTACCGCCGCTATCTGGGCGGGCAGGGGTTCATTGCGTATTACCTTTTGAAAGAGTTGCCCAAGGGGGCGGATCCCCTGGGGCCGGAGAACCTGCTGATCTTTGCCGGCGGCGCGGTGACGGGCATCCCCGTGGCCGGCGCCGGGCGCAGCGCTGTGGGGGGCAAATCCCCCTTGACCGGCGGCTATGGGGAATCCGATGTGGGGGGCTTTTTCGGCGCCGAGCTCAAGCGCGCCGGCTATGATGCCATCGTCATCACCGGGAGGGCGCCCCGGCCCGTGTACCTCTGGGTGCACGATGGCCAGGCCGAGCTCCGCTCCGCGGAAAAGCTCTGGGGCTTGAGCACCCTGGATTGCCAAGAGGCCATCCAGGCCGAACTGGGCGATGCCCGTGTGCGCCTGGCCATGATCGGGCCGGGCGGCGAGAAATTGGTGCGCTATGCCTGCGTGATCAACGACCTGCGCCACGCCGCCGGCCGCTGCGGCCTGGGCGCGGTCATGGGCTCCAAGAACTTGAAGGCTGTGGCCGCCCGTGGCACGGGCAATATCCCCGTGGGCGATCCGGACGGTCTGCGAGAGCTGGCCAAGTGGATGCGCGATAACTGGAAGGAGAAGGCCTGGGGCTTGCACGATACCGGCACCGATGGCGGCCTGCTGGATCTGAGCGAGCAGGGGGCGCTGCCCACGCGCAACTTCCAAGACGGCCAGTTCGCCGGCGCGGACAAGATCACCGGCGCCACCATGCGCGATACCATCTTGATCGACCGCGAAGGCTGCTACGCCTGCCCCGTGCGCTGCAAGCGGGTGGTGCGGGTGGATGACGCCGAATATCAGGTCAACCCCATCTATGGCGGCCCCGAATACGAGACCACCGCTGCCTTTGGCTCCAACTGCGGCGTGGATGACCTGCGGGCCATCGCCAAGGCCCACGAGATCTGCAATGCCTACAGCCTGGATACCATCTCCACCGGCATGGCTGTGGCCTTTGCCATGGAATGCTACGAGGCGGGGTTGCTCACCAAGGAGATGACCGGCGGGCTGGAGCTCAACTTTGGCAACGCGGCGGCCATGGTGGAGCTCACCCGTCTCATCGGCGAGCGCCAGGGCATCGGCGATCTTTTGGCCGAAGGCCCCCGCCGCGCGGCGGCCAAGATCGGCCCCAAGGCGTTCGACTTTGTGGTGGATGTCAAGGGGCAGCCCTTCCCCATGCACGAATGTCGCACCCGCCACGGCCAGGCCCTGGGCTACGCCGTCTCTCCCACCGGCGCCGATCATGTGCACAACTTTTGGGATGGCGGCATGGCCAAAGAGCCTTTGGAGGAGAGTTGGCAGGAGTTGGGCATCTATGAGCCGGTGCCCCAGACGGTATTGAACCCGGCCAAGGTGCGGGCCTATACCGTGGTGACCAATTGGTCATGGCTGCCCAACCATTTGGGGCTCTGTGTGTTCCTTCCCTGGTCACGGGATCAGGTGGTGCAGCTCGTGCGGACCATCACTGGCTGGCGCACGAACATGTACGAGCTTTTGCAGGTGGCCGAGCGCGGCGTGACCATGGCCCGCGCCTTTAACCTGCGCGAGGGGTTTGGCCGGGCCGATGACGTGTTGCCCCTGCGGATGCGCATGCCTCATGTCAGCGGCAGCTTGAACGAGAAGCCGGTGGATCCGGAGGTGTTGGACGAGAACCTCACCACGTTCTACGCCATGATGGGCTGGGATCCGCAGACGGGCATGCCCACCTTGGCCAAGTTGCAGCAATTGGATATCGCCTGGGTGGCCGAGGCGATCAAGTAGCGCCTCGCTGAGGCGCCTCCCAAAGGGGTGAAGCGCGCGCCGGTGGAGCAAGGCTCCCCGCCAACGCTTCACCCCTTGTCGTTTAACCCATCCGCTGTGCCCGCTGGCAGGATGCCACTGTGTTGACGGGCCCCTACCACAAGGTTTAACGAACCTCTAACCTCCCCTTAACTCTCTGTTAGCTCTGGCTTAATGGACCTGTGGCATGATTCTAAAGGAAGAGGGTTTTCTCGCAGCGTGATGATAGGAACCAGTTCTTCGCCGAAGGAAAAGGCACATATGGCCAAAGCCGATCTCCATGTCCATAGCAAATTCTCTGACCGCCCATCTGAATGGTGGTGGCAGCGCCTGGGGGCTGCCGAATCCTATACCGAGCCCGAATTCATCTATCGCACTGCCAAAGCCCAGGGTATGGATTGGGTCACCATCACCGATCACGACCAGATCGCCGGCGCACTCCAACTCCAAGAGGCGCATCCTCGCGATGTCTTGACCGGCGTCGAGACGACGGCATTTTTCCCCGAAGATGGCTGTAAAGTGCATGTCCTGGTCTGGGGTTTGAGCGAGGCCGAGTTTCGCGATACGCAGCGTCTGCGCACCAACATCTATGATCTGCGCGACTATCTGCACGAGCATAACCTGGCCCACGCTGTGGCCCACGCCACCTTTGCCGTCAATGGCCGGCTGACCCTATCCCATCTGGAGAAACTGATCCTGCTCTTTAACGTCTTTGAGGGGCTGAACGGCGGACGCAACCGCCTCAACAATGAGACCTGGACGCGCATCCTGCGCGGTTTGACGCCGGAACATTTGGAGGATCTTTATCACCAATACCGCATCGCGCCGGTGGGCGAGGAGCCTTGGATCAAGGGGTTCACCGGCGGCTCGGACGACCACGGGGGCATCTTTATCGGGCGCACTTATACCGTTGCCGATGGCGCCACGCCGACGGCTTTTCTGCGCAATGTGATGCAGAGGCGCTCCTGCGCCGAAGGGCGGCAAAACGATTACCAATCGTTGGCCTTTACCCTCTACAAGATCGGCTACGACTATGCCCGGGCCAAGGGCGAAGAGCGGCCCAGCCCCATCCTGACGCAGCTTACGGAGATGGTCTTTGACCGGCATGCGCCGACCATCGCGGAGAAGCTGCGGGTGCGGGCTTTTAAATCCATCAGCAAAAAAGAGCACAAGATTGAGCGCACCTGTCTGGAGCTGATCCATGATCTGCAGGTGCACCATCGCGCGCCGGTAGACGAGAAGCTGGCCCTCGTCTATCACAAAGCGGCCGGAATCGTGGACGAGTTTGTCAAGATCTTTTGCGAGACCGTCGTGCACGATGTGAAAAAGGGCCAAGTGGTGCGTTTGGTGCGCGATCTATCTTCTTCTTTACCCGCCGTGTTGCTCTCGGTGCCTTTTCTTTCCACCTTGAAACATCTTTATCAAGGCCGAGCACTGCTCAACCAGTTGGAGGTGCGTTTTAGCCCCGGTCGTCCCCGCCAGAAGCGCGTGCTTTGGTTCACCGATACCCTGACCGATCTGAACGGCGTGGCCATCACCTTGCGCAAGGTCGGCTGGCTGGCGCATGTCACCGGCCGCCAACTGCAGATCGTCACCTCGCTCGACCCGAACCAGAGCGAGACGAACCTCCCTCCCAATGTGATCAATCTTCCCACAGCTCACGCGTTCAATTTGCCCACGTATGAGAGCTATGCCATGCGCATCCCCTCGCTCCTCGACGCTCTAGAGCGTCTCTATCCGTTTGAGCCCGATGAGGTCCTGATCTCCACCCCCGGCCCCATCGGGCTCTTGGGGCTATTGGTCGCGCGGCTCTTCAATGCCCGCAGTGTGGGCATCTATCACACCGATTTCACGCTGCAAGCCAAAGAGATCACTGGCGAGGAGACGATTGCGAATCTCCTGGAGGCCTATACCCGCTGGTTCTATTCCTCGGTGGATGAGATTCGCGTGCCCACTCTGGAATACCGGCGCATCCTGACGGCCCGCGGCCTGGATCCTACCCGCATGAAGCTTTTTCGCCGGGGGATCGATGCCGAGCTCTTCCGCCCCAGGCCCGAAGGGCGGGCCTATTTGGCCGAACATTTCAACCTCAGGCGTGGGCCAACCCTGCTTTACGTGGGGCGCATTTCCAAGGACAAGGATTTGGATTTTTTGGGGCAGGTCTATGTGCGGCTCTTGACCCGGCATCCCGATCTCAACCTGGTCATCACCGGCGACGGCCCCTATCTGGCTGAACTGCGCGAACGCTGGCGACATCTGCCGCGAGCCGTTTTCACCGGGCGGCTCGCCCATGAGGAGCTGCCGCTGGTGTACTCTGGCGCGGATGTGTTTATCTTCCCCAGCATCACCGATACCTTTGGGCTGGTCGTTTTGGAGGCTCAGGCCTGTGGGCTGCCGGCCGTCGTCTCCAACGTGGGCGGGCCCCAGGAGATCGTGACTCCTCACCAGACCGGCTATGTGTTGCCCGCCCGCGATCTGGAGGCTTGGGTGGCCCAAGTGGACGAGCTTTTGCTCATGCGTGAGGCACGGCCACGCGATTATGAGGCCCTCCAGGTGGCGGCCCGTGAAATGGTTTTGCATCACTGCGATTGGGACGCTGTCTTGCGTGATCTTTTGGGCGAGGAACCCGGAGCCGAAAGCGCGGAACCGGCGGCGTCCCCAGAGGCGCAAAAGAATAGCCAGTGGCTCGTCTCGCCCTTGCCGGTAGCGGCCGGATCGTGACGCCAACCGTTGGGCCGGCGACGCGCCATTCCCCAAGATTGGCATCCTGGAGGGCTGCCAGAAGATTGGCGCAGCCGGGCCGATCTCCCGCCGCCGGGATGCCTCTGACCAGCCTATACCAAAAGCAGTGCGATAAGAGCCGGCCTGGGCTTACCGCCGTGGCTTATGCCGGCATCACCACCTCGCAGTAACGCCGGCTCTCGGCGGATTCCCTGGCCCACAGGCAGGTGAGGGCGCTGAGGATGCCCGCGGCCATGGGGCTGCGAGACGGGGTGCCATCGCGCATGGCCCGCAGGAAATCCAGGCACAGCTCCCGGTCGCCGCCGAAATGGGGCATCTCGCCGGTGAACTCGATGGTCTCCACGCTGGGCGTGTGGTGCTTGTAGACGCGGATGACGTTCTCGTACCAATCGAAATGAATGGTCCCCCGATAGCCGTACAGCCGCGCCCCGCGCCGCGCTGCCTTGAAACGGGCAAAAAAGTTCTGCGTGTAGCTGGCCTGGGCGCCGTTCTCGTATTCCAGAAGGCAGCTCCCCAAATCCTCGTTGAGGATCCCCTTGGCGAATAGGCACATCCGCTGCGACTGGGTATCCACCTTCTCCCCCTGATAGCGCTGATAAAAGAGGTTGAAGGGGCTTTCGGGGCACGTTTCCCACCGTTCACAATCCACGCAATGCAGGTCAAAGGGCATCTCGCCGCCATAGATCCGTTGGGCCTTCATGGCGCAGAGCAGCCGGGGCCGCTGATTCAAAAGGTAGGCGATGTAATCCAGATCGTGGGTGGCCTTTTGCAAAAAGAGGCCGCCCACCTGCTCATAGTTCCGATACCAGCTGTAGTAGTAGACATCGCCATAGGGCACGTCGTTAAAGGCGATGACCTGTTCCACCGTGCCGATGGTATCCGCCTCCAGCAGTTGCTTCACCGTCTGCACGATGGGCGAGAGGCGCAAAGGGAACGAGACCACCGTGGGCGCGGGGTAATCGCGAAAGGCCGCGTCCAACCGTTTGACCTGCTCAAAGGTGATGGCCACAGGTTTCTCCAAAAAGAGAGGCAATTTGTAGGGCGCCACCTTGCAGGCCATCTCGGTGTGCAGGTAACAGCGGGTGCCCACCATCACCCCGTCCAGTTTCTCCTTTTCCAGCATCTCCTCAGGGGTGGCGTAAAAGACCGTATCCTGCAGGAAAGGATCGTTGGCCGCCTGCAATTCTGGCGCGCGGGGATCCACAATGGCCGCCACGCGATAGGGGATGCCGTAAACGGCCAACGCTTTGGCCATGCTGGAAACGCGCCCACCGTAGCCGATGATGCCGATCTGCAACATCTTGTTCACCTCTGCTTCGTGATAGCCCCGCCCACAGGGAGGCCGACTCCGCCGATTATAGGCCTTGCCCCAGGATGGCGCAAACGGCCCAGGTTGACAGTTATCGCCCCTGGGCTTACCATAGAAAGAGGCGATACTGCCCCCCTCTCCCCCGTGGGGAGAGGGATGGGGTGAGGGGGGAAGTGCCGGACCTTGGTTTCACCCTCACCCCACCTCTCCCTGAAGGGAGAGGCGCTGCGGCCCTCCCCTCTCCCTGTGGGGAGAGGGACGGGGTGAGGGGATGGCCCTGTTGACGGATGCGGCGTTGCTGTGGGAAGGTGAGGACGATGCGGAAAAAACAGTTCCGGCAGGTCAAGCCCAGCGGAGAACAGGAAAATCTCCAAGAAACGTTGACGGCCATGCGTGGCGACACCTTCCGGGTGATCCTGCTCCTCAGCTTGGTGGCCACGGTGGGCTGGTATCTCTGGGAGAGGATACGGGTGCCGGCCAATGACGCCGTGGATGGCGGGCTCTTTATCGTCCCGGTGTTGCTCTGGCTGTGGATCGTCTATCAATTGTTGGATGAGCAGCCGCGGGCGGCGCAGCTCGTCTATCTCCTGGGCGGGTTGGTCTTGTTGAGCGGGCACATCTGGTTATTCCAATCGTCGCGGGCGCTGTATCTTTATGGCGTGTTGGCCTTGATCGCCGTGGTCATTTGGGAGCCTTGGTCCGGCTTGGCCATGGCGGGCCTGGGGATCTTGACGGCCTATCTCTTGCTTTCCTTCGGCGGGACGCGCCTGGGGTCTCCTGCCCAAGTGACTTTAATGGCGCTGAACACCTTGGCGGTGGTGGTGGTGGGTTGGACCTTGGCCCAGAACTTTGCCTTGGCCGTCAGTTGGTCCCTCACCAGCTATGCCAAGGCCAGGGATAGCTTGGCGGCGGTGCAGGCCCGGCGGGCGGAGGTGATCCACCTCAACCAGGAGCTGAGCCGCGCCCGCGAGCGCCTGGAGCGGGCCAACGCCGCCCTGGTGCGCGCGTGGCGCGCCGCCGAGGAGGCCGAGCGCCGCCAAAAACAGATGACGGCTTACATCAGCCACGAGCTGCGCACGCCCCTTAACCTCATCGTCGGCTTTAGCGAGATGTTGGTCACCTCACCCGAGACCTACGGCCTGGAGCAGCTCCCGCCCAAGGTGCGCCGCGACCTCAACGCCATTTACCGCAGCGCCGAGCAGGTGGCGGCGCTGGTGGATGACGTCTTGGACATGGCCAGCGTGGATGCTGGCCATCTCGCCCTCATGCGCGAGCCTTCGGACCTTTGGCAGGTGGTGCTGGAGGCCATCTCCATGGTGCGAGATTATGTGGAGACCAAGAACCTGGCTCTGCGCGTGGAGCGCCAGGGCGAGATCCCCACGCTCCTCTTGGACCGGCTGCGCATCCGCCAGGTGTTGCTTAACCTGCTCATCAACGCGGCGCGCTTTACCCTGGAGGGGGCCATCATAGTGCGAGTGATGCGCGAGCCGGACCAAGTGCGGGTGCAGGTGCACGACACGGGCAAAGGGATCGCCCCGGAGGATCTGGACAAGATCTTTCAAGAGTTTCACGCCTCATCGGAGGCCCCTTCGTGGTGGGGCAAGGGCACCGGCCTGGGGCTGCCCCTCAGCCGGCGCTTGGTGCGCCTCCACGGCGGCGAGATGGGCGTGGAAAGCACGCTGGGCCGAGGCTCCACCTTCTGGTTCACCCTGCCCCTGGAGATGGCCACTGACCAGGGCCAGGTGACCATGGTCTACACCCAGCCCAGGGTGGCCCGCTCCGAGCCTCAACCCAGCTTGGTGATCTATCAGGAGGACGAGGTGGCGGTGCACCGCCTGCGGCGCTGGCTGGAAGGTTACCACCTGGTGAGCGCACCCTCATGGGAGGAGGCCCGACAACGGGCGGAGGAGCTGCGCGCCGTGGCCCTCCTGGCCGACGCCCGAGCGCCCCTGCCTGAAGAGCCCGCTGCCTTGCCCATCATCCAATGTCCTTTGCCCAGCACCCGCCAATGGGCCCAGGCCCTGGGCGTGGAGGCCTATTTGGCCAAGCCGGTGCGCAATGCCTACTTGCTGCAAGTTTTGCGCGAGGTGATCCCGCAAGGGGAAAAGGTGTTGGTGGTGGATGACGATGAGCGCTTTGTGCAGTTGGTGAGCCGGGTGTTGGAGACGGCCTCGCCGCCCTATCGCGTGGCGGTGGCCTATAACGGCGAGGAGGCCCTACAAAAGATGGCCACGGAGCGGCCCGACGTGGTGTTGCTCGACCTGGCTTTGCCCCAGGTGGATGGCTACCAGGTGTTGAAGATCAAAGCAGCAGATCCCCAGATGGCCCCCATCCCGGTGATCGTCATCTCGGCGCCGCCGGTGGAGGAGGAGAGCGCCCCCTTGGGCGAGACCTTTATCGTGCGGCAAAAGGAGGGGCTCTATCTGGATCAGATCAGCCATCTGGTGCAGAGCGTGCTGACGGTGCTTTCCCCTGGGGATGGGAGCGCTAGCCCCAGCGATGCAGGGCCTCGCGAAGCATCTCCTGGGTGACGGGCTTGCGCAGATATCCCGCCGCCCCCAGGGAGAGGGCCAATTGGGGTTGATGCAGAATGGAACAGATGACCACGGGGATGGAGGCCGTGGCCGGCGAGCGCTTGAGCTGGGTCAGGAGCTGCCAGCCATCCTGGCCGGGCAGGAGCACGTCCAGCAGGATGAGGGAAGGCCGCCGTTCCTGGCATAGGACCAGGGCCTGTTCCACCGTGGCTGCGTGCAAGAGGAGCCAATCCTCTCCCTCGAGATAGCGGGCAAAGAGCTCCGCTAACTCCTGGTTGTTATCCACCAAGAGGACGAGCCGTTGGCGCGCCAGAACGGGAAAGGAGAGGCAAATCTGTCGGGCGCCCTCTTGGTCGAGGATGATGGCGCCCCCGCTCATCTCCACAAAGGGGCGCACGCGTTCGGGATCCAAGGGCGGCGCTGTGGGATTGAGGGGCCCCTCGCAGGAGATGCGGACGAGGGCTTGCTCCCTTTGCGAAACAACCTGTACCCGCACCGCCCCTTCCATCAGCGCGCCGGCCAGCTCAGAGAGGGGCAAAAGCACGCTCTGGCGCAGGATGCTGGGGATGGCCCGCACCCAAAGCGGCGTGGTGGATGGCGCCAGCTCCAAGCGTAGACCGCTCTCCTGGAGGCTGGGCCCCAGCAGGGTGGCCAGATCGCGGAGGACCGCGTTGAGCTCAAGGGCCTCCGGCGCCTCCTGGCGGGCAAGGGCCAGGAGCTCATCCCGGGTGAGGGTGTCGGCATCGGTGGGGGGGCAAGGCTGCTCTGCCTCGGTCAGTGCTTGGTCCAGCCCCCAGGCGTGCCAGAGGATGCAAGCCAGGGCCTCCACGGCGCGGGAATGGTCACGATAGTATTGGCTTTTGCCCAAGACCAATTCCATCTGCAACTCTTGGCGCTCGATGTGGGCCACATAGCGC
>DAOTZU010000170.1:0-19647 GCA_034433995.1 Anaerolineae bacterium
CGCTGGGGCGTGGAGGGGGCGTTCTTCCCGGAGACGGCGCCCTTCGATGGCCCCAAGGTGTTGCCCGAGGACGTAGCCCAGGAGATCCAAGACGTCCTCCTGGGGCGCAAGCCGGCTTGGGAGCTATCGGAGCGGGCCATCGCCGAATGTTCCTACGAATCGCATCTCCACGTCGTGGCGGCAACCCGTGAACGGGGCAAGCCCCACTACCAACACGGGCGCTACTCCTGGATCAGCCACATCCTCACCGGAGGCTGCAAGCTGGCGGTGCAGGCCTGGTGGCTCTACCGCTACACCGGCGATGAGGGCTGGCTGCGCCGGGGCGCCTACCCCCTCCTGCGCAGCAGCGTCGAGTTCTACCGCCATTTCGCCAAGAAGGGCGCCGACGGCCGCTACCACCTCTATCCGACCAACGTCCACGAGCGCTTTTGGGGCGTGAGAGATGGCATCATGGACCTGGCCGCCATCCGCGGGGCCGTGCCCCTGGCCATCCGCGCCGCCACCCTCCTGGGCGTGGATGCCGATCTCTGCGAGCAATGGCGTGAATTCCTGGCGCACCTGGCCCCTTACCCCATGGGCCACGAGCCTGAATCTCAGGCCCTCACCGGCGGCGTGCTGGCCGAGGATGCCTGGGCGGCGGGGCACCTGGGCGATGTGCCCGGCAGCCGCAACAGCGAGCAGGTCTGGCTGACGCCGGTCTTTCCCTTTGAGGACCACACCTTGGAGACCGATGATCCCGTCACCGCCCGCATCGTCCAGCGCACCTATGCGCTCTTGCCCCACCGCGAGGATCTGCGCCAGGGGAGGCGTTCGCCCATCTGGAGCCGCATCCCCATCCTGGCGGCGCGGGCCGGGCAGGGCGAGGAGTTGCCCCTCATCCTGGCCAGCCACTATGCTTGCCAAGAGCCTTTGCCCAACGGCCTCTCCCTGGCCGAAGGGGAGCAGGCCCAGGCCATCGAGCACGTGGCGGGCATCGCCACCGGCCTCCAGGATGGCTTGTTGCAGGCGGTCTCTCCGCGCCCCGGCGAGCCGGAGGTGCTGCACCTCTTCCCCGCCTGGCCCCAGGGGTGGGAGGCCGTGTTCCGGCTGCTGGCCCGGGGCGGCTTCCTGGTCACCTCGGCCCGGCGCGGGGGGCAGATCCCCTTTGTGGAGATCATCTCCCGGCGGGGCGAGCCCTGCCGGCTGCGCAACCCTTGGGGACGGCCCGTTGCGCTCCTGCTGCCCGATGGCACCCGGCGCGAACTGACGGGCGAGCTGTTCTGCTTTGACACCATCCCCGGGGGGCGCTATCTGCTCTATCCCCAAGATGCAGCGCCGCCCCAACCGCTGGAGCTCACCCCGCAGGCGGCTCAGGAGCCGGTATCCTACGCGTTCACCTTGCCCAACGGCAAAACTGTGCGCGGCGGCCTCGGCCGGCGCCGCTAAAGGACGCTCCCCTCCTTAGACCCGACAGGTCTTGCGAGACCTGTCGGGTCTCTATCCGAGGCCACGATTGACACGACCCGGCGGCGTGCTATAATGGCCCAAACTCGGCAGACGAGAATGGCGTTGAAGCGGCTCTGGCGAGATCCCTGGTGTGCGTGGTTCCCGGTGGTGATGCTCACCGGGCTGGCCGCCCTGCTGCGCTTCAGCGCGTTGGCTGCCCTCCCGCCGGGCCTTTACCGCGACGAGGCCTACAACGGCCTCGATGCTCTGGGGGTGTTGCAGGGGCATATCCCTTTATTCTTTGAGGCGAATAATGGGCGCGAGCCCCTGTACATCTATCTCTTGGCGGCGAGCGTGGCCCTGCTGGGCCCTTCGCCGGGGGCTTTGCGGCTGGTCTCTGCGGTGTTGGGCACCCTCACGGTGCCGGCCACGTACCTTTTGGGCCGGGAGCTATTCAACCGCCGGGCGGGGATGATCGCCGCCGCGTTAGTAGCCACCACGGTTTGGCCCCTGAACCTGAGCCGGCTGGCCCTGCGGGTGGTGGCCATGCCCCTCCTGCTGGCCGTGGCCGTGGCTCTATGCTGGCGCGGGATGGAACGGCGCCGGCCGGGGTTACTGGCAGGAGCGGGCCTGGTTTACGGCCTCACCTTCTATACCTATTTGGCGGCGCGCTTTACCATCCTGATTTGGCTCTTTTACATCCTGTACCTCGCGTTGCGCCGGGAAAAGCTATGGCCCCTCGGTTGGTCGGTCTTTGGGCTGGTCAGCCTGGCGGTGGCTGCGCCGCTGGGGCTTTACTTTCTGCGCCATTGGGACGTTACCCTGGCCCGGGCGGGGCAGGTCTCCCTGTGGAACCCCGCCATCAACGGCGGCGACCCCTGGGGCATGCTGTTCCGCCACATGGTCTACACGGCACAGAGTTTCTTCTACCGGGGAGATTTCATCCCGCGCCACAACATCCCTTTGCGGCCCATCTTTGACCCCTTGATGGCCCTGGCCTTTGCAGGGGGTCTGGGCCTCGCCCTGGGCAAGGCGCGACGCTCCCCGGCCCACGGTCTGGTGTTTATCTGGCCTGGGGTGATGGTCTGGCCCACCATCCTGGCCGAGGGCGCGCCCCATTTTTTGCGCGCCGCCGGCATCTTGCCGGCGCTCTTCCTGTTCCCGGCCCTGGGGCTTCAGGCAGCGGCGGAATGGCTGGCCCGTAAGGGATGGGGCAAGCTCGCCTGGCTTGCCGTCGGCGGCGTGCTGGTCTGGAGCGCCGCGCACAATGTATTCCCTTATGCGCAGCACTTGCAGAGCGAGGCAGTCTATTATAACTTTGAATCCGCCGCCACCCAATTGGCCACGGAGATCAATGCTTTCCTCGGCACCGGCTGGCGCGGGACCGGCCTGGCCGTAAAGCCCACCGAGCCATGGCCGGGGCGCCGTGTGTACCTCGCGGCGCGCTTGTGGCGCGATTGGCCCGCCGTGCGCTATCTGTGCTCGGCGGCGGAGAGGCTTTTCATCTTGCCCGCCGAGGGTTTGCCGGAGGAGCGCCCCTCGGCAACGGAGGAGATCCTCCTCTGCCTTTGGCCCTACGAGGACAACCGCGCCGCGCTGGCCCTTTTGCCGCCGGGACGGCTGATCAGCGCGCAAGAGGGGGCGCAAGAGCGCGGAGACCTGGAGCGGGAGAGCCGTCTGCTCTATGTTACCCTGCAGGCCACAGCGGATGAGGTGCCCTCCCGGCAGACGCTGGGGACCTGGGAGGGCGGCCTGCGCCTGGTGGGCTATCGCCTGGAGCACATCGCGCCCCAGCGGGTGCGGGTGGAGCTGTTCTGGCAGACGGACCGCCCCCTGGCCGCGAATTACACGATCTTTTGCCACGTGGCGCGCGGCGGCCAGTTGCTGGGGCAGCACGACGGCCCGGCCGCCGGCGGCTATTATCCCACCGACGTTTGGCGCGTGGGCGATACGGTGCGCGACGCCCATACGGTGGAACTCACAGCCCCCTTGAACGCCGCCGAAGATCAGGTGATGGTGGGGCTGTATCTTTGGGAGAGCATGGAACATCTGCGCCTGCTGGATGCTTCCGGCCGGCCCACGGCGCAGACGCGCTTGGCCTTGCGCCCGTGACCCTGATGCTGCTCGCCCATCCTTGTGGACGAAGGAGAGAATCGTATGCGTTTGGGTTGTTTCGCTCGCCTGAGTGCTATCACCGGCGTCCTGCTCCTCGCCTTGCTCACCGTGGGGCTCCTGCCCGCCTGGGCCGATTGTCCCGGCACGCCGTTGCGCAACGCCGGTTTTGAGGACGGCTTTTCCACCCGGGGCGCCGGCGAGGTGGAGGTGGCCAACGGCTGGACCCCCTTTTGGCAGGATGGCCCCTTTGCCGCAGAGGGACTCAACCGTCGCCCCGAATACAAAGCCGAGGATGCCGCACGCTTTGGGCGGCGCCGAGTGCGCCAAGGGAACTGGGCCCAGAAGTGGGGCAACACCTACGCCACCCATCACGCCGGCATCTATCAGCAGGTGAACGTGCCGGCGGGGAGCACCGTCACGTTGCGGGCCTGGGCCCAGGCGTGGAGCTCCGCCGAAGATGACATCAGTGTCTCCACGGGGGGCAAATATGCCCTCTCGGTGGGGATCGATCCCACCGGCGGCACCGATTGGACCTCGCCCAACATCGTCTGGTCGGCGCCGAATTATACCCTGGATCAATGGGTGGAGCTGACCGTGCAGGCCACGGCCAAGGGCGGCACGGTGACCATCTATCTGCGGGGCGACGCCGAGTGGCGAATGAAGCACAACGATGCCTATTTCGACGATATCTGTGTGACCTATGTGGCGCCGCCGCCCCCGCCCACCAATACCCCACGGCCCACCAGCCCGCCCACGGCCACACCGCTGCCCAGCAGCACGCCCACGGCCACGGCCAGCCCCACGCCAGAGGCCACCGCCACACCCAAGCCGGCAGCGATCAAGGTGTTGGCCTTTGAAGATCGCAACGGCAACGGCCTGCGCGATGCGGGCGAGCCGCTCCTCGCCGGAGCCCACATCACCGTGCTCAACATGCAGCGCACGCCCTTGGCCACCCACAAGACCGATGGCGCCTCCGAGCCGTACACGTTTGGCGGCCTTGCCCCCGGCCAGTATTTGGTGACCGAGGAGGACCCGCCGGGGTACACCTCCACCGCGCCCAAGGTCTGGGGTGTGGCTTTGGCGGAGGGGACGGAGATGACCATCGCCTTCTGCCTGCGTTTTGCGCCCACGGCCACGCCCACATGGACGCCTTCGCCGGCCCCCTCGCCCACAGCGCCCGCGACGGTGGTTCCGGCCACGGCCGCCCCGACGGCCGCGCCAACGCCCGCCGCCACGGCCGCCCCAACCTTCGGCCAACGCCTCTATCAGGTGAGCGGCATCCTGGTGGCCCTGATGGCCTTGGTCATCTTGGTGGGCTACACCTGGCTCAAGAACCGCGTAAGCTAACAGGCGGCGGCAGATGGGGCCCTCAGGCCGGCGAGATCACATGCGCGCCAGGAGGATGGATCCAGGCCTCCTCCTGGCGCTGGCCTTGGCGCTGGCGGCCGCCCTGCCCCTCTTGATCGGTCCGGGGATCGTTAACACCCGCGCCGGCGGCGATGCCCCCTTTTTGCTCCAGCGGGTGCAGCAATTGGAACGCAACCTCGCGGCCGGCATCTTGCCCGCCCATTGGATGCCCGATGCCGCCTACGGCCTCGGTTACGCTTTCTTTAATTACTATGCGGCCCTCCCCTATTACCTGGCCGCCCTGCTGAGCCGCGCCGGCTGCGGCGTGCTGTGGGGGATCAAGCTCACCCAGGCGCTGGGCTTTCTCCTGGCCGGCGGGATGATGTACCTCCTGGCCCGGCGGGTCGGCGCGGGCCGCATGGGGGCGCTGCTCGCCTCCGCCGCCTACACCTATGCCCCGTTTCACCTGGTGAACGTCTATGTTCGGGGCGATGCCCTCTCCGAGTTTTACGCCGCGGCCCTGTATCCTTGGATCTTGTGGGCCCTCTACGGTCTGCGCCAACGGCCGACGGCTCCCCGCCTCGTCCTCTTGGCCGCGAGCTACGGCCTGCTGGTACTCACCCACAACATCTCGGCCCTGCTTTTCAGTCCTTTCCTGGTCCTCTGGCTGCTGGTGGAGGCTTGGAGTTTGGGCCGGCGCGAAGGCTGGCGCCTGCTGCGGGCGGGGGCGCTGGCCCTCGGCCTTGGCCTGCTCTTGAGCGCCTGGTTCTGGGTGCCGGCGTTGGCCGAGCAGGGGCTGGTCCAGTTGCAGGAACAGACCACCGGATATTTCCATTACGCCGGCCATTTTCGTGGGCTAGACCTGGTGCAGCGCCACCTGGTGCACGATTACACCTTGGACGCCCAGCGCAATCCCTTCAGCCTGGGTTTGGCGCAAGGCCTCATCGCCCTCTTGGGAATGGGCCTCTGGCTTGAGCGCCTCCTCCGGCGGCGCAAGGTGGCGCCGGTCTGGACGCTGGCGGCGGTGGCGCTCCTGGTCACCGCCTGGCTCACCACCCCTGTCTCTCGCTGGGTGTGGGATCACGTGCCCCTATTGCCCTTTGCCCAATTCCCTTGGCGGCTCCTGGCGTTGCAAGCTCTGTTCATCGCCCTATTGGCGGCGCAGCTTGAGGGAGGACCGCGCCGCCTGAGCCAAGGGGCCAGCCTGGCCCTGATCGCCCTCTTGGCCGTGGCGGGGATGGCTGGCCTGCGGCCGGATCGCCTGCCCCTCCACGAGGCCGAGGTGACGCCGCAGCGGTTGATGCTCTACGAGGTCTACTCCGGCAACATCGGCACCACCGTGCGCCACGAATACCTGCCGCGAGAGATGGTGCCCCGCCCCTATACCTCGGCGGTGCTGCTCAACGGTGGCGCCAAGCCCGCCCCCCTGGTCTTGCAGGGCGAGGTTGGCGCTGCCCATCTCCTGGATCGCTCGCCCCAAAGGGAGGATTGGCAGATCGAGGCCCTGACGCCAGCCCTATTGGCCTTCCAGACAACCTACGCTCCGGGCTGGGCGGCCCAGGTGGATGGACGTTCCCAGCCCGTGGAACCGCTGCCCGGCCTGGGGCTGGTGGGGTTGCGCCTGGAACAGGGATCCCACCGGGTCATCCTCCGCTGGCGGGGCACGCCCCTGCGGCGGGCGACGCTGTGGGCCTCCCTGGGGGGCCTGGCGCTCTGTGGGGCGCTGACGCTGCCGTCCATCCTGCGCCCGCGGCGTCGCCAGGCGCTTCTCTGGGCGGGCGGCGCCGTGGCCCTCGCCATCCTCTGGCTGGCGCTCGCCCCACAGCGGGCGCCCCGCGCCATCGCGCCCCAGGGCCCGGTGGTCATGGATTTCGCCCGGGCGCCGTACTTGCACCAGGAGCCCCAGGGGATCTTTTGGGGACCCGCGCGGCTGCTTCAAACCTCCCTGAGCCACACAACCCTCGCGCCGGGGGAGGAGCTGGTGGTGCGGCTGGGCTGGGAACGCGCCCAACCGGGGATGCGCGTGCGGCTCCAGCTCGTGGGGGCCACGGCCCACCTTTGGGAGCCCAGCCCCGTTTGGGCCTCCACCGAGGTGCCCCTGGCCACCGAGGACCAAGAACTGCGCTTGCCCACCCCGGCAGACCTGCCGCCGGGGCTGTATGTGCTCCGGCTGAGCCTGTGGCAAGGGGAACAAGAGCTGGAGGCGTGCACCGCCCGTGGGTTCGGCATGAGCATCCTGGCCTTGGAGCCGATCCAGGTCTCTGCCGGGCGGCGCGCCACGGGGCAAGAGCCCATCTTGGGCGTCTTTGGGCCGGAGAACGTCCCGCCGGTCATTGCCCTGGTGGGCGGCCAGGCCACCTTGCGCGATCCGCGCCATCTGGAGGTGACCCTCATCTGGCGCTGCGAACGGCAGGCGCCGCTCAACTATTTCCTCTCCCTGCGCCTCAACCGCGCCGATGGCCAACGGGTGACGGCGCGAGACCTACCGCCCCTTTTGGGGGGCTATCCCACCACCTTGTGGCGGCCGGGGGAACTGATCACCGACAAGATCATCCTGCCCATCCCCGAAACCGAGCTGCCCTCCGGCCGCTACGAGCTGGAAGTGGTCCTTTACGACCGACTGACCCTCCAGGGTTGCGGCATGGCCAAGATCAAGGGCATCGTCTTGCCCTGAAAGGGGACGCTTGCCGGATCCTCGCAAGTGTTCCGCTGTATCAGTGTACGCGCACCGAATCCAATTCCAGGCGGATCCCTTGGCCCTGGCGCACCAGGCGCTCATCCAGGACGGGGAGGGGAGCCAGGGTAAAGGCATCATAGACGGTCAGGACGGTGTGCAAGGTCCCCGTGGGGGCGTCGGCGGGGAGGGCCAGGGGATGGGCATCCTCCACCAGCCAGCCGCGCACCCATTTCAACGTGGGGATGGCCCCCAAGCCGGGCGTGCCATCCGTCTTGCATTCCCAACCGTCTTGAGCCAGGCCCACCGAGACGGTGTAATCCGCCGAGAGGGGGCGCGCGGCGAGGAAACGCGGGCGCAGCCAGAGGGTCTGCCCACGGGAGGCCTCGCTCCCTAGGCGGCCAAAGCCGGTGAAGACCATCTCGCCGCCCAAGGGCACATAGTGCACCGCGCCTTGAGGTGGGCGGAGGCGCAACCCCGCCCCCAGGGGCCAATGCCAAGGGCCCAGGCGGGCCAGGGCCCTCCCTTGGGGCGTGGCCAGACGCAGGAAGAGGGGCTCTGGGCCATCCGGCACATCCAACGCCAAGGTGCTGGCCGCGCCCGCCGGCAGCGCCGCCAAATTCCCCTGGGCGATCACCTGCCCCCCGCGCAGCGCCTGCACCTGAAGGGCGCCCGTGGGCACAGAGCACGAAAAATGCAGATAGAGCCGCAATTGGCCGGCCACGCTGCGGTCATAATCCACGCCGGTAAGGCGCAAACCGCCCTCAAAGGCACAGGCCAAAGGATGCAAAGTGGCCGCCGGTTGCCGCGCCGGCGCGATGGAGACGGTCGCCAAGGGGACGTGGTCGCGCCCCTCGGCCAGCAGGCGTTGCCAGCCGCCATCGTTACGGTCATAGAACCCCGTGATCAGCCGGTATTCCCCCGGCGGGGTGTGAGGCAAGAGGGCCAAGCGATAAGCATCCACCCGCACCTCGCCGGGCACATAGCTGCTGGAACGATGGCCGATATCCCCCTGGCCCACCACCCCATCCGGCCCCAGCAACTGGGCAAAGGAAGCATAATCCCGCGCCAAGGGCGCCGTTACCTGCCAAAAGACGAGCAAGCGCACCGTCTCGCCGGGAGCGAACGTCTCGGCCTCAAGCCGATAGCCCAAGAGGCGGATCCCCTGCTCGAAAGTGGCCTCGCGGGGCGTGATCGCCTGCGGCAGATGCGTCAACATCTCGCGGCGCACCAGCCAGGCCCCATGAAAGGGGATCCAGCGATAGTCGGTCTGGGCAAAGACATAAAAGTAATTGGTCACCACCACGGGCCCGGCCTCCAGCTCTTCGGCGATGCGCCGCAGCCAGACCTCCTCGTTGGGCGTGGCGCCCTCCGGGTACACATAGCGCACGGTAACGTCGGGCCGCTCTCCCTCGACCCACTGCAGATACCAGAGCGGCGTGGCCCAATGCCAGTTGGCCAGCACCACCGCCTGGGGCGGGGCATCGCGCAGGATCGCCTCGGCCCGGTCACGGGTGGAGGTATCGCGGTGCAATTCCTGAAAGCTAGGGTAATTACGGGCTCCGTTCAGGATGATGCCCAGCGCGAGGGCCGCCGCCAGGCCCACAGCCACCACTCGGCGGCCCGGCAGGCGCAGCGCCACCCCAGCGCCATGGCCCAGGAGCAGGGTCAACGCCACATAGGAGGGCAGGAGGTACTCCACCGTCTGCGGCGCGCGATAGGTGAGGGCGGCCAAGGTATTGACCGCCCACGTGCCCACCAAGAGGGCCAGGGCGCGCCGATCATGCCTCCAAAGGCACAGCGCCGCCAGTGCCATCCCGCCAAGGAGCACAGGGCCAAATTGCAGCCCCATGATCTGGCGCCACACTTCCAGCCGGGCCAGCAGTTCGGGCCAGGTGCGAAAGTAGAACAGGTCGCCGCGGAAACCCCGCGCCAGGACGTGGTTGATGAAATCGGCCCAGGAACGGATGGGCTCCGGATCAAAGGGGGCGCCCAACAGGCTCCGTAGGGGCAAGTACAGCAAAACTATCCCTGTGGCCAGGCAGGCCAAGAGGGGAGGCCCCCAGCGCCGTGGCTGGAGCAGAAGGCGCGGCTCGCAGAGCAGGACGTAAACCAGAAAGGGCACACCCAGGAGGACAAAGGAGGAATGGTGCCCCGCCCCCAAGCCGAAACAGATCCCCACGGCCAGGAGCGCCCGTGGGGAGCGGGTCTGGCCCCAATGCAGCAGCAGGGCCAGGGCAAGGGCGGTGAAGAGGGCCGTCAAGCTGCGGATGTTGGCCGTGGTGCTTTGCGCCCAGAAGGTGGTGCTCAGTCCCAGGGCGCCAGCGGCGAGGAGGGCCGCCGCAACCGAGCCGGTGCCACGGCGCACGCTCCCCGCCACCACGGCCAGGGTGAGGGCGCCGCACACGGCGGCGAACAGGTTCACCCGGTAGGCCGGAGCGCCCACGGGGAGCAAGGTAAAAAGCTTGCCCAGCAGGGTATACAGGGGATAGCCGGGGGGATGGGCGATGCCCAGCACAGCGCACACCAACTGAAACTCGCCGGCATCCGCCGGGAGCACTGTGGGCGCCAAGGTCCCCAGATAAAGGGCCAAGGCCCCCAATAAAATGGCCCCCTCCGGCCAGGGACCGGCCGGGAGCTTGGGCCGCTGGAGGCCCAAGAGGAGCGCTGCCACCACAAAACCCGCCATCCCGCCGAGCCGGAGCGCGGCGCAGGGCCAGAGGATATAGCCCAAAAGCAACAGCACCGGCCAGGTGCACCGGACACGGCAGCTCAGCCACGCCATCAAAACCAAACCAACCGCCAGGCTCGCCGCCACCAGCACGAGCAAAGAGCCCGTCTTCCAAGCGACGGTCGAGCTCTCGGCCACCAGGCGGCTCAAGAAGAGGCCCAGGACGATGCCCTGCGCCCCCGCTGTCCAACGGCTCTTTTGGAGCATACGGGTCATTTTATCCCCACCGGGCGCCAACAGCGCGCAGGCAAGACCTATTCATCCTTCATCCTTCCGCCTTCATCCTTCCGCCTTCATCCTTCCGACTCATCCTGCCCCCAGCGCCTCGCGATAGGCGGCCAAGGTGCGGCGCGCCGTCTCTTGCCAAGAGAAGCGGCGGGCATGGATCAGCCCCTGGGCAGCGAGCCGCCGGCGCAGGGCTGCATCATTGGCCAGGGCGGTGATCGCCTCGGCCAGGGCGCCCACGTCGTCCGGCGGCACGGCCAAGCCGCCCTCGCCGGCCACCTCCTCCAGGGCGCTGCCCCGGCCCACCACCACGGGCGTGCCACAGGAGATGGCCTCCAACACGGGCAGGCCAAAGCCCTCGTAATACGAGGGAAAGAGAAAGGCCAGCGCGCCCGCATAGAGGGCCGGCTTATCCTCCTCGGCCACCCAGCCGGTGTAATGCACCCTGCCGGCCAGCCCCAGGCGTTGGGCGATGGGCCGGGGGTCGGGGGCGAAGGCAGAGTCCTTGGCAGGCAAACGGCCGGCGATGACCAGGGAGATCCCCGGCACCCTGGCCCGGGCAAAGGCCGCCAAGAGGCCGGCGAGGTTCTTGCGCCGGTCGAACCCGCCCAGATAGAGCATGTACGGCACGGGCAGGCCCAGCCGCGCCAACGTGGGCCGATACGCCTCCGGCGCCAGCGGCCGGTAGCAGGCATCGGCGGCCAGAGGGATCACCCGCAGGCGCGAGGGCGGGATGTGCAGCAGCCGCTGGATATCCCTCGCGGAGGCGTGGGAATCGGTCAACACCAGGGCAGCCCGCCGCGCCGACCAAGAGACGAGGCGCATGTAACCGCGCACCAAGGGGCCGCCTCGATAGGCGGGCAGCAGCAGAGGGATCAGGTCATGGATCGTCACCACCGTGGGCACGGTGGGGCAGCAGGGCGGGGCGAAATAGGGCACGTGGGCCACATCCACCCCCTGGCGACGGCACCCCTGGGGAAAGGCGCGCTGTTCGAACCAGAGCTTGGCCGGGTTCTTGCCCAGGCGGTCCAGGGGCGTGGGCAACACCTCCCAAGGACAAGGGCAAACCGCCGCAGCCCCTGGGGCCTGGCGGGGAAGGAACAAGACACAATCTTCCGCCGGAACCAGCTCCAACAGGCCGTGCAGCAGATGGTGGAGGTATTGACCGCTTCCCGTGGTATCCATCCCCCAGAAAGCGCCGCTCAGGGCGATCTTCATGGCGCGCACACACCTCGTGGCCTCAGGCATTGGGGCGCAAGTGGTTCATCCGTAAGCAGGGAGCGCTCTTCGGCGGGCCGATTGTAACACAGCCCCCCCTCTCCGACAACTTGCCCATAGCCGCTTTTTGCGAGGGTGTTGAAAAAGGCGTGTAGGCCTTGCCCGCCGTCGGATGGAATCCGACGGCTCTGCTTGGTAAGCCCGCGGCGCGGGCTTACCATCCCCAGACGTCGGTTTCTAACCGACGGGGGCATTTCTCGAAACCCTCTTTTTTGCATGATTCCACAAAAGGACTATAATAGAGGTTGAACGTCAGGGCCGTTGCGCCAGGCTCTGAGGTAGGTGGTCACAGGTCACTTGTGAAGGGTTGGGCGTGAACGACCCGCGCAGAGTGTCTCGTGGACATGTGCGCAGGTCGTTTTTGTTTCTAGTTTGACGAGGAGTGGGTATAGGATCGAGGAGGACAGGTGCCAGAAGGCACGGGGGTAACCCCAAGGGTTTCAAGGACGGGCCTTGCCGCGGGCAAGGCAACAAATATCATCTCACAACACACACAGTGAAGAGAAAAGGGGTTTTCGCATGAGGATTTACGTTGGTAACCTGTCGTACTCGGCCACGGAAGATGACCTGCGCAAGGCTTTTGAGGCCTTTGGCCAGGTTGAATCTGCCACCATCGTCATGGACCGCGAGACGGGCCGCTCCAAGGGCTTTGGCTTTGTGGAGATGCCCGCCGCCGCTGAGGCGCAGACGGCCATCTCCGAGTTGAACGGCAAAGAGTTGAAGGGGCGCGCGGTGACGGTGAACGAGGCGCGTCCGCGCACCGATCGCGGTCCCAGCGATCGCGGCGGTGGGCGCATGGGCGGCGGTCGCGATAGCCGTATGGGCAGTCAGCGCCGCTTCTAAGCCTACGGGCCTGGATCACAAATCTATCCGGTGGAGCGCTTGGGCCCGCTCAAGGCGAGGTCAAGACCACAAAGGGTGCAGCGTTGCACCCTTTTTTTCATTTTGGAGGAGGTAGCATGCTTTGGCCACCGCTGGTGGAGGGGCGTTTCCTCCGCCGAGAGAACCGCTTCCGCGCCACGGTGGAGGTGGCGGGAGCAAAGGTGCCGGCCCACGTCCCTTCGCCGGGGCGCATGGCAGAGCTGCTCACCCCCCACCGGCCGGTGTGGCTGGCCCCAGGGAACCATCCTCCGCGCAAAACTCCGTACGATCTGCTCCTGGTGGCCCACGAGGGGGTATTGGTCAGCCTGGATTCGCGCCGCCCCAACGCTTTGGTGGTGGAGGCCATCGTGGCGGGGCGGTTGTTCCCCGGCTATGAGGGGCTCGAGCAGGAGGTCACCAGCGGAGATAGCCGCCTGGACCTGCGCTTGGTGGGGCCGACGGGGCCCTGTTGGGTGGAGGTCAAATCGGTGAATTTGGTGGAGGACGGTCTGGCCCTCTTCCCCGATGCTCCCACCCTCCGCGGCCGCCGGCACCTTCAGGAATTGGCCAAGCTGGCCCAGGCAGGCCAGCGCGCCGTGGCCCTCTTTGTGGTGCAGCGCAGCGATGCCCGGGCCTTTGCGCCCCATCAACGGCTCGACCCTGCCTTTGCCGAGGCCCTCCGCCAAGCCCACCGGATGGGGGTGGAGGTGCGGGCCTACGGTTGCCGGGTGAGCTTGGCCGAGATCGCCCTCGCCGAGGAGCTGCCGGTGAAAATTTGACATCTCGCCCAAGTTTGTACATCATAGCACAAACTGCTTCAAGGAGATTTCCCATGACGCAAACCTTAATAGACATCGTCCGCAGCTATGACCGACGCTTGGTCATCCCTTTGATGGGCTTCCCCGGCACGCAATTGAACGGTTCGACGCTGAAACAGAACACCTTTAACTGGGGCACCCAGTTCTCCACCGTCTTTGCCCTGCAGCGGCGCTTTCGCCCCGATGGCATCTTTTTCTTCATGGACCTCTCCGTGGAGGCCAGCGCCCTGGGGCTGCCGGTGCGCTTCCCGTTGGATGAATCGCCCTCGGTAGAGTTTCATCCGGTAAAGAAACTGGACGATCTGGAGCGCTTTGCCAATAGCGATATCCTCACCGACGGCCGAGTGGCGGTTTATATCGAGACCATGCGCTTGATGGCGCGCTATATTGACGTCATCAAGGGGGGCTATGTGATCGGCCCCTTCTCCTTGGCCGGCCTGCTCATGGGGGCCAGCGAGGCCGCCATGGCCACGGTGACGGACCCAGAGTTGCTCCACGGCGTACTGCGCTTCGCCTCCGGGGTCATCGCCCGCTACGCCCGCGCTCTGGAGCGCGCCGGCGCCGATACCATCGCCATCCTTGAGCCGACGGCCAGCTTTCTTTCGCCGGCCCACTTTCGTCAATTCGCCGGGCGGTATCTGCAAGAGATCATCTCCACCCTGAGGGTTATCCCCATCCTCCATGTCTGTGGCCAGACCACGAACCTCATCGAGGCGATGGCCGAGACGGGCGCCCAAGGTCTGAGCCTGGACGCCATGGTGGATTTCCCCTCGGCCGTCAAGAGGGTGCCGGAGGATGTGGTGCTGATCGGCAACCTGGACACGGTGCGGGTGATGTTGGAGCTGACTCCCAATCAAGTCTATCGCGCCACCAAGGATCTGCTTGCCTCCATGGATGGCCACAAGAATCTGATCGTGAGCAGCGCCTGTGACCTGCCCCTGGAGACGCCCCTGGAGAACATCCACGCCATGATCGACGCCGTCCGCGGCGAGGATTCGGGGCTAGAACATCCTTGGATGGCGGAGCACGAAAGGGAGCTACTCCGCGGCATCCCCGAACTGCGCGAAACCCTGGCAGAGCGCGGCGGCGAGGAGCTCCCGGCCTGATCGTGACCGGCCCTTCCAGGATTGCACTGCGCGGCCCGACGGGTTACAATGCGCCCCGGAGGGAACGATGGGCGAGCGTCGGCGGACGGGTGTGTTGGGCGAGGAACTGGCCTGCGAGGCCCTGAGCCGGCGCGGCTATCGGATCATCGAGCGGGGCTGGCGTTGCCCCTTGGGTGAGGTGGACGTGGTGGCCCGGGATGGCGAGTGTTGGGTATTTGTGGAGGTCAAGACCCGCCGTGGCCGCGGGGCCGGCGCCCCAGAGGAGGCGCTGACGCCGCGCAAGGCCCAACGGCTGACGGAGCTGGCCCAGACCTATCTGGCCGAACGCGCTTTGGGCCCGGTGGATTGGCGCATTGACCTGGTGGCCATCGAGCTGGATCCGCTCGACCGCGTGCAGCGTTTGAGCGTGACCCCTGCTGTGATTGCGGAGTAGAGATGGCGGCTCTGCACCCCCGCGTGTTGGTCATCGTCGGGCCGACGGCCGTCGGCAAGACGGCCCTGGCGCTGCATCTGGGCCAGCTTTTCGGCGGCGAGGTCATCTCGGCAGATTCGCGGCAGATCTACCGCCACATGGATATCGGCACCGCCAAGCCCACCCCCCAGGAACGGGCCTTGGTGCCGCATCACCTCATTGACGTGGTGGACCCCGACCAGGAGCTCACCCTGGCCCACTATCGCCGCCTGGCCACCGAGGCCATCCACGAGGTGTGGGCGCGGGGCAAATTGCCCATGCTGGTGGGCGGGACGGGCCTGTACATCCGCGCCCTCACCGAGGGCTGGACGGTGCCCGAAGTGCCCCCCAATCCGGATCTGCGGGCGCGCCTGGGGGCAGAGGCCGCGCGCCTGGGGGCAGAGGCCCTCCATGCCGCCTTGGCCCGGGTGGATCCCCTAGCCGCCCAACGCATTGACCCGCGCAACGTGCGCCGGGTGATCCGCGCCCTGGAGGTTTACGAGGCCACCGGCCGGCCCATCTCCGCCCAACAGCGCCGCAGCGCCCCGGCTTGGCGCTTGCTCTTTATCGGGCTCACCAGGCCCCGGCCCGAGCTCTATGCGCGGATCGACGCGCGGGTGGAGGAGATGCTCGCCCGCGGCTTGGAGCGAGAGGTGCGCTGGTTGCTGGCCCAAGGTTACGGCGCGCACCTGCCCGCCATGTCGGGCCTGGGCTATCGGCAGATGATCCAATACCTCCAAGGCGAGGTGACCTTGGACGAGGCGGTGGCGTTGATCAAACGCCACACCCGGCGCTTTGTGCGCCAGCAATACAACTGGTTCCGCCTGGATGATCCGCGCATCCACTGGTACGATCTCTCCACCGGCCCTCTAGCCCAGGTGGAATCCACGGTGCGGGGCTTCCTCCAGGATGAGAGAGCAAGGGCCCACGGCGAGGTCTAGCGGCCATGTCCCATACTCTCAGGACGACGGGGGCAACCAAGAAGCGCACGGTGACGGTCTTATTGGTCATCGGCGCGGTGATGGTGCTCCTGGCCGTGTTCACCAACTGGCAAAATCGGCATAAACCCCTGCCGGCCCGGGCATACTTGACGGTGCTCGGTGGCCAGGCGGTGGTGGTCCGCGCCGAGACGGAGGAACGGGTCTCCTATAAAGCGGGGCAGACCTGCTCCCTGCAAGCGGGGGACCAGGTGCAGACCGGCGACGAAAGCCAGGCCAAGCTCTCCTTCCCCGGCGAAGAGACCGTGGACCTGGAAAGCAAAACCCGGCTGACGGTGTTGGAGCTGTACCAGTCGCCCCTCTCCCGAGCACTGGTGGCGGCGTTGGCCCTCCACGAGGGCAAGACCCTCACCCAGATCGGCCAGGCGCTGCCGGAGGGCGGCCGTTTCGTGCTGGAGACGCCCGTAGCCACCCTCCAGGCCCGCGGCGCGGCCTTTCAATGCGATGTGGTGAGCAAGAGCCAGGTCTGGGTGGCCGTCTATGAGGGGGCGGTGACCGTCTCCATGGGGCCGCAGACCGTGGATCTGGCGGCCGGGCAGGGGCTGCGCGCCCAACTGGGCCAAAAGCTCTCGCCGGTGACCATCGCCATCGTCCCCAGCATCAGGGCCACCGCCGCGCCCAAGACGGGCCCATCCACCCCCACCTTGACCGACCGCGAAAAGACCCTCTTCCCGCCGGTCCTCACGCCCACCCGCCCCGGCGACGACATGCAGACCTATATCGTGCAAAAGGGCGATACCCTCTACAGCATCGCCCGCCAGTTCGGCGTCTCGTGGGAAGCCATCTGGCAGGCCAACCGGCAGATCCTGCCCAAGCCCGAGGCGCTACAGCCGGGGCAACAGCTCCGCATCCCCAAACCCTGAGCTCACAATCCCTTGAGGATGAGCGGCACCCAAAGCGGCCACGGAGGAGTGTTGCTGGGCGTCGGCATGGGGGTTGGGCTCGCCGTCGCGGTGATGGTGGGCCTCAGCGTCGCCGTGGGCGAGGGCGTGGCCGTGGGCTGCAACGGTTGCGGGGCGCTCTCGCTCCAGTTGCCGGCCAGATCGCGGATGCGGAACCGCACCTGGCTCCCCGCTTGCGCCGGCACCTCCAACCGCACCGGCGTGGTGATGCCACGGCCCGCCTCCACGGCCAGGCTGCGCCAGGGGCCCCATCCGCCATCGTTGGAGATGGCATAGGCGGCGCTTTGGGGATCCAGGCCGGAGAGGGTATCGCAGACGGTGGCCGTGCGCAAACCGTAGGCGAGCCATTGGGGCGGCGTGCGGTCGAGCCCCACCGTCACCGGCACGTCGGCGGCGTTGCCGGCGGCATCCAAAAAGCGCACGGTGACCGTGCGGAGCCCTTCCTCCTCGCCCACGTTCCAGGTGATGGACGGGCGCAGCGCCCGTGGCGCGCCAAAGACGGCCACGCGGTCAAGATACAGGTCGGCCGTGGCCCGAAAGGCGGTGCGGAACTCTAGGCCGTCGCTCAGGCCGGCCGTGCCGCAGGTGGGCCAGCGGCCCTGATAATCCCAGGAGAGCGCCAACTCTTCATAGGTCAGATCGCCGACAAAATCATCCGTCATCAGGGTGCGCTGGGCGTAAAGGCGACGGCCTTGGTCATCCACCACATCCAAGACGGCCACGATGGCGGGCTCGGCACCTTGGCGGGTTTTGAGGCGGAAATAGGCCTGGTAGCTTGACCAGCTCGGCAAGAGACAGGTGTACGGCCCGAACCAGGCCCCGGCCCGATCGCTTCCCGCGCGGCCATACCAGGCCCGGCCGTTGAGGGCGGCGGCATCGGCGATGGCCTGGCCCGTGCCCTCCTCATGGTAGAGGTCCTCCCCCTCCCAGATCCAGCCATTGCTGAATTGCACCGCCGAGGCGCCCACGCCGCTCAGGGTAAAGGTCACGTTGGCCGTGTTGCTCCACAAAGGCGCAGAGGCGGTGCCGCCGGGGGGCGTGTTATCCACGGTGACGGCCACCTCGTCGGCGCATTGGCCGGCGGCGTTATGGGCCACCAAACGCACGGTGTGGGGGCCATCCGCAGCGGAGAGGGTATTCCATTTATAGCGGAAGGGCGGCTCGGTGAGGGAGGCGCGGAGCGCGCCATCCACCAAGAAATCCACCCGGGTGATCACCGCGCTGGCCTGCAGGGAGAGCTCGGTCACCGCACGCACCGCCTGCCCCGCCAGCGGGGAGGCGAAACGGGCCTGGGGCGGCACATGGGCCATCTTGGCCAAGACCGTCGCGCGCAACAGGGGCAGCAGCGCGTACATGCGGTCGCCCGGACAGATAGTGGCGGCGCAATCGCGGTGGCCCATGATGGTGGGCAGGACCAGATCAATGAAAAGGCGCTCCTCCAATGGCGGGAGCATGAAATCGGTGCACTGCCAGGCCAGGAACTCGCTCAGGCTCTCCCACATGGGCGTGGGGACATCGTTCTCCTGCAAGTTGCCGATGAGGGCGATGCCGATGCTGCCCCAATTAAAGCGTCCGGCGTGGCTGCCCACGACCCCCGGCCCGCCGGCGCGCCCCTCATAGATGTTGCCCCAGCGATCCACCAGGTAATTGTAGCCGATATCGCCCTTTTCCAAGACCACGGCATGGTAATAGTAGATGGCCCGCACGATGGCGGCGGGATCCAGGCCGCCATCGTCCGTGGCGGTGTGATGGATGATCACCGCCCGCACCGGGCGGTACTCCGGCGGCAAGGTCATCAGGCTCTCATCCGCGCCCCAGGCGCTGCGAGGGATGACGGCCGGCCGGCCCGGCGTGGCCAGCCGCCGTGCCGCCAACTGCTCTGCCGTGGGGCCAGGGCGCGCATCCAGCAAAACCCAACGGAGGTTCTCCACCACCGGGGCGGAACCATCCGGCGCGGCGCGCAAGGTCAGACGGTACTGCAGGGCATCGCTCAAGCCGAAGAGCAGGTCGGTGGCGACGAGGGGGCCCTGCCGGACCGGATCTTCCATCGGCCCCAACACCTGCCAGGGGCTCCAATCCTGTCCGGCCAGCTTGGTGCGCACCTCCACCTGCAACCCCGCTCCTGCCGGCAGGCGCGCGTACCAGGTGGCCCCCAAGGCCATGAACTCCCAAGGCGCGGCCAGGATGGTGGAGGTATAGACACCGCTGCTCCCACCCTCCTCCAAGGTCAGGGCGCCATCCCCCACTGCAACCGTCCGCAGGCCGGCGAACTGCCCCTCGGCCCAATCCTTGAGGGTGGAATGGGTGATGCTGGCCGTGGCCGTTCCCGTGGTGGGCAAAGGAGTGGGCGTGGGCGTCAGAGGGTTAGAGGCCGTCACCGCGGGGCCGGAAAAAGTGCCCACCACCGGCACGGTGGAGACGTGGCCGTAGCCATCGTCGAAATAAAAGCGAAAAGTGTGGGCACCGGGCGCCAGGCGCGTGCGCAGGCGGTAGCGCCAGACGCCACCCTGGTCCCCGGGCACGCGCTCCAGGGCTTGGGCCTGGCCGTCGATGATGACGTTGGCCACGGCCGGCGGCCGGCCCGAGGCCGGGGCGTACGTGGCCTCGTAGGTGAACCAGGTATGCTCGTCGCCGCTGAGGGGCTGGATCTGGGCGCCGGCCACCCGGCCGGCCGGCGCGGCCTCCACCGCGATGCCGGTGTAATAATGCTTTAGAA
>DAOTZU010000171.1:0-15546 GCA_034433995.1 Anaerolineae bacterium
GGGTGTCGAGAAATGCCCCCGTCGGTTGGAAACCGACGTCTGGGGATGGCAAGCCCGCGCCGCGGGCTTATCAAGCAGAGCCGTCGGATTCCATCCGACGGCGGACAAGGCCTACACGCATTTTTTCAACACCCTCCGGACGTGGCCGCTTTTTTGCCGCATCATCGATCGCGCTATAATAGAATAACTATCCATGGGAGGCAACCCGTGCCCCTCAGCGCAGCGCAACTGCATCGCCTGCTTTGGCAGGTGCAAAAGCCCGCCCGTTATGTGGGCGGAGAGCTGCACAGCGTCACCAAGGATTGGGCCACGGTGGAGGTGACCCTGGCCCTGGCCTACCCCGATCTGTACGAGATCGGCATGTCCAACCTGGGACTGGCCATCCTTTACGACCTGGTGAACCGCCGGCCCGCATTCCTGGCCGAGCGGGTCTATGCCCCTTGGCCCGACATGGAGGCCGCCCTGCGCGCGGCGGGCTTGCCCCTTTATTCCTTGGAGACGCGCCACGCCCTGGCCGAGTTCGACGTCATCGGCTTCAGCCTGCAGCATGAGCTGAATTACAGCAATGTGTTGAATATGTTGGATCTGGCCGGTCTGCCCGTATGGGCCCACGAGCGCACCGCCGAGATGCCCCTGGTCATCGCCGGCGGCAGTTGCGCCTACAATCCGGAGCCGCTGGCCGAGTTCGTGGACCTTTTCGTCCTGGGCGAGGGTGAGGAGGTGCTCCTGGAGCTTTTGGAGGCCGTGGCCGCCTGGAAGCGCGCCCGGAGGCAAGGCACCGGCCCAGAAGATCGCCGTACCCTTTTGCGGCGGCTGGCCCAGATCCCCGGCATCTATGTGCCCAGCCTCTATCAAGTGGTCTACGGGCCAGGGGGCGAGTTGCGCGCCATCAATCCGGCGGAAGAGGATGTGCCCGCCCGCGTGCGCAAGCGCATCGTGCCCCGCTTGGGGCCCACGCCCACCCGCCCCATCGTGCCCATTATGGAGACCGTACACGACCGGGCCACGGTGGAGATCCAACGAGGCTGCAGCCGCGGCTGTCGCTTCTGCCAGGCCGGCATCATCTATCGGCCCATCCGCGAGCGGCCCGCGGTCGAAGTGTTGGCCGATATGGAGGCCATCCTGGCCAACACCGGCTACGCCGAGGTGGCCCTGGTCTCCCTCAGCTCCAGCGACCACAGCCAGATCGAGGAGATCATCGCCCAGGCCCTGGCGCGCCACCGGGATGATGGGCTCTCCATCTCTCTGCCCTCCCTGCGCATTGATTCCTTCTCCGTGCGCCTGGCCGAGATGATCCAAAGCACCCGCAAGACGGGGTTCACCTTCGCTCCGGAGGCCGGCAGCCAGCGCCTGCGCGATGTGATCAACAAAGGGGTGACGGAGGCAGACCTCCTGCGCACAGCCGAGGCCGCCTTCCAGAGCGGTTGGAACCGGATCAAACTCTATTTCATGGTGGGCCTGCCCACCGAGACGGATGAGGACGCCCTGGAGATCGCCCGGCTGGTGCGCGAACTGATGTCCTTGGGCAGGCAAATCCGCGGGCGAGCCGTGGAGATCAGCGCCAGCGTGGCCACCCTGGTGCCCAAACCCCACACCCCTTTTCAGTGGGCGCCTTTGGCCCGCCGCGAGGACGTGGAGCGTCGCCAACGCCTTTTGCAGGATGCGTTGCGGCTGCGGGGCGTGCATCTGAGCTGGCCCGATTGGGAGAGCACCTGGCTGGAGGCCATCCTGAGCCGGGGCGACCGCCGCCTGGGACGGGTCATCCATCGCGCCTGGCGGGCGGGGGCCAAATTCGATGCCTGGAGCGAGCACTTTCGCCCCGAGTTGTGGCGCGAGGCCCTGGCCCAAGAGGGGCTGGACCCCGCCTGGTACACCGACCGCGAACGCCCCTATGAGGAGGTGCTCCCCTGGGCCATGGTGGATGTGGGGGTGAGCCCGGCCTTTCTCTGGCGAGAATATCGCCGCGCGCTGGCGGGCGAGCTTTCGCCGGATTGCCGCGAGATATGCCACCACTGTGGCATCCTGACGGCCTTTGCCCAGGAGCGCCGCACATTGGCCCAGGGCCGCTGGGGGTGTCCTTGATGCGCACAGCGACGGTGCAGCGGCTGCGGGTGACCTTTGCCGTGGAGGGGGCCTGGTCCTACGCCTCGGTGTTGGACCTGGGCCGGGCTTGGGAGCGGCTCCTCCGGCGGGCGCGGCTTCCCTTGGCCTACAGCCAGGGCTACAATCCCCATCCTCGGCTGCAATTCGCCGCGGCGCTGCCGGTGGGCTACACCAGCCTTGGCGAGATGGTGGATCTGTGGCTGGGGGAGCGCATGCCGATCCAGGAGGCCGCCGAGGCCATGGTCCGGCAGTCCCCGCCGGGGCTGCGCGTCCTTCAGGTGGAGGAGGTGCCGTTGGCCGCCCCTGCCCTCCAGGCGCTGATCCGCGCCGCCGCATACCGCGTGTGGCTCACGACTCCCCTCCCACCCGAGGCGGTGCGGGCCGCCCTGGAGCACCTTTTGGCCCAAGAGCATATCCCGCGCCACAGGCGCAAGAAGGACCACCAGGCCGACTATGATTTGCGTCCCCTGATCTTGGGATTAGAATATTGTTCCACCAGCGGCACAACCCACGAAATCGCGATGCTGCTGCGCTGTGGGCAGGCGGGCTCCGGCCGGCCGGAGGAGATCATCGAGGCAGCGGGGTTGGCCGTGGAGGATCGTATCATCCAGCGCCTGCGGTTGCTGGCGGGCGCGGATGGGGAGGAAAAAGGATGAACCGTCTATGGTCCCCTTGGCGGATGCAATACGTGGTGGGCGAAAAACCGGAGGGTTGCGTCTTTTGCCGCGCCCCGCAAGAAGACCAGGACACGGAGAACCTGATCCTGCTCCGGGGTCGGCATTGTTATGTCATGATGAACCGTTACCCCTACAACAATGGCCACCTGATGATCATCCCCTACGCCCATGTAGACTCGCCCTTGAAGCTGAACTCCGCCGAGCTGATGGAGCTGATGCAGTTGGTGAACGTGTGCCTGGAGGTGCTCCAGGAGGCAGCCCACCCCGATGGGTTCAACATCGGCATGAACCTAGGGGCCGCGGCCGGCGCGGGGATCAAGGACCACGTGCACATGCACATCGTCCCCCGCTGGACGGGCGACACCAACTTTATGCCCGTGCTGGGCGAGACGCGGGTGATCATCGAGGCCCTGGAGCAATCCTACGCCAAGCTCAAGCCCCTCTTTGATTGCCGCTGCGAGCCGTTCAAGCCCCCCAAGGCGGAAGGCTGACCATCTTCTGCCCTCATCTTTTCCCTCAGCGCCTCGGCCAGCAGCCCCTCCGCCTGGCCCAGGTCACACCCCATGCGCAGCAGGGCCAAAAGGCAGCGGCTCTCCACCGCCAGCGCCTCTGCAAGGCGTTCCGCCCGCCCTTCACTTTCCTCCTTCATCCTTCCTCCTTCAGCCTTTTCTTTAGCGCCTGCCGCGCCGCCCAAACCCGCTGGTGGACCGTGTTGGCCTCCGCCAGGCCCAGGGCCCGGGCCAGGGCCTCGGCGGGCAGCTCGGCCATCGCCGCCAAGTAGAGCACCTGGCGTTGCACAGGCCGCAGCGCCCACAGCGCCTGCTCCAGCGCCTCCCAGCGCCAGGTTTGGCCCTGCAGCGCCTCGGGGCTTGCCTGTTCGGTCAACAGCTCCTCCGGCAACGCCGAGCGCCTTGTTTCCTCATCGGCCGGTTCCTCCTCCAGGGCCAAAGAAGCCGGCTCCACGGGCCGTTCGCGTCCCTCCCACAGCCGCTGCGGCCGGCGGCGCAAGATCTGTTTTCCGCCCCGGCTGAGGGTCCGCTCCCAGGCCGCCCAGAGGGCGTCTTCCCCTTGGCCGCCGGCCCGCCAACGCCGCACCAAGGCCCAGAACTCTACAAAGAGGTCCTGCAGAAAATCCTCCGCCTCGTAAAAGCCCCCTGCACCCAGGCGCAACCGGGCCACCGTGCGGGCACAACGCCGCAGAGCCATCTCTCGTCCCCGCTGCCACAGCCGTAGCAGCTCGGCCTCGTCGGATGATTGCGTGGATGGGTCCATGAACACCTCCAGCTCAATTAAGGATGAAGGCGGAAGGATGAAGGATGAACCCAAGCCGGGTTTTTCTCCTTCATCCTTCACCCTTCATCCTTCATCCTTTCAATGGCGTCCTCCGCCTCGATGATCTGCGCGCCCAGATGGGGCGGGGCGCTCTCCTCTTCCAGGGCGGCGCAGAGGGCAGCGGAGATGAGCAGATCATCATGCACCGCCGGATCCTTCACGCCCCAGCGCATGGCCCGCTGGGGGCCGGGCAACACCTCGTAATCGGCGGCCTGCACCTGCCGCCAAAAGAGGCGCTGCTCAGGGCTTTCGTCCTCCCGGTGGTCCAGGAAGCGGCCCGAATTGCACAGCCCCAAGAAGCGCCAGCCCAGGTCGCTTTTGGAGCGCAAGGTAAAGTGAAAGGGCAGCAGGCGCGTCCCCAGCGCCCCGCGCAAAAAGGAGGCCAACCCCGCGCCCACGCCGGTGGCATCCACCACCACTTTATGCGCCGCCCATAGCTCGGCCAGATGGGCGATGGCCCCATAGAGTTGCGCGTGGGGCGTGCCCGTCCACAAGTAACGGTCCAACACCAAAAAGCGCGGCAGGCCCAGCTCGGTGCGCACCACCTCCACCACCGTCAACGCGGTGGCATCGCGGCGCGGCTCGGCCGCGCGGAGCAGGTCGCCCTCCAAGCGTTCCTCGGCCTCGCCGGCCACATCCACCAAGAGGGCGTATTCGCGCCCCTCGGTGGGGCCGCGCTGGCGCGCGTGGCTGCCCCGCATGAGGGCCTGGGTGCTGGGCGGAAAGAGACCGCCGGCCTCGTCCAGCTCCTCCAGGGCGTACTGGGTGCGGATCAGGGGATGTTGAGGGCCCAGGCGCTCGATCTCACGGCGGACGAACTCGCCGTAAACGGGCACCTCCGCCGCCACCATCTGCCAGGGAACGCTGAACACCCGGCGCACTTGGTCGCGCCCCTCCAACTCGCGGAGGACGCGGATAGCCTTGGCCAGGGGCGTGTGGGCGGTCCAGGCGGTGCCCCACAGGACGGTGGTAGCGTTGGTGCTGGCCGCCATGGGGCGAAAATCCTTGTTCCACTTGTCCTCGTCCAGGTCCTGGGCCTCATCGGCCTCCAAGAGGATATCGGCCGTGGCCCCCACCACATTGGCGGTGGGCGCGGCGGAAAGAAAAACGGCCCGCGCCCGGCCCAAACGCAGCATGTACCCCCCTTCCCGCGCCGCCGGCCCCAACCGGCTCTGGCGCAGGACCGCCTCCAGGCGCAAGAGGCTGTTCAGCGCCTGGGGGCGAAAGGTGGGCGCCGCTTTGACGATGGTGCCCCCGCAGCGGGAAAAGATGTGCAAAAGCAGCGCCTCCACCTGGGCCGAGATCTCGTTCTTGCCCGCCTGGCGGGCCATCATCACGGCCAACGTGAGGCCGCGCCCCTGCAAGACGGAATCCACAATGGCCCGGGCCGGCGCCAACTGATATCC
The DNA here is from genome assembly GCA_034433995.1 of Anaerolineae bacterium. Classification (GTDB taxonomy): domain Bacteria; phylum Chloroflexota; class Anaerolineae; order UBA1429; family UBA1429; genus DAOTZU01. The sequence continues at coordinate 5,519 of DAOTZU010000171.1, forward strand.
CCGCAACGGCCGCCCCAGCCCGCGCGCGCTGAAAAGCTCGATGGTGGATAGGGTGCGGCGCAATTCTTGGCGCAAAAGGGCCTCGTGGTCGGACATTTCTCATCCCCCCTCGAACATGCCTACCATTTTCTGCTAGAAACACGGAGAAACGGAGGACACGGAGAGGCGGAAGCAAGAGAAATCTCCTCCCCGTGGTCCCGTGGCGCATGCTCAGGCCTATCACCCCAGACCCTGAACCCCATACCCTTCACCCAAGCTTGACAGTCTCCCCAGCCCGCCTACAATCTTGACGAAAGGACGCACGTCCCATGGGGTACGAACTGTACTTTCGCGCCATCGAGCGCGCCATCGCCGGGTTGATCGCACAGTTCCAAGAGACGCCCAACCTGTATTGGCAGCGGGCGGATCTCCAGGGCGCTGCGTATCACGCTTTGGTGCAGACGGAACCCCTGGCCCGGCGTGTCCTCACCCGCGATGGGCGTTGGACCGGCCTGGTGCATCTGGCCTATCCGCCCCTCTTGGCCTACCTCGACGGCCTGGAGGATCCCGCCCGGCCCGGCCCCGCAGCCTATGATGTGGTGGTGCTCCATCCCGGCTTTGTGCGTGGCCATAGGCTGGAGGTAGTGGCCCATCCTCATTTGCCCTTGGCCCAGCGCCTGCGTGACCTGCCAGCGGACCAGCGCCCCACGCCCCTTCTGGCGGTCATCTTCCTGGAGCTGCTGGAGGCCCTCACCCCCGCCACGCTCCAAGAGGTGGAGGACGATTTCCACGCCCTGGTGCGCGCCGAGCCGGATGCCTTGCGCCGGTATCTCGTGCTCTTTTGCCGCCAATGGGAACTGGACGAACCCTTCACCCAGGCCCTCAAGACCATCACCCGTTGGGCCGCAAACCAGCCCGAGATCTCTCTGGTGTTGGTGCAATCCTACGCCGATGAGGCCGGCCGCGTCTTTGGCGGGCGCTATTTCAACCTCTGGAGCCACACGGCCCCCCTGCCGCCTCTGGCACCTGCGCCATCCCAGTCACGTTTGTAGCAAGGGTGCAAAATATCAGGAATGGAGGGCAAAGGGGAAAATCTCCTCTTCCACCTTCATCCTTCCGCCTTCATCCTTTCCTTGAGGGCCGGTAGCGTTTGCTCCAACTCGGCCAAGACCTCCTCGATCAGCCCGGCGTAGGCCCCGGCCTGGCCGCCGCGCAACTCCCGGCGCGCCCGGAGGAGCTGCACCACCCGGGCGGTGGTGTCGTTCCATGCGCGCAGGAATTGGGCTGGGGTGATCCCCTTCCCCTCCTCGTCCGCTGCAGACGATCCACCCACGCCATAAAGAATTTGCGCGCCGAAAAGAGTTGGCGCAGCTCACGCTCCAGAACCTCCAGATCGGCCAAAGGCTCGGCCTCGGCCTGCTCCGTCACCCGGCGCAAGAGGGCCAACGCCTCCTCCGAGCGTTCCCGCAGGCGGCGCGAGCGCAGGTGGGCGGCGCAAAAATCTTGGCCCCGCTGGGCATAGGCGCGGCAACCCTCCATGGCACATGGCTTTTTGGGGTGACGTTGGGACATGGCCGCCCTCCCTGGACGCGGCAGAATTCGAACATTTGTTCTAACGCTATGATAGCAAAAAACCCCGCAAAAAGCAAGCGCCAGCGGGGTCAATCGTTCACAATTGTGAACAGAATCTGGTCCGCGAAAGCCCTGCTTTCGCGGACCAGATAGGTTGAACCAGACGACTTTAACCTTCCTCAGCCGGCACCATCGATTCTGCGATTTTAAGCATCTCCTCTGCTGGCAGGTTGGACAGCATCTCTATCCGGATGTTGCCCACATACCAGACCAGTCGCCTACCATCCGTATAAGAGACGGTTTCGGCCTGCAGATGGTTCGGAGAGACCGGCACCAGTGTGGCCTGATCCGAGCTGTCCGACACGATAGTTGGGGTGGGATAAGGCACTTTGACGCTCACGCTCCCCTCCACACGCGCGGGCGACTCGGAGTGAAGCGGCTCAGGAGTGGGCGAGAGCAGGGTCAAAGTCACGCTACCCTCCAAACCTGTGATCAACGCTGCCTGTTGACCGTTGACGGTCACCTCGGCGCCAGCAGGTAGGGGCCTATCGTCACTATAGGTTAACCACTCATCAATGACGAGAATCTGATTGGTGGCGCTGTTCCAATAGGACAGGCTCGCGCTTTCATTATTGAAGCCCACTGCCATGCTTTGGAAACCAGCGGGCAAATAGGTGGGGCGCAGCGGTGTGAAGCCGGCTGAACCCACAACGGATACAGATGCCCCCATGGGGCCCTCAAAGCGGAACCATCGGAGGAGTTGTCGCCCCACCTGAGCTCGTGCTGACGGAACGAGGGTCACTATGCCCACAGCGATCATCACCACCACGATGGCAGCAAAAGCAAATCCTTTCTTCATGGTCATACCTCCTTTAGGAATTGGACTACTACGGCTGACGTCCGGCGACAGAGGTCGCGGCCATACGGGGAGACCTGTCGGTGAGGGGCGCGCTTCCTTCACCAGCCTCGCCCGCAGACGGCTCCAGGCCTGAGGAGAGGGGGCTGCCGAGGCAGCCCTGCCTTGCAGGAACTGCCCTACACGGCTCTGCAGCGCCGATAAAGTGGCCAATTCCCGCTGGCAAGCATCACATCCGGCCAGGTGTGCCCGAACCAAGGTACGTTCAGAAGGGGTTATTTCATCATCCAAATAAGCAACGAGTAATTTATGTGCTTTTTGGCACTTCATCTCGCCACCTCTCTATTCTATGGCTCATAGTACCCTGGGCCACGCCATGTTCCAGCCTGTCCAATTCCTTTTGCAGGGTCTTGAGGGCCAAATCGAGCCGCGACTTGACCGTACCCACAGGGATGTTCAGGACCTGGGCGATCTCGGCGTACGAGAGCTCCAGATAATAGCGCAAGATCAAGATAGTGCGCAGTTTCTCGCCTAGTCGGCCCAAAGCGCGCCCAACTGTTTCCTCATCCTCCACCCGCTCCGGGAATGAGGGGTGCTTCGCCAAAGCCAAAGGAGGAATAATTTCCAAACTGGTCAGGAGAAGATGATGCTTCCGTCGCTGGCTCAGGTAGCAATTCACCGTGACACGGTAGAGCCATGTGGTGAAAGCACCCTTTTCAGGGCAAAAAGTAGATAGCGACCGATAGACTTGAAGAAAGACTTCTTGCAAGAGATCTTCGGCCTCCTCAGCATTGCCCAGGAGCAGATAGGCCGTTTTATAGACCAGCTTCTTGTACTGATGAAAGAGCTCTGCAAAAGCCCCTTCGTCGCCTGTCTGGCAACGGCGTATCAGATCCATACCATATCTCCTGGCCAGTGGATTCTACTAAATTGTACGCCATTACCTGGTCGAAAGTTCGGTAACATGCCCACATCACCCTACCCCACAGCGACATCATAGCAGCTCAGTCCTGCTCTGGATCATATATTGCGGGAACTTCTCATCTTAAAAACAATCGAGCCCTCTCCTCTTTGCACGGAAGAGGGCTCTGTGTTACTCGTCAGAGACTTGCCTTTTGGGCCGCAGAGCTTTTGCCACACTCCGTGATTGCGCTAGAATCCCTCCATCACCGTCAAATCCACGATGCCGTGGGTGAGGGCGCCGATGGCCTGCAGAAGCCCCAGGCGGCTCTGGCGCACGGCGGGGTCCTCGGTCATGACCAGGATCTGGTCGAAAAAGGTGCGGATGAAGGGCTTGAGGGCCAACAGGGCCCGACAGAGGTCGTCGGCGCTGCTGGTGGGGCCGATCTGGGCCGCCGCAGCGCGATAGGCCTGCAGGAGAGCGACCGCGGCCGGCTCCATCAGGTATTGCTCTTCGATGGGATAGATCACCGGCTGATCGCGGGTGATGCGCACGCAGCGGGCATAGGTATCCAGCAGCTCGCCCCAATCCTCCCGGGCCACCCAAGGCAGGAACTCTTGCAGCGTGCGATAGGCCAGATACGGATCATAGCCCCGCTCGGCCAGGACGGCATCCACCAGGTCGTAGCGGAAACCGCTCTCCAAAAGATATCCCCGATAGCGCTTGAGCACGTAATCCAACGTCTCGCGAAGGGCCTCCTCGCCCGCTTGGACGGGCAACAGCTCCGCCGCCAACGACATGGCCTCGGGTAAAGCCAACGACACCTCCTTGCCCACCAAAAGCTGCACCAACCCCAACGCCGCCCGCCGCAGCCCCCAGGGATCGGCGGCGCCGGAGGGGCGGATCCCCACGGCAAAGAGGCCCACCAGCGTATCCAGCCGGTCGGCCAAGCCCACCACCAGGCCCGCCGGGGTGGTGGGGAGCCGGTCGCCGGCGTAGCGAGGCAGGTAATGCTCCTCGATGGCAAGGGCCACCTCCTCCGGCTCGCCAGAGAGGGCAGCATAGTGGCGCCCCATGATCCCCTGCAGAGAGGTCAATTCCACCACCAACTGGGTGGCCAGGTCGCTCTTGCACAAAGCAGCGGCGCGGCCGGCCGTGGCGGCCTGCTCGGCAGAGAAGCCCAGCATCTCGGCCAACTCGGGCACCAGGCGCTCCAAGCGCTTGACCTTGTCCAACATGGAGCCCAGTTGTTCCTGGAAGGTCAGGGTGGCCAGGAGGGGGGTAAACTCGGCCAAGGGCTTTTTGCGGTCGGCATCGTAGAAAAAGGCGGCATCGGCATAACGGGCGCGCAGCACCTCCTCGTTGCCATAGCGCACGGCGTCTACGCGCAGCCCGTTCCCGTTGGCCACGGCAATAAAGTAAGGCAGCAGCCGGCCCTCCTGCATCACGGGCAGATACCGCTGGTGTTTGCGCATCACCGCCAAGAGCACCGCCTCGGGCAGGCGCAAATACTCTGCCTCGAAAGTGCCCCGGATGGCCAAGGGGTATTCCACCAAGTTCGCCACCTCGCGGAGCAGATCGGCGTCCTCCGGGATGGTGCCGCCCACCTCGGCGGCCAGGCTTTGTGCCTGTTGGCGGATGCTGGTCTCTCGCTCCTGGACGCTCAACATGATCCCCGCCCGCTCCATGGCCGGGAAATAATCCGCGGCCCGGTGCAAGGTGATCTCGGGCGCATTGAGGGGCCGAATGCCCCGCGAGACCCGGCCGCTGCGCACGCCGGCGTATTCAAAGGGGATCACCACATCAGCCAACAAAGCCACGAACCAACGCAAGGGCCGCGAATAGCTCACGCCGCTGGCGTTCCAGCGCATGCTCATGGGGAAACGCAGCGCCGCCACCACTTGGGGCAAAAGCTCGGCCAAGATGGCGCTGGCCTCGCGGCCGCGCTCCACCAACACGGCCACGGCATATTCCTTGCCCTCGAACTCGCGCCGTTGCAGCGCGGTGACCTCCACCCCTTGGCTGCGGGCGAACCCCAGGGCAGCCTTGGTGGGTTGGCCATCGGCATCATAGGCGGCCCGAGCCGGCGGGCCTTTGATGATCCGCTCCTCGTCCTTCTGCCGGGCCGCCAGCCCTTGCACGTAAGCTGTCAAGCGGCGCGGCGTGCCCACCACCCGCAGGCCGGCGTATTCGAGCCGCGCCGCGCGCAGGGCAGCGGCCAGCTCACGCTCCAATTGGGCCAGGCCCTCGTCCAGGTCGGCCACGGGCAGCTCCTCGCTGCCGATCTCCAGGAGCAGATCGAAGGGCCCCTCGCCCTGGGGCTGGGTCACGGGCGGCAATGGCTCCCGCCGTGGCGCCGGGAGGGGAAATTTGCCCATCAACGGGTAGCCGAGCTGTTCCCGCTGCTTCAAATAGAGGGCGGCCACCTCCCGGGCCAGATTGCGCATGCGCACAAAGTAGCGGGCCCGTTCCGTCACCCCTACGGCGCCACGGGCATCCAACACGTTGAACACGTGGGAACATTTGAGCACATAATCGTGGGCCGGCAAGACCAGTCCCCGGGCCAGGGCGTTCTTGGCCTCGGCCTCGCAGAGATCGTACATCTGGCGCAGATTGTTGACATCGGCCACCTCGAAATTGTAGGTGCAATGCTCGATCTCCCCTTGCAGGTGGATATCCCCATAGGTCACCGCGCCACAATACCGGATCTGGGGGAACCCGCGCACGCCCTGCAACACCATGACGATGCGCTCCAGGCCATAGGTGATCTCCACCGAGACCGGCTCCAGGTTCACCCCGCCGGCCTGCTGGAAATAGGTGTACTGGCTGATCTCTTGGCCATCCAGCCAGACCTCCCAGCCCAGCCCCCACGCCCCCAGCGCCGGCGATTCCCAGTTATCCTCCACAAAACGCACATCGTGGGCGGCCGTATCGATCCCCAAGGCGCGCAGGCTCTCCAGATAAAGCTCCTGGGGATTGCCCGGATCGGGCTTCAAGATCACCTGATATTGGTAATACTGCTGCCAACGGTTGGGGTTCTCGCCGTAGCGGCCGTCATCGGGGCGCACAGAGGGTTCCGGGTAGGCCACTTTCCAAGGCTCCGGCCCCAAGACGCGGAGCACCGTGGCCGGGTTCATGGTGCCGGCGCCCACCTGCACATTATAGGGCTGCCAGATGATGCACCCGTGGTCGGCCCAAAACTCGTTGAGGCGCATAATCACCTGTTGAAAATCCATGAATCACTCCTCCGAAAATTCAGGCTGAGAGAGGACGCGGAGGAACACGGATGGAACGGATGATGGCGGATTTTCTTCCATATTCTCTCATCCGCGCCAATCCGTCGCATCGGCAAGCATCCGTGTCCATCTTTGACCGCACCAATGAGCCACGGTCCTCGCCAACTTCTATGACTCCTCCCGCGCCCCGTCAGGCTGGAACCGGCGCAGCTCGCGGCGCAGGCGCTCCAGGAATGTCGCAGATCTGAGCTCGCGCTCCAGGGTGTACTCCAGATAAGCCTGCAACAACCCCTCCACCTCGGCATGGGTGGCCGGCGTCAAGGATAAAACCGCCACCTCGGCTTCGTCATGGGTCTGCAAATAGCGCAAAACCTTCTGCGCGTTGACGGACACGGCTTTGGCCCGAGGGTTCGCCGCGCCGCAGGTGGGACAGAGCAGCCCGCCCTGCTCCAGGCTGAAAAAGTTGGTCTCGGGCGCAAGGGCCCGCCCACAACCCACGCAGGTGAACAACTCCGGCCGGTAGCCGCCGAGGCTGAGCAGCCGCAGCTCGAAATACCGGGTCCACAGGCGCGGGTCGCGCCCCTCGGCGATATGCCGCAGCGTCTCGTTCACCAGGTCATACAGGGGCCGGTTCTCCTCCTCTTCCTGGGCCAAACGCTCCACCAGCTCGCCCACATAGCAGGCATAGCCAAAGCGCACCAAATCTTGGCGCAGCCCCTCGTAGGTCTCCAGGCTCTCGGCCTGGGTGATGGTATCCAGCTCGCGCCCACGGGCCAGGAGTAATTGCGCCCGGGCAAAAAGGATCAACTGCCCCGCTTTGCGGCTGATGGCCCGGCGGATCCCACGGGCAATGGCGGTGAGCTTGCCATTGGGGGTGAGCAAGGTCAGGATGCGATCCGCCTCGGCGTAATCCCTCTCCCGCAGCACAATCGCCTCGGTGCGATAGAGCCGCTCTTGGCGCACGTCCCTCCCCTCGACCGCGGGCTTGGCGCGGCGCTGCTCAGCTCAATCGAACCAGCAGAGTCACCACGACCCGCTGCAAGATCTCGATCAAGAGCAAACCCAACATGGGCGCAAGATCCAGCCCGCCCAGAGAGGGCAACACCCGGCGGATCGGCCCCAAAATCGGCTCGGTGAGGCCGTAAATGAGCCGGTACAACGCGGCCACGGTGCGGTTATCGCGGTCCAGGGGAATCCAAGAGAGCAACACGCGCACGATGATGGCCAAGCTCAAGATGCGCGCCAGCAACGTGATAAAGGTATATAGCACGCTCATCCCTTCGTCCCCTTGCCCAAAGCCAGGGCCCTCTCGTAGCTGGCCCACACCGCCCGAGCCACAGCCGCCCGCAAGCCGCCCTCCTCTAATTGCACCAGGCCCTCGGCGGTGGTGCCGCCCGGCGAGGTGACCATGTTGCGCAACACGGCCGGATGCTGCCCCGTCCGCTGGGCCAGGATGGCCGAGCCGCGCACCGTCTGCAGGACCAGCTTTTCCGCCACAGGCCGCGCAAAGCCCAAGCGCACGCCGGCATCAATCAACGCCTCGATGAACAAAAAGACATAGCCCGGCCCCGAACCGCTGAGGGCGGTGGCCATATCCAGGTATTTTTCCTCTTCCACATAAACTTCTTCGCCCAACGCGCCGATGATGGCTCGGGCCTGCTGGCGCTGCCGTTCGCTCACCTGGGGTGTGGCCGTCCACACGGAGATCCCTTCGCCCACCTGGGCGGGGGTGTTGGGCATGATGCGCACCATGGCCAGGTCGCCCAGGGCCTGGCGAAAGGCGGCCATGGGCGCGCCCGCCACGATGCTGAGCACCAAGGCCTCAGAGGGCACACGGCCGGCCAGCTCGCCCAACACTTGGGACAGCACCTGTGGCTTGACGGCGAACAAGACGATCTGTGCCCCGGTCACAGCCTCCCCATTGGAGGCCGTGACGCCCACCCCCAAGGTATGGGCCAATTGTTCCCGCCGTTGGGCGATGGGCTCGCTCACCAGGAGCTGCTGCGGGGCGGCCAGCCCCTGGTTCAGCAAGCCACGGATGATGGCCTCGGCCATCACCCCGCCGCCGATGAGGGCCAGGCGTTGCTGCGCCAAGATGTCCATCCGTATCATCCTCTCTAGCTAATATGTGCTGGGACCAAAGATCGCTCGCCCGATGCGGACCATGGTGGCCCCCTCCTCGATGGCCACCTCGAAATCATCGGTCATGCCCATGGAGAGCTCGTCCCAAGCCGCAAAGGGACACCGCTCCCGCAATATGTCGCGCAGCTCCCGCAGGCGACGGAAAACGGGCCGGGCCTGCTCCGCCTGGGGCACGATGGGGGCCATGGTCATCAGCCCGCGCACCTCCAGGTGCTCCAAGGGGGCCAGGAGGGGCACCGTGTGCAGAAACTCGGCCAAGGTGGCCTCGTCCCAGGCAGGGAAACCGAACTTGGAGGCCTCGCCGGAGACGTTCACCTCCAGGAGCACCGGCAATCTCTTGCCCTTTTCGGCGGCAAAGCGCTCCAGGCGCTGGGCCAGGCGCAGAGAATCCAGCGCATGGAACAGGTCGGCCACCTCCACAGCCAGCGCCGCCTTGCGGCTCTGCACATGGCCGATCATATGCCAAGTAACGGGATCGGCGGCGAACTCGGGGCGCAAAGCGGCGATCTTGGGCGCCGCCTCCTCCACACGGTTCTCGCCGAAATGCCGCACGCCGGCGCGGTAGGCGGCGACGATCTCCTCCAGGGCGCGGGTCTTGGTCACCGCCACCAAGGTCACCTCGTCGGGCCGGCGCCCCACGCGGGCGCAAGCGGCGGCCATGCGCTGCCGCACGTGATCAAGGTTCGCCGCAATATTGGGTCGCTCTTCAGGGGACATGCTTCCCGCCCTCACCTCTCAACCCCGCACACCGATCGCTACGGCAAAGCGCCCCGTGCGCCCCCCTTCCGCGCGATGGGAGTAGAACTCGTGGCGCAAGCAACTGGTGCACATCTCCGCCAGCTCCACCCGGTCCACCCCCACCTCGGCCAATTGCTGCACATTGGCCTGCACCAGGTCCACATGGGCCTTGCCATCGGGTTGAACCCGCGAAAGCAGTTCCTCGGCCCGGGGATGGGTGGCGCGCAATGCCTCGACCACCTCCGGCCCCGCCTCGAAACAACAGGGGCCAATGGCCGGGCCGAGGCCCACCAACAGCTCATTGGGAGCGCAGCCGTAGGCCCGCATCATCTCCAAGGCCGTCTTCTGGGCAATCTTTTTCACCGTGCCCTGCCAGCCGGCGTGGGCCAAACCCACCGCCCGCTGGCGAGGCGCATAAAACAGCACAGGCACGCAATCGGCAAAGCGCAACAACAGCACCAAACCGGGACCGCCGGTGATCAGCGCATCGGTCTCTGGGAAGGTGCGCCCGCCATCCATGGCAGTCACCATCTCCACCCGGTCACCATGGACCTGGCGCGCCGTAGTCACCTTTTGCGCCTTCACCCCCAAGGCGCGATAGATG
>DAOTZU010000172.1:0-27237 GCA_034433995.1 Anaerolineae bacterium
CCGGGCAGGCAGATGATAACCCGTCCCTCGTGGCGCAGCAACACCCCCGGCGCGGCGCCCACAGTGTTGGCCAAGGGTTCGGCGCCCTGGGGCAGCTGGGCCATCTTGCGGCGCTCCGGCGTCAGCTCGGCCGAGGCGACGATCCCCTCCTGGGCCAGGGCCGCGTAGGTGGCCCGCACCTGCTCCAATGCCAGAGGATGCAGCGCCAAAGGACGGCCCAAGGCCAGGGAGATCCCCTCCAAGGTGAGATCGTCCGTGGTGGGCCCAAGGCCGCCGGTGGTCAAGAGCATGTCGGCGCCACGCTCCAAAAAGCCCCGCACGCAGGTGGCGATGGTCTCCAGCTCGTCGCGCACCTGGCATACCCGGCGCACGGAGGCCCCCAGGCCGGTGAGTTTTTGGCACAGCCAGTGGCTGTTGGTATCCAGCACATCGCCTTGAAGGACTTCGTTGCCGATGACGAGGATCTCGGCGGTGATCTCGCGCTGCATCAGCCCACCCTCTTGCCGCGCAACCCCGGATAGACCTGGAGCGGGGCCAGCCGCTCGCGCAATGAGGCCGGCTCCAGCGCGCCCTCTTCGGTGATGACGGCGCTGACCAGATCCAGCGGGGTGAGGTCGAAATAGATATTGCGCACGGTGATATTTTTATTCGAGACGGGCATGATCTCTTCAGGATCTCCGGCCCGCAGGCACGGATCGAGGAGATAATCGCTGGGCAAGAACTTGGCCGTGGTGCAGACCACAAAGCGGGGCAGGCCCAAAGCCGCGGCGGCGCGGACCAGCTCGGCGCTGCCGATCTTGTTCACCACCCCCGTCACGGAAAGGCTATCGGCCCCCAAGACCAGGGCCTGGGCCTCGGCGAGCCAGCCGAAAAGGGCCATATCCACCCCCAGGGTCACCTCGATCCCGGCCCAGCCCAGTTCGCTGGCCAGGGTTTGGCCCTCCAACATGGGCCGCGCTTCGCTGCACAACACCCTGGCCTGCCGGCGCCCGCGGGCCCACAGCGTGAGGGCGCGGAGCACCGTGGTGCTGCGGGAATAGGTCATGAGGGTGCCATAGGGGGCCAAGAGGGCTGCGGCGTGTTGGGCGGCGGCCTCCAGGGCGGCGGCGTTGCGCGCCCGGTGTTCCTGCAAGAAGGTGAGGGCGCACTGACGCATGGCCTCGGCGCTGGGCGCGGAGGCACAGGCCCACAGGAGATCATTCACCAGGCGGAACAGGCCGGCCATGGCGGGCTGGGCGGCCACCAGGTCGCGGCCCAGTTGGGCCAACCAACGGCGATAGTTGTGCAGGTTATCTCCGGGGACGGCCTCACCGATGGTATCCAACAGCAACTCGGTGGCGCGCATCTCGATCTCGGCAGCGCCGGAACGGTTATCGCGCCGCAGTTGTTCGATCTCGGTCTGCCAACGGCTACGCGGCATGGGCACTCCTACCTTTCTCCAATGGTGGCATTATATCCCCAGAGGCCTCGTCTGGCAATCTGGATGCAGGGGAGGGTGTCGAGAAAGGCCTCCGTCGGTTGGAAACCGACGTCTGGGGTGAAAAGCCCGCGTTGCGGGCTTGTTTGCTCTGATGGCGAGCAAGGCCCGAGGTATCAAAGGAAGCTCACCCAGAGCCGTTCACCATCTCGGACAGACTCTTCACCCTCGGGCAAGGCGTTGGGCCCCGCACAAAAAGGGCAACTGGACAGTTTGCGCATCCATGATTAGAATGGGGCTAACGGCCGCATGCGAGATCATCCGCGGCCCCGCACTTATGGTTCATTATCGAGGAGGTTCCCCATGGATCTGTTTGAAAAGTGCTACAGCTTTACCCGCGCCGCAGAGGCCAGGGCCTCGGGCTATTATCCTTATTTTATCCCCTTGGAGGATACGGAAGGCACCGAGGTGGTGGTGAACGGCAAACGCATGATCATGATCGGCTCCAACAACTATTTGGGGCTCACCACCCATCCCAAGGTGCGTCAAGCCGCCATAGACGCCATCAAGCGCTACGGCACAAGCTGCACCGGCTCGCGCTTTCTCAACGGCAACCTGGCCCTGCACAACAAGTTGGAGCAAGACCTGGCCGATTTTGTGGGCAAGGAGGCCGGCCTGGTGTTCAGCACCGGCATGCAGAGCAACCTGGGGGCCATCTCGGCGCTGGTGGGCCGGGGCGATGTGGTCATTACCGACCGGGAGGACCACGCCAGCATCATTGATGGCTGCCGCCTCAGCTATGGCGAGATGAAGCGCTTCCGCCACAGCGATATGGAGCATCTGGAAAGCGTCTTGCAGAGCTGCGGCGACGCGGGCAAGCTGGTGGTGGTGGATGGCGTCTTTAGCATGGGCGGCGATATCGCCCCCTTGCCCGAGATCACCCGGCTATGCGCCAAATACGGCGCGCGGCTGATGGTGGATGATGCCCACTCTCTGGGCGTCTTGGCCGGCGGCCGGGGCACGGCGGCCCACTTTGGCCTGACGGACAAGGTGGACCTCATCATGGGCACCTTTAGCAAATCCTTTGCCTCGTTGGGCGGGGTGATCATGGGCGATGCCCAGGTGATCGATTACATCCGCCACACCGCCCGCTCGCTGATCTTTAGCGCCAGCATGCCGCCCTCCAACGTGGCGGCGGTGGCGGCGGCGCTGGAGGTGATCAAGGAGGAGCCGGAGCGGGTTGAGCGGGTGCAGGCCATCGGGGCCAAGATGCGCCAGGGTTACCGCGAACTGGGCTTTCAGATCGGCCCCAGCGAGACGCCCATCGTGCCCATCATCATCGGCGACGAGATGAAGACCTTTCTCTTTTGGAAGGCGCTGTTCGAGGCGGGGATCTATGTTAACCCGGTCGTGCCGCCGGCGGTGGCGCCCAATATGTCGCTCCTGCGCACCAGCTACATGGCCACCCACACCGACGCCCAGCTCGACCGGGTGCTGGAGACCTTTGAGAAGGTGGGCAAGCAGCTGGGCATCATCTAGGCGTAGAAGCCACAAGGGGCCAGACCACCCATGATGGCCTGGCCCCTTTTTCGCATGGCCTAAACGCGCACCACCTCTATGCCGCTGAAACGGCAGAACGCCTCCATCGCCGCGGCAAGATCGCCGTGGATCAGGCTGGCGTGGTGCACAAAGCCCTCCTCCGCCAAGACGCGGTAGAGCCGCTCCAGGTCGGCCACGCGCACCCAGGCCCAGGAGCCGCGCAGCCGATCCTCCGAGGGGATGATCTCGCCCGTGGTGATGAGCATCTTGAACTCCCCATCGTACTCCACCAAGCGGCACAGGGTAACCACCCCCGGCTTGAGCTGTAACTCGTTGGCCCCTTGGGCCAGCTCCGGGCCGACGATCTGGCTCCTCATGGCCTGCTCCCGCAGCATCACTGCTTTGGGATCGGCGGCCAGACAGGCCGGCGCGTTGCCACAATGCCAGGCCAAAAAGACGTTCTCCTGCTCCTGATGTTGGATGGTCCAATCAATAAAATGGGGCACGGTGGTCTTGTGGGTGGCCAGGTATTGCACCAGCATGGTCAGGGCGCCATAAACATCCGCCTCACATGAGGCCATGATGCCTTTGGCCGTCAGCCGGGCCAGGGTGGAACAGACACAGAGGCCATAATACTCTTGCGCATCGGGCCAACAGGAGACCACCAGGGCGGCCAGCTCACGCTCCTTGGCGTAACTCTGCAAGGTCAGCTCCAACTTGGCCGCCTTGCGCAAAGCTTCGGGGTTGCAGGCGCTGCAATTGGCCTCCTTTTGTATCTCGGCCAAGGTGGCTAGCAAGCGGGCCTCGCCATCGGGCCAGGCCTGGGCCTTGGCGAAAACCTCCGGCAAGGAGATGGGCAACACCCGCTGGCGGAAACGCTGGATGAGGGCCGCCTCGTTGGTGACGCACGTCTCGAAGCGCTCCGGCCGGGCGCCCACCAGCCCCACCCGCGCGCCAAAGAATCCCTCCACGGCGGCGCAGGCCTGGGCGAAAACCCGCACGGTGCGGGCAAAGCGCTCCTCCTCCGGCCAGACGATGCCCATAAAGAGATAGGGAATCTTGCGGCGGTACAGGCCGGAGGTGATGGATAACGTGCCGCAGAAGGCATCGGAGCGCCGCATGCCCTCGGCGGTGAAGGGGCCCTCCTTGGTGCCAAAGACCAGCACGGGCACATCCAGCGCCTCGGCGATGGCCACGGCCGAGATCTCGTCGCCAAACGTCATGGCGCCGATGATGATCCCTTGCACCCCCTTTTGGGCAAAGAGATCCGTGGTGGCCTTGGCGCCGGTGTCGTCGCGCACCAGGCCGTTGTGGAGCAGCCCCACACTGGGCACCACCACCTCGATCTCTTTGATGGCTTTCAGCGCCTCCAGCGACCGCCGGCGCATCTCCACGGCCCACTCTTCGTCAAAGGGATAGCGGTGGGCGGGCACAAAACCCAAACGAACCTTGTCCATGATGACCCCTTTCTTTAGCTTGCAGCGTTCAGCCGTCAGGTGAGCTTTAGAGTACCAGTCTCTTGGCCTCTGCGTCCCGGTGATTATGGTCCGGCGCCGAACTCTGCCATGGTCCGGCCGGCCTGGAGCGCCACCTGCAGCGAGCGGGCCGTCCAGATGGGGCGCAGCACCGCCTGGGACGGCAGCGGTGCCTGCGTCCACAGCTCGCAATGTGGCCAAGCGCGCAGGGCCTCGGCGGGCCTTTCCTCCGCCCCGAAAAAGGCCGGCACGAGCGGGCCCGGGATGCGCACCAGGCCGAACAGATCGGCAGGGCGGGGCGCCGCCGCCACGCGGGCCAAGAAGGTGACGATGACCAAGATCTCGCGCCCCGGCAGCTCCTGGCGACGAAAGCGGTTCCGGCCGATGGTGCACAGGGCGGGCGCCGGGTGCTCCCCTTGGCCCAAAGAGAGGCTGGCCGCCAAGGCCTCCTCATAAACCAGATGGGTGCTTGCGGCCGAGACCACCTGGAGCGCCTGGCCGATCTCCTCCCGCGCCTCGCGCTGCAGACAGGCCAGGAGCCCCTCACCCGGCCTCAGGGAGCCGCCGATGGCGCCAACCCCCACCGTCACGCCGCCATCGGGTCGCTTCTGCCAGTGTTTGGGCTTGGCCAGCTCAAAGTAATATGCCCCTTCGGCATCTTGCACCAGGGCGGAAGCGCCGGTGATGCTCCACGAGGCCTCGCCGCACAACAGGGTGATGCGCTGCGCCAACGCAGGGTAGGCCACAAAAAGCGTCTCTGTCTCGGCCCCATCCCTTTGACCCCGACAAGTCTCATCACCAGACACGGTTTCCCCAGGGATGCTCACAGGATCAGCATGCTATCGCCCAAGCTGTAAAAGCGGTAACGCAGGCGCACCGCCTCGGCGTAGGCCGCCTTGATCTGCTCCAAGCTGGCAAAGGCTGCCACCAACATCAGCAGGGTGGAGCGGGGCAGATGAAAGTTGGTGATCAGCGCATCCACCACGCGAAAGCGGTAGCCCGGATAGATAAACAAGTTGGTGGGGCCATCCCAAGGGCGGACGCCCCCCTCCGCGCCCTGGGCTGCCGTCTCCAGCACCCGCACGGCGGTGGTGCCCACAGCGATCACCCGGCGACCCTCGGCCTTGGCGCGGTTGATCTGCTCCGCCGTCTCGGCGGTCAAGCGACAATACTCGGTGTGGATGGAGTGTTCCTCCACCACCGCCTCGCTCACCGGGCGAAAGGTGTCCAGGCCGATGTGCAAAAGGACCGTGGTCCATTCCACGCCCAAGCGGGCCAGGCGCTCCAGGAGCTCCGGCGTAAAATGGAGCCCCGCCGTGGGCGCGGCCACGGAGCCGGGCACCCGGGCATAGACCGTCTGGTAGCGCTCCGGATCGGCCAAGGGTTCATGGATGTAGGGCGGCAGGGGCACGATCCCCAGCCTGGGCAGGATGTCGTCCAAGGGGGCATCGAAGGCGATGAGCCTGCCGCCGGCGGGGGTGATGGCCTCCACTATCCCTTGGGGCGCGCCGGGGCCGCCCTCCAGGGCCAATCGCTGCCCCACCGCCACCCGCCGCCCCTTCACCAGCGCCTCCCAACGCCGAGGATCGCGCCGGGCCAAGAGCAACAGCTCCACCTTGCCGCCGGAGGGGATTTTGTGGGCGAACAGCCGGGCCGGGATCACCCGGGTCTCGTTGGCCACCAAAAGGTCGCCGGCGCGGAGATACTCGGGCAGATCGCGAAAATGGCGATGCTCGAGTCTGCCGTCGGCGCGATGCAGCACCAACATCCGCGAGGCATCCCGCGGTTCTAGGGGCTGCTGGGCGATGAGTTCCGGCGGCAGATCATAGTCGAACGCCTCGGTGAGCACAGAAAAGCTCCCTGCCCCACGGGGGCTATTTGCGCCACAGGCGCAAGATGAGGTTCAACAACACGGTGAGCAACAAGCTGAGCACCAGGGAGGTGACCAGGGGGAAGGAGCAGGACCAGTTCCCCCGCTGGATGTGGATATCCCCCGGAAGCCTCCCCAACCAGGGTATTTTGCTGCTCAGAAGCAGCAACAGCCCCAAAAGGCAGAGGAACCCGCCCAGGATCAACAACATCCGGCCCAAATCTGCGCCGCCCGGCATGGCGCGACCCTCCCTATCCTCTACGCCGCCTCCCGCCGCCCGCGGAGGGGGCCCGGCGCGCTCTGCAAAGTGTGGGCGATGGCCGCCTGCACCTCGGCCTCGGGCACCAGTTGGCGCTCATCCGACCAACGGGGCTTGAGCTCCACGCTGTGGCTCTCCACGGTGCGCTTGCTCACCGTGAGGCGCACGGGCAGGCCGATGAGATCGGCGTCGTTGAACTTGACGCCGGCGCTCTCTTCGCGGTCATCGTAGAGCACCTCATAGCCCCCCGCAAGCAAGCGGCGATAGAGTTCCTCGGCGGCGGCCACCACGGCGGGGTTGTTGGTGCCCAAAGAGACGATGTGCACCTGGGCAGGCGCCACCGTCACCGGCCAGATGATCCCCTTGTCGTCGTGATGCTGTTCGATGATGCAGGAAAGGAGCCGCCCCGTGCCGATGCCGTAACAGCCCATCACCAGGGGCTTGGCCACGCCGTCGCGGTCCAAGAAGGTGGCCCCCACCGCCTGGCTATATTTGGTGCCCAATTTAAAGACATGGCCTGCCTCGATGCCCCGCGCGCTCACCAGGGACGTGCTGCACCGGGGACAGCGGTCACCGGCCCGGGCCAAGGCGATATCGGCCAGCTGTTCCACCTGAAAATCTCGCGGATAGTTGACGTTCTTCAGGTGATAGCCCGGCTCGTTGGCCCCGGCGACGAAATTGTTGCCGCTGGTCAAGGAATCATCGCCGATGACGCGGATCCCCTGCAGCCCCACCGGTGAGGCGTAACCGGCCACCAAGCCGGCAGCCTTGAGCTCCTCCTCTGTGGAAGGATGCAGCTCCACCCCGCCCAAACGGTTGGAGAGCTTGGTGACGTTCACATCCAGATCGCCCCGGATGAGGGCAAAGATCACCTCGCCTTTGGGCGTGCTGTAAAACACGGCCTTGAGGGTTTGGCGCGTCTCCACGCCCAGCAAGCGGGCCACATCCTCGATGGTGGTGGTGCCAGGGGTGGGCACCTTCTCCAGGGGCTGGGGCGCGCCGCGCACACCCTCGCCCTTGGCCAGTTCCGCCCGCTCGGCGTTGGCGGCGTAATGGCATTGGGGACACAAGATCAGCGTGTCTTCGCCGCCCTCGCTGAGCACCATGAACTCGTGGGATGCCGAACCGCCCATGATCCCCGAGTCGGCCTCCACGGGGATGGTCTCCACCCCGCACCGCTCAAAGATGTTCAGGTACGCCTGATACATCCGGGGATAGTAGGCGTCCAGGCTGGCGTAATCGGCATGGAAGCTGTAGGCGTCTTTCATGGTGAACTCGCGCACGCGGATCAACCCGCCACGGGAGCGGGGCTCATCGCGGAACTTGGTCTGAATCTGGTAGACCATGAGGGGCAATTGCCGGTAAGAGTTGATCTCCTGGCGGGCCAGCTCCGTCACCACCTCTTCGTGGGTCATCCCCAAGACCATCTCATGGCCGCCGCGATCCTTGAAGCGCAACAAGGCCGGGCCGGGGGCGGGGGCATCGTAGCGGCCGGTGGCGCGCCACAGCTCGGCCGGGTGCACCACGGGCATGAGAAGCTCCTGGCCATCGATGGCGTTCATCTCCTCGCGGATGATCTGTTCGATCTTGCGCAAAGCGCGCCAGCCCAAGGGCAGATAGCTATAAATCCCCGCGGCTATTTGACGGGCCAGGCCGGCCCGCAGGATCAATTGATGGCTGATCAGCTCGGCCTCAGCGGGCGTCTCACGGAGTGTGCGCCCGAACAGGGTAGAAAGACGCATGGGGCTGCCTCCCTCTAGAGAATCGCGCTTTCAAAGTATATGCTTTTCCCCCGGAGGCGCAACTTGACCGGCCAGGCGCATCCGATTACCATGCAGCAAGCTCGAAAGCGCTACAAACTCACCTCGCTGGAGGTTGCGGATGATCCTTTCGACCTTGGTGGTGGGCAAGATCAAGACCAACTGCTATCTTGTGGGTTGCCCCGAAACCGGCGCTGCCTTGGTGATTGATCCCGGCGATGAGGCCGAGCGCATCTTGGCGGAGGTGACGCGACAGCGCCTGACGGTGCAGATGATCGTGCTCACGCATTTTCACTTTGACCACGTCTTGGCGGCCGAGGCTGTGCGCGCCCGCACGGGCGCGCCGCTGGCCATCCATGCCAGAGAGGCCCAACATCTGGCCAACCCGCCGGCCTTGTTTCGCTTTTTCGCCCCCGGCGCGCCGACCGGGTTGGTGGCCGACCGCCTGTTGCAGGATGGAGAGACGCTCACGGTAGGCACGTTGGAGGTGCGCGTCTTGCCCACTCCGGGGCATTCGCCGGGGGGCATTTCCCTGTGGTTGCCCCAAGAACAGGTGGTCTTTACCGGCGATGCCCTCTTTCATGAGGGGTTGGGGCGCACCGATTTTCCGGGGAGCGATGGGGAGCTGCTGCTGCAAAGTGTGCGGGAGCAGCTCCTCACCTTGCCCGAGGAGACTATCGTCTACCCCGGCCATGGCCCCAGCACCACCATCGGCCATGAAAAGTCCCACAATCCGTGGCTATCCCCCGGCCGGGCAGCCCGCTGGCGCTAACGGGGCAGGGCGTAGCGCTGCTCGATGAGGCGGCGCCCCTTGGCGCCGGTGGCAAAGGCAAAGAACCGCAGGGCCTCCGCGGAAAGGTTCTGGGCGCGCACCAGGACCAAAGGATATTGCAGCGGATAGCGCCCCGTGCGGAGGGTAGCGGGGGTGGGCAAGATCCCATCCACGGCCACCCAGCGGAGCCGGCCGTCTTGGTGGCCCAGGCTGAGGATGCCGACGGCCCGGGGATGGCTGGCTACATAATCGGCCACGGCCCGGTCATGGGGCATGACCACCGCCGCGCTGGAGATTTTCTCTCCCTGCATCACCGCCTGCTGAAAGGCCCGCTGTGGGCCGGCGCTCTCTGCGAGGACCACCACCTCCGGCGGGCCGCTCCCTGCGCCCAGCTCCGACCAATCCAGGTAATGGCCGGCAAAGAGATCGGCCAGCTGTTGGCGGCTGAGCTCCCGGAGGGCGGCGCCCTGGGCCACGACGATGCCCACGCCATCCCAGGCGAGGATCCTGGTCTCCAGCCTCCCGCCCAGGTTCTCCGGGGGCCATGTTTGGTCCACCAGGGCGAGATCCGCTTCCCCGGCCTGCACCATGCCCAGCGCCACACCGGAGGTGCTGGAAACCACATCCACGGAAAGATGCGGATTCTCTTGAGCAAAGGCCGCGGTCAGCTCTTGAGCCAGCGGCAGCCCAGCCCAACAGGTGGCCAAGCGCACCAGCGCCGGCTCGGCCTCGCCTTGGGGTTCCCGTTGGGCCTGGAAACGATCCCAGGGCACGAAAGCCTCTTGGCAGCCGGCCAGCAACATCAGGCCGAGGCTGAGAAGGGCCAGCCAACGCCCCCCGCAAAGGGCGTGTTGCCGGGAAGGCACCATCATCTAGCGCCCCACCGAGCCCGCCCCCAGAAAGGCCTCTTGCGAGGGGGCCACCGTGGGCTCACCCTGGAGATACCCCAGCGAGGCCAAGAACTTGTCCGCGCGGTAGAGGCTGGGGAGGAACCACCGCAGATAATCGTTGTAATAGCCGTGATCCGCGCCCTCGGCCAGGTCCAGCTCCCGGAGGCAGCCCACCTCTTGGGCGCGGGCGATGAACTCTTGAGCGGGTGGGTAGAGCTTGTCCGCCGTGCCGAACCACAGGTACATGGGCGGCGTATCGGGGCCGAGATATGGGGGCAGATAAAGCTTTTCGGCCAACTCGGCCGTGGGCACCGCCGCCCAGCCCTCCAGCCGGCCCGCGGGCGGGTTGAACAGCACCTGAGCGTTGGGCCTGGAGGAGACGGCGAGATCCTCCTCAGGCGCCTCAAAGCCGGGCAGGATGGCGGTGGCAGCGGCTAGATAAGCGCCGGCTGAATCCCCCGAGGCCACGATACGCGCCGGATCCACTCCGAGCTCATCGGCATGTTGGCGCAGCCAGCGCACGGCGCTCTTGGCGTCCTCCACGCATTGGTCCAGAGTGGCGCCGTGGCGCGAACCCACGCGATAATCGGCCCGGACGGCCACCATCCCGCGGCCGGCGAAATATGTGGCTTGGCGGGTGAATTGTTCCACCGTGCCCACCTGCCACGAGCCGCCAAAAAAGAAAATGATGGCCGGTCGCCGGTCGCCCACGCGCCAATCAAAGGGGAAATGCACCCACAGCACTAACTCGCCCTGCGGGGTGCGTTTATAAATGTAATGCTTGAGGGAACGAAACCAAAAACGGGCGTCGATCTGGGCCTGTTGCCCCAAGGTCAACAACAGTTCGGTCTCATCGGGATGCATCCTGCCCTCCTGTCAGATCTTGGCAGGGGGAACATCCCCCTGCGCGCACGTTCGGTAGGCGCCACGCCTTAGCCGCGCAGCCAGGCGAGGGCCAGCCCCAACAAGCCCACCGTCCAGCAATAATAGGCAAAGGGATATAGACTGCGATTTCTGACATGGCGCAAGAATAAAAGGATGGCGCCATAGCCGCTGAGCAGGGCGGCGCCGAACCCCAGCCCCAGTGCCAAGGCGCCTCCTTCCCCCAAGCCCTGGGATAGCATCTTGGCGAGTTGTTGCAAGGCGGCGCCGGCGATGAGGGGGAGCCCCATGAGAAAGGAAAAACGCGTGGCGTCATCGCGCCGGAGGCCGCGACCAAGGCCGGCGGCGATGGTGGCGCCGGAGCGGGAGATGCCCGGCGCCACGGCGCAGGCCTGGGCCAGCCCGATGAGGAGCGCATCCGGCCAGCGCAGCTCCGCCAGCGTCACCCGTCGCTCTCCCAGGCGCTCGCCCACAAAGAGAATCCCCCCGGTGACGAGCAACAGCAGCGAGACGGCCCTGGGCGAGGCAAAGAGGGCCTCGAACCAATCCCCGGCCAAATAGCCCACCAGCCCGCCGGGGATGGCGCTCAGCAGGATCAGCCAGGCGAGGCGGCCCTCGGCCGTCTCGATCTTGTGGGCACGGACGCTGTGCCACCAGCCCACGATGAGCCCGCCCACCTCACGGCGAAAATAGATGAACACCGCCACCAGGGTGCCCAGATGCAAAAAGGCATCAAACGCCAAACCGGGAGCGGGCCAGCCCAGGAACCAGGGGATGAGGACCAGATGGCCGGAGCTGCTTACGGGGAGAAATTCGGTGGCGCCTTGCACCAGGCCCCACAAGATGGATTGCCAAGGGGACATGTTTGCCTCCAAGTGGTCGGTAGCCTCGATGAGCCCCGGCACAATGTCGTTGGGGCAGCGCACCGAAGCTGGCAACGGCCCATCAAACGATGGGCTCGCGGGCCATCTTGCGCCGCTGCCAGGCCTCGCGGTTCTCCTGGCGGGCCTCCTCATCCACCACCCGATAGTGGCGCAGAAACTCTTCTTTAAAGGCCGCGAAACGCCCCTCCAAGATCGCCTGGCGGATGGCGCGCATCAGCTCCAAAAGGAAATGGACGTTGTGGATGGTGTTCAACTGCAGCCCCAAGATCTCTTCGCTGACGATCAGGTGGCGCAGATAGGCTCTGGAGAAATGTTGGCAGGTGTAACAGGTGCACCCCTCTTGGATGGGACGGGGATCGGCGCTGTGGGCGGCGTTGCGCAAGTTGAGCCGCCCCTCCGGGGTGAACACCGCGCCGTTGCGGGCCAGGCGGGTGGGCAAGACGCAATCGAAAATATCCACCCCGCGGGCCACTCCCTCCAAGAGATCCTCCGGCGAGCCCACGCCCATCAGATAGCGAGGTTTATCGGCCGGAAGGAGGGGGACGACAAAGCTGAGGATGCGCCAGGTCTCGCTTTTGGGTTCGCCCACGCTCAACCCGCCGATGGCATAGCCGGGGAAATCCAGGCTGCTGAGCACCCGGGCGCTCTCGGCGCGCAGGTCCTCAAAGATGCCCCCTTGGACGATGCCGAATAGCCCTTGATCGGGCCGGGTGTGGGCCTGCAAACACCTTTCCGCCCACAGGTGGGTGCGCCGCAGGGCGGCGACGTTGTAGGCATAATCCAACGGGTCGGCGCATTCGTCCAGCACCATGGCGATATCCGCGCCCAGCTGTTCCTGAATGGCGATGACCTTTTCCGGGGTGAAACGGTGCTCAGAACCATCGATGTGGGAGCGGAAGGTGACGCCGTCGTCATCCACCTTGCGCATCTTTTGCAGGCTAAAGACTTGGAAACCGCCGCTATCGGTGAGGATGGCGCGCTCCCAGCCCATGAAGCGATGCAGCCCGCCCAGCCGGGCGATGATCTCCGGCCCCGGCCGGAGGTAGAGGTGATAGGTATTGCCCAAGATCATGTGGGCATCTAGCTCCAACAGGTCTCGCGGGGAGAGGGCCTTGACGGTAGCCTGGGTGCCCACGGGACAAAAAACCGGCGTGGGCACATCGCCATGGGGAGTGTGCAACACGCCCACGCGCCCCTGGGAGGAGGCATCACGGGCCAACACGCGAAAGGTGATGGGGGGCGCCGAACCGTTTGGGAGCTGCTCTGGACACATGGCGCGATGCTACCACCAAGGGGATGGAGAGCTCAGTGCTTGCAGCCGGCGCAGGAGCCGGAGGAACAGCCCGCGCAGCCTCCGCCGCCCAGGGACGAGGTCTCGCCGGAGGCACCCTTGGAGAAGGAGGCAAAGCGCGAGATGAGCCGTTGGATATCTTGCCCGCCGCACTTGGGGCAGGTGGCTGGGGCATCGGCCTTGGTGAAGGGCCGCAGCAACTCGAATTTTAGCTCGCAATGGGGACAGCGATATTCATAGATGGGCATCGGTCATGCCCTCCCTGGAGATAGCTTTTGCGCTCCACAGCAAACGGCTCGGTTCAGGAAAAACGGGGGCACGGAGAGTGAGAATCTCCGTGGCCTCCGTTGTTTCGCCCTCAAGAGAGATAGTCGCGCAGTTGCCGACTGCGGCTGGGATGGCGCAGCCGGTCCAACGCCTCGTGCTCGATCTGGCGAATGCGCTCGCGGGTGAGGCCGAATTTCTGCCCCACCTCCTCCAGCGTGTAGCTGCGGCCATCCTGCAGGCCGAAACGCAGGCGCAGAATGCGCGCCTCTCGCGGCGTCAGGGTGGTCAAGATATCGTTGATCTTTTGCTGCAACAGGTTCTGATAGGCCGTATCGGAGGGCGTGGGCGTGTCGTCATCGGGGATAAAGCTGCCCAGCTCGCTATCCTCCTCCTCGCCCACCGGCTTTTCCAGAGAAAGGGGCCGCTGGGAGACCTTGAGCATCCACTGCACCTTTTGCGGCGGGATGGAAAGCTCCTGGGCGATCTCCTCCGGCGTGGGTTGCCGCCCCCAATCCTGCTCCAACTGCTGGGCCACCTGATAGACCTTGCGGATGCGGTCGCTCAGGTGCACCGGCAGGCGGATGACCCGGCCCTGGTCCGCCAAGGCCCGGGTGATGGCCTGGCGAATCCACCAGGTGGCATAAGTGCTGAAGCGATGGCCCCGGCGATAGTCAAACTTTTCTACCGCCTTGATCAGCCCCAGGTTGCCCTCTTGGATGAGATCCAAGAAGGGAACGCCCTGCCCCAGGTAACGCTTGGCGATGCTCACCACCAACCGGGTATTGGCCCGGATGAGATGGGTGCGCGAAGCCTCGCCCCGCTCCACGATGGCGGCCAGGCGATCCTTGGCTTCCTCGGAGAGATTGTCCTCCTGCATCAGCTTGCGCCGCGCCTGGCGTCCTTGCTCGTATTGCCGCGCCAGGGTGATCTCCTCCTCAGCGGTGAGCAAGGGGACCCGGGCCATCTCCTTGAGATACAGACTGATGGTGTCATCGCTGGCGATATCCGCCAGGTGCGCGTCGGCCAGGGCATCAGCCTGCTTCTCCAGGTCGGCCTCCTCGGCCAACTCCTCTGCCGTCTCCTCGGGCAAGGCCTCCTCGGCCTCTTTTTTGTCCTCGTTATAGAGGACTTGGATCCCCTCCTCGCTGAGGTAGATGAACAGGTCCTCCAGCTCGGCGAGGTTCTCCTCCACCTCCGGATAGACTTCCATCAGATCATCCAGGGTGACATACCCCTGGGCCTCTGCTTTGGCCAGCAAGAGCTGGACTGCTTTATTATCATCAAATCTGTGCGCCATGATATCACCAACCATCCAGGTATCACAGCGAATTTCGCTGCTATTTTAGCAAAGCAAACCGCCGAGGCGGTGCCTTCGGCGGATATAGAGAGCGTGAACCTTTCGGTCAAGCAGCTATGTCCGACTCCGATCCGCGATAACGAGCCTCCCTGCTTTTCCCCCTGTAGAGCGCCCTCTGCCAAAAGCACCGTCCGTCGTGTTCATTGCCAGTATAACATAGAGCGACACATATGTCAAGTGCCGGCGGGTTCTTGCCTAAATCGGTCAAGATATATAGGTTTCCATCCCCGCGCAGCGGTGATCACACAGCCGCTTGGTTACAGGCATCCAAAAGAATATTATAAGCGATTTGCAGAAATTCTCCAAATTGCGCAATGCAAAGAGTGACGCGAAATGCACAGAATCCCCATCGTGGTTTGCAGCGCGCACAGGCCCAACATATGGGAGATGTTCGCCGAACCGGAGGTTTTTCTCACCCTCGTAGACTGGTGCACAAAGAACGCCAGGGAGTTTTCACCCTGGCGTTCTGGAATCTACGGGGGACTAGAGCCCGATGCGTGAGTAGAACTCGGGCAGGCCGCGGATGCCCAGATTGAGGCGAAAGAGCGCCCCCGCCGCCGCGCCGTCGGTCTCCTTGCGGTTGCCGCCGGCTGTGGTGATATACATATCCGTGTAATCCGCGCCGCCGAAGGTTACGCTGGAGACCTTTTTGGCCGGGAAGCGGATACGCCGCTCCTCCTGGCCCCAGGGCGTGTAACGCACCAGGCAGCTTCCATCCCACCGGGCCGACCAAATGTAGCCTTCCGCATCCACCGTCATGCCGTCGGGGATGCCCTCCCCTTCCGCGTCGGGCGTGCGCACCAAGAGGCGCTGGTTGCTCAGGGTGCCCGTGGCTTGGTCGTAATCAAAGAGATAGATCTCGCGTTTTGCCGAGTCGGTGTAGTACATCCCTTTGCGATCCAGGGTAAAGCCCATGCCGTTGGAACAGCCGATCCCTTCCAGAAGCTTGGTGAGGGTGCCATCGGTATCCAGGCGGTAGAGCCTGCCCAGGCGATCTTGGGTGGGCATGGTGCCACAAAACACACGCCCGGCCGGATCGGCGATGACGTCGTTGAAGCGGGTTTCGCGCTCGTCGGGGATCTCTTCCACCACGGTGGTGAGCACTCCCTCGCGCCAGATTTTGATGGCGCCGCGCTCCATAAAAAGGAGCAATGATCCATCCGCCTGGATGGTAAAGCCGCCCACCGGCGCCCCCCGATAGCACTCTTCGTGGTGGCCGGAGGCGGGGTCGTAGCGAAAGATGCGCCCGGCGGGGATATCCAGCCAATAAAGGCGTCTCTCGCCCGGATGCCACAAGGGGCCCTCTCCCGTGATGCAGGCGTAATCGGCGATGAGCTCAAGTTCCATCGGTTCCTCCGGAATAGGATTGAAACGTGACAAAATCATGCGCAGCGAGGCAGCTCCTCCGCTGGCGTTCAGGATGGGATGTCACCGGGACGTGTCCAGGCTTTGGGCCCTCGGTGCAGGATCAGACGGGCTGCAGATACATGCTGGCCGCCCAGAGATAGACGCCGTCAAAGGCCACCTTGGTCCACTGGATGCCGCCGGCCCATTGGGTGATGCCGGTGGGCTGCAGGATGGTGCCGTAGGGCACTGTCCGCGCCACACCGTACCCCAGGCCTGGCCCGTAGCGCAACCGCAGACCGTTGGGGGCGATCACCTTCAGCCCATGCTCGCCCGTGGGGCTGTAGCCGCCGTAATTGGCCAGGTAAGCCGCGGCGCAAAAGCCATCATGGTAATAGCCCCAGCGATAGACGCGCACAAAGCTCCAGGCAATCCCCTGGTTGTACACCGGCCCGGCCATGGGGTAGACCGTCTCGCCGTTGCGCAAGATGAGGATGGTGGGCTCGGCCAGGCTGGGCCCCTGGCGCAGGCGCAAGCCGGAGCTGGCCCGCACCGTGGTGGGCGCCCCTGGGATGGGCACAGCCGTGGTGGTGGGCGGTTGCCCCTCGCTGCCCGGCTCGGCGGCCCAAACGGTGAGCGGCGCCACGGCCAGGAGCAGGACGAGCCCCAAAACTGTTGCCAGATGCAGCCAACGTGTACGCATAGCCGGACTCCTTTCTACCAAACTGGCCCCTCACCCCGTCCCTCTCCCCTGCGGGGCGAGGGGGGCTCCCCTTCCTCTCCCCCCTGGGGAGAGGCCAGGTGAGGGGGAGACCAAGTGCAGGTCCACCCCTCACCCCATCCCTCTCCCCAAGGGGAGAGGGGGGAGTTCCTACAATGATGACGCGCGAATGCCATCGTGGGTATGCCCTGGCGATGGCAGGACGCCCAGGTATTTTTATAGCGCATCCGGGGCCGATTGTCCAGTGGGGGAACCTCTGCTATAATGTCCTGGCTGGTGCTCGTTACACACTTCTCAAGGAGGCCATGGTGCTGCAATCTCTCCTTTTGGTTTTCAAAGGCATCATCTATGGAGTGACCAATCTACTGCCCGGCATCGGCGGCGGGATCATCTTGCTCATCCTCGGCATCTATGAGCAGTTTGTGGAGGCGGTGGGGAACTTTTTCCTGGACTTAAAGCGCTGGAAGGAACACTTGGCATTCCTGATCCCCGTGGGCATCGGCGCGGCCATCGGCATGATCGTCTTTGCGAAAGGGGTGACCATCATCCTGGAGCGCTACCCTGCCCCGACGATGTTCTTTTTCATGGGGTTGGTCTTGGGCACGGTGCCCAGCGTCCTCAAGATGCATGAGGATATGCGCCTCACCTGGAAACGATTTCTGGCCTTTTTATTGGGTTTGGGCCTGGTGGTGGCCTTTCGTTTCGCCGAACGGCAGGGCCTTCAGGCCGGTTGGGCGCGCGAGGCGAGCGGCCCCGGCGGGATACTCTATTTCCTGGGCAGCAACTTTATCGCCGGTGGGGCCAGCGTCACGCCCGGTTTGGACGGCTCCTATATCTGGATCCTTTCCGGTGTCTTTGAGCCGGTGATGGCAGCCCTTTCGGCCTTGGCCCAGCTGGAGTTTCACTGGGCTACCCTCATCACCACCGGGATCGGAGCGGTGGCGGGCATTATCCTGTTTTCCAAGGTGATCGACACGGCCCTCAAACGCATCCCTGCGCCCACCTATTACGGCGTTTTGGGGTTGATTCTCGGCTCGGTCTATGGCCTCTGGCCCGATAACTGGCTGGCCAACGGGGTACTGCTCCCCATCCTAGTCTTTGCCGTGGGTTGCGTTTTGGGGTTCTTGTCCAGCCGGTCGGAGAAGGGCTAGACACGAGCTCGCTTTACGACCCCACAAAGAGGGATAGCGTCGCGATGCTCACCAAGATGGCCAGGATGGTGGCGAAAATGTTGGTGAACCGCCCGTTGCGCCACTGTTTCATCAGCTCGATGTCGTTGGCCAGACGCAGCATCAGGTAAAGGACCACCGGCAAGAGCGCCGCGTTCGCTACCTGGGAGAGCCACATCAGCGGGAAGAGGGGGATGCCGGGGATG
This sequence comes from Anaerolineae bacterium, assembly GCA_034433995.1. Taxonomy (GTDB): domain Bacteria; phylum Chloroflexota; class Anaerolineae; order UBA1429; family UBA1429; genus DAOTZU01. The sequence continues at coordinate 18,104 of DAOTZU010000172.1, forward strand.
AGGACGATGAGGGTGCCCAGCACGATCTGGCCGGTGTAAAGGCGGTAGAACATGGGCGCCTCGGCAGCGGTGCGGTCAATGCCCCGCTCCCAGCCGAAAGCCTCACAAGTGGCATAGGTGCTGGCCAGGGGCAACACCGAGGCCGCCAGGAGCGAGGCCCCCAAAAGGCCGAAGGAAAAGAGATATTTGGCCCCCTGGCCGGCCAAAGGGGCCAGGGCCATCGCCGCTTGTTCCGCCGTCTCCACGTGGATGCCGGCTACATAAAGCGTCGCTGCCGTGCAGATGATGACAAAAGCCGAGACCACGTTGCCCGTGGCGGCGCCGAACATCACATCGAGGCGCGTATAACGGTACTCCTCCATGCGCACGCCCTTATCGGCTACCGAGGCCTGGAGATAGGCGCAACCCCACGGGGTGATGGTGGTGCCCACCGTGGCCATCAAGGCCAGGATATAATGCCGCTCCAAGCGGAAATCGGGCACAACGGCATGGTAGAGCACTTCTTTCCAGGGCGGGCGGGCGATAAAGGCCGAGATAATGTAGCCTACGGCATAGAGGCATAGGGCCAACAGCACCTTTTCTACCCGATGGTAAGAGCCGCGCAGCACCAGGAACCATAAACCCACCGCCGCAAGGGGTACGACGATATAGCGCGAGACACCCAAGAGCTCCGACGCGGCGGCGATGCCGGCAAACTGGGCCGTGGCGGTGCCGAAATTGGCCAGGAGCAGCCCTATGACCACGAAAAAGGTGGGGCGCACACCGTAACGCTCGCGGATGAGGTCCGTCAATCCCTTGCCCGTCACCGCGCCCATGCGCGCGGCCATCTCTTGCACCACTACCTCGCCCAAAGTGATCCAGACCAGCACCCACAAGAAACCATAGCCATAGACCGAGCCAGCCATGGAGTAGGTGGCAATACCCGAGGCGTCGTTATCGGCGCTGGCAGTGATCAGCCCCGGCCCAAGGATGGCCAAAAAGAAAAGGATTCTCTGCCCCAAGTAGCGCAAACGGGTTTTCAAGGTCATGGTGGGATCTCCTGGCGCTGGTGGGATTGATGGAATCGGGTTTGGAGCGAGAGCCCATCTGCGGCGGGCGCGCGCTCCCAATCCTATACCCTGAAGAACCTGGGCAGCCTTTTCTTCCATGCGGTGGGCAAGGCGGCATCCAAGGCGTCATCCACGGTCACGATGCCGTGAAGCACTCCCTCCTCATCCACCACCGGCACGGCCAAAAGGTTGTACTTGGCAACAATCCGGGCCACCTCATCTTGGGAGGTCAGAGGATCCACCGTCACCGGATTGTCCACCATCATCTGGTCCACGGGCATATCCGGCGGGGCCATGACCAACTCGCGCAGGGTTACCATGCCGCGGAGCTTGCCCGCCTCATCCACGATATAGACATAATACATGGTCTCGTCCTCGCGGGCGGCGGGCGATTGGCGCAGGTGGGCCAAGGCTTGGGAGGCCGTCAGCCCTGCGGGGATGGTGGAGTATTCGGTGGTCATGATGCCGCCGGCGGTATCTTCGGGGTAGGCGAGGAGCTTTTCCACATCCGCGGCATCCTCGTCGGCCATCAGGTCCAGCAGCTGTTCGCGCTGGGTGGGCTGGAGATCGGCCAAGAGGTCGGCGGCGCTGTTGGGATCCATCTCCTCCAAGACGTCGGCGGCCTTTTCCGGCGGCAGGCTCTCCAACACGCTCACCTGCAGCTCTGGCTCGATCTCTTGGATGGTATCGGCCACGGTGGGGGTATCCAGGGTGGTGAGCAGGGCCTGGCCGGTGGAACGATCCAGCTCGCTTACGATGGCGGCGATATCGGCCGGATGGAGCTGGCTGAGCTTGTCGCGGGAGACGCGCAGGCGGATGATGGGCGCATCGGCCTCCAACGGGGCCACGTCGCTCCAGGGGATGACCCCCTGAGGCAGCTCGCGGCCCAGGGCCTTCAGGGCCTTGACGATGGCGTTCTCTACCCCCAAGCGTCGGGCCAGGCCCAAGCCGCCCACGTCCACGCCGGCCAAGCAATAATGGGAGTTGGTGCGGGCCAGTTGCAGGTCGTTCACCCGCACCACCCGTCGGCCCTCGGTATCCACAATCTGGCGATCTAGCACCTGGCGGCGCAGCCAGAGCTCGTCTTTTTTGGGCTCATAGGGCGGGGGTGTGGCCGTTTTCAGGATGATGGAGGGGCTCAGCCAGGCGATACTTTCAGCCGGGATGAGGCGCGGGGTGCCTCGTTTCTCGCCCACGGCCAGGGCGCGCAGGGGCGGGAGGCCTTGGCCCACCTCGCTCACCAGCACGTCCAAACACACGCCAACCTGCGTCCCTTGGGGATCCCATACAGGCTTGTCCAAGATGCGGCTCAACCAGGTGGTCATGAGGCACCTCCTCCCTTTAATATCCAACTCCGCCCAGGAGGTTATGATACATCCACAGGAACCCTGGCGACCCTGGGCCAGGAAACAAAAAGCCGCAGCAGTAAGCTGCGGCTCGGCCGGGGGAGGTTACCTTCCCGTATGGGTCAGACGCGGCTTATCTGCTCAAATGCGGTTGCTCTCCTGGTAACTTGCAGGGTCGTCCTGGGTGCTCACCGGGTTCCCGCTACTGTTACCGTGACTATTACCGTTCGCTTCCATCGCTGCTCTAGTTCTCGTGAACTCACGGGTGCACAAATACCCGTGGGTTTACCCAAACTGGCCCTATGATATGTCGGATGGGGAAAAATGTCAAGATGATGCGTCGTTATGCATCTATCACCACAGCCGGGCGATCTCCTCGCGGGCGATCTCCACCCAGCGGCCCAGGCGCTGGGGCTGGTCCATGAGGGTGTGCACGTCCTTCATGGCGAATTCCACCTCGCAGTGTTTGGCCACCGTGAGGGTGTAGCGCAAATCCTGGCGGATTTCCTCCTCATCCCACACCTGGCGGCTGATGATGGCCGGGTTGGGTTTGCGGCAAAAGATGTAGCGCCGCCCCAAGGCCTCGGCCATGAACGCTTGGTCGCACCAAGGGGAGATAGAGACGGAGCGCAAGTTGGAGAGCTGGGCGATCACATGCCAACGGCTATGCACCGGCTCGCAGCAGCCGTAGTAGCTCAGGCCGAATTGCTCGATCACCGGCTTTTGATAGGGCATGATGAACTCGGCAAACATCTCTGGCGAGACCCCCACCGTCTCTTGCGATTCCGAGAGGCCCCACAGGTCCTTCAGGCGCACGGGCTGCCCCTCGCGCCAATCGGGTTGGGGCAGCTCGGTGGTGTAGCCTATGCCCCCCGAGCCGACATAATCGTTCTCGTTGTTCAGGGTGAGCAACCCTTCCCGCTCACACCACTGGGTGATGTGCAGATGATCATCCCGCAGAAAGGCCATCAGCCGATGGAGACCATCGGGATCATCGTACATCCAGAGCATCAGGTTATCCAGGCCGATGAGATCGATGGCCACGATGGTCATCCCCATGGTCCACCAATAGCTGCCACGAATGCGCACCGGCAGAATGCCTGCGAAGAGCTCCTCCAGGGTCGCCTTCCAGGCGAGGGTCCCTTCGCGGTCCACCGTGGGCACCCGGGGGTGGAGTTTTTCCCAATCCCGCTGCAGGTCTTTGATGGGCGGGTCCACTTTGTAGCTGCCCAGCTTGCCCTCATTATCGGCGCGGTTGTGCTCCACCGTCACGCCATAATTGCCCAGGTCCACCTTCCAGCGCACGTTGAGCCACGGTTCTAGCACCCAATCGTCGCGCACCTCCTCCACTTGAAAGAGCTGCAGCCGCAGCCCGCGCTCCAACTGGCGCGCCCAGGGCTCTTGGCAGCGCAGCGCGGAAAGGGGCATCACCTCGTCCACCACGCCGGAGGTTTCGGCCAGGATCATGGGCCGTTCTCCCTGCAAGGAGGCGTGCTTGCGCCACAGACGGCGGCGCTCCTCCATGATGGGGTCGTGGGCGTGCTCCATCAGGCGTTGCCCCAGCTCGCGCAGGATTGCCCGATCGTGGGCGGTGATCTTGACCTCTTTGTTCATCCGAGCACCTCTGGTAGATTATGGACAAAAGGTCGCCATGATTGCCCGCGAGCAATCATGGCGACTGCGAGCGCTGCCGTAAGATTGGGCCCTCAGCCCTTGATGGAACCCAAGGTCAGGCCCGTGACGAAATAGCGCTGCAAGAAAGGATAGACCAAGATGATGGGAATGGAGGCGATCATGATCATGGCGCTGGCCAGGCCTTCGGGCGTGGCCTCCAGCAAGGCTTGACCCTCGCGGCCCGTCCCGCCGCCTGTGGCCCATTGCAACATCCGCGTGGTGATGCGGCTGTAGAGGTAGCTCTGCAAGGGCCAGTTCTTGGCCAGCTTGATAAAGATGACCCCGTCGAACCAGGCGTTCCAGTGGCCCACGGCGGCGAACAGGGTCACCGTGGCCAGGGCCGGCAGGGAGATGGGCAAAAAGATGCGAAAGAGCACATCAAAGTGGGAGGCGCCGTCGATCACCGCCGCGTCGAACAGTTCGCCGGGGATGCCGCGGAAAAAGTTGATGATGATGATGGTGGAAAAGATCTGCAGCGCCCCCGGCACCACCAACACCCAGAACTTGTCCAGCAGGCCCAGATTGCGCAGCGCCAAGTAGTAGGGAATCAAGCCGCCGCTGAACATCATCCCGATGAGCATGATGACTTTGAACACCTGCCGGCCGGGCATGTGAATATGATCCCGGGAGAGAGGATAGGCCGTGAGCACCATCACCAACAGGTTCAGCGTGACCCCCACCAGCACCCGCAGCACAGAGATGCCGAAGGAGCTGATAAAGACCTGGTCCTTGGTCATATAATAGTAGTTCTGAAAATGCACGCCGATGGGCCACAACCAGACCTTGGCCGAGGAGATGGCGGCATGGCTGCTGAGGGAAAGGGCGAGGATGTGCAAAAAGGGCGCCAGGCAGACGATCGCCAGGACCAGCAAAATCAAGTGGATGAGCACATCCGCCAAGCGATCGGTAAAGTGACGTTCTTCAACCATCGTTCATCATCCTCCTGAGGTTCCGGTTGGCCTAAAAGATGCGATAGTTGGCAAATTTATCCGCCAACCAATAGGAGAGCATGATCAAAAAGAACCCAATCACCGACTTGAACAGCCCCACCGCCGTCCCCAAGCTGAAATCGGGCATGCCGCCCGAACCCACCAACCCCACGCGGAAGACGTAGGTATCAATAATATCGCCGGTGCTATAGACCATGGGGTTGTAGAGCACCAAGATCTGCTCAAAGCCAGCGTTCAAGATGCCGCCCAAGGCCAGGCAGGACATGAGCACGATGGTGGAACTGATCCCCGGCAGGGTGATGTGGATCAGGCGGGCAAAACGCCCCGCGCCGTCCACCGCGGCGGCCTCGTAGAGCTCGGGACTGATGTTGGTCAAGGCGGCCAAATAGATCACCGCCCCCCAGCCAAAGCCCTTCCAGACGTCCGTAAAGATCATCGTCCAGGGGAAGATGCTGGCCTTGCCCAGGAAGGGGATGGGCTGGATGCGGAATACTTTGGTGAGGAACACATTGACCAACCCCGCCCGGGCCAGGATTTGCGACATGATGCCGCCGATGAGCACCCAGGAGAGAAAGTTGGGTAAGGTGGTGATGGTCTGAACGCTACGCTTAAAGATGCGGTTGCGCACCTCGTTGAGGAGCAGGGCAAAGAGGATGGCGGTGAGCTGGCCAAAAAAGATCTTGCCCACGGCGATGGTGATGGTGTTGCGAATGATGGGCCAGGCGTAACGCGAGCCGAAAAAGACCTCAAAGTTTTGGAACCCCACAAAGGGGGAGCCTTTCATCCCGGTGACGGGGTTAAATTTCACAAAGGCGATGGAGATACCCCACAAAGGATAATAATGGAAGAGAGCCAAACAAAGAGCCGCCGGGATGAGCATGACATACATCATCCAGTGCTGCTTGAGCACGGCCCGGAAGCTGGGCTTTTTCTCCACAGGGAGCGCTTTTTTTTGCGCGACGGCACCGGCCAACGCCGGAGTGGCTTCGACCATCTTCCCTCCCATCCTTTCCTGTCAATTCTGTTGTGGATCGGAGTGGCCCGCTGCGAGCGGTCCTCGCGGGATCATTTACCGCGGATTTTGTCCCACAGCTTGGCCAGACCGCTTTTCTGTGGCGGGGCCACCACGGTGCTGATGCCGGCCCCCCTAAAGATCTCCTCCACGCTGATGGTGCCCTGTTCCAGCGCGGTGATGATCTCGCGCAGGGCCTGCCCTTTCTTGACGAACAGCCCCTCGGAGGAATAGACCTCCTGCTGGGCCTCCAAAAGGGCCACCACCGCATCCTTGGTCAGGGGCAGCTTGCGCTCCACCAAGAGCCGCAACGCCTTCTGCACTCCCACCATGTCTTTGAGCAGGGTAACATCTGGACCTTGACCTGCTCCGGCCCCTTGCTCCACAGTAACCATCGTTTTTCCTTTCCTTGTGCTGGGTGCACTCTAGCACAAAAGCGTCTTCCCGTCCAGAATCCCCCTCGCCCCGCAGGGGAGAGGGACGGGGTGAGGGGAGGGCTGCACGTGGTCTCCCCCTCACCTAACCTCTCCCCAAGGGGAGAGGAAGGGAGTCCCCCTCGCCCCGGAGGGGAGAGGTAAGACTGTAGGGGCATGGCGGTGGCCATGCCCCTACTCTGGTGTTTGTGCTGCGCCAGCGGCTTATTTGCCGCCGATGCTCTTCCACCACGCGTTGACCTCGGCGGTTATCTCGTCACCACCCGTCTTCTTCCACTGCTCCACAAAGTCATCGAAGGCGCTCAGCGGCGCGTTGCCGGTGACGATGTTGATGTAGGTGGTGGAGTAGAGGGTGCCCAGGTCGGCCGAGTATTTCTTCATCTTTTCGCCGGGGATGCCCCAGAACCGGTCCAGAATGGCGATATCCTTTGTCTCAAAGGCGTAAGGATAGTAATCCATCTCCCGCTGGACGATGGGGCTGGAGAGCAGGTAGCGCTGGGCCTTGTTCAGGTTGCCCGTCCATTTCTTCATGTCGTTGAACGGCTGCACCTGGTAATCAGGATAGGTGATGTAGGCAAAGCCAAAGTCCACCTGCTGCATATAGTTGTACGTGACGCCGCCGGGGAAGGGGCCATCCTTCAACTCGCACTTGTCGTCAAAGGCCCACCAGAAGCCCTCGGTAAAGTCGGCGCTGTTGCGCTCCTCACCGTACTGCTGGTATTTCTCCCAGTTGACGTGCTTTTCCATGTGCCAGTTGAGGTTATTGATGGCGCACTCGATCTTGATGGGATCCAGCCCCTTCTTGAACACCACCGACTCTTGCACAAAGGCCGAGCCCTTGCGGCCCATCTTGCCCTGAGGACCCTTGGGATAGGCGAACTTCACAATCTTCATCCCCGGGTTGTCCCGCTCCAGCTTCACCTGGCCGACGCCATGCCACCAAGGCGCGGTAAAGATGCCGTGCTTGTTGGTGGCGATGCCGCCGGCGGCGTCGCCCTCGGAGTAGGTGTAGAAATCGGGGTCCATCAGGCCCTCTTTGTACCACTTGGCGATGACGGCCAGGGCCTCTTTCGCCGCGGGGTTGATGCCGTCCCACTTGAGCCCACCGGCGCCATCGGGCACCCAGCAACCGGGCATGCAGCCAAAGGCGCCAAAGATCGGGTCAAGGCTGTGATACCAGGTGACCAGGTTCTTGCAGGCACTGATGCCGAATTGAGCTAGGCCGGCGCTCTTCATCTTGGCGGCCACCTCGCCCCAGCCTTCCACCGTCTCGGGGGCCTTGATGCCCAGCTTATCCAGCCAGTCCTGGCGGATGAAGGGGATGTTATCCACGTTCAGCGCCGGGCCCCAGGTGAAGGGGATGCCGTAGAGCTTGCCGTTGCGCAGCACGGGCACCCACCAATCATAGTTGGGGTACATCTTTTTCTCTTTGGTCAGCGGCGAGGCCGTGGCCTCCCAGATGGCCTTGATGTCCTCGATGGCGCCAGCCTCGATGAGCTGCTCGCGGAAGAGGCCGCCGGTGTGGAAATAATCGGGCAGCGTGCCCGCGGCCAGGTCCGCGGCCAGCTTCTGCTGCTGGGTGGTGGAGTAGGCTTCCCAGTGCTTCAAGGGCTTCAAGCCGGTGTACTTGACGCATTCATTGTAGAGCGGGTTGTTATCCCAAGACCAGGGGCCGCCCTCCTTGGGAAAGTCCATGCTCACCTGCTCCCAGATGACCTTCACCTCCACAGGCGGGTCGTACTTTTTGGGAGAAGGCGGATAGGTGGGGTTCCAGTCAATCTGGCATTTGCCCGCCGCGGGAGCCGCGGTGGCCGCTGGGGCCGTGGTAGCCGCTGGGGCCTTTGTAGGCTCGGCCTTGGGGGCCGCCGTCGGCTGAGGGGTGGGTTTCGGCGCGCAGGCGTTGAGCACGCCCGCCACGGTCAACCCGCCGATGACTTGGAGCACTTGACGACGCGTTAACGTCTTGGACATCTTGCATCCTCCATCATGTTGTGTGTGATCAGGCCAGCGCCCTGTGCGCCGGCACGTCTAACGAACCCTTACACGGTGCGCGCACCCTGACAGCTCGGTTTTGTGCATCACCCCCTTTCCAAAATGGAGCGCGCTCGGATCGAAGGTAGAGAACAACGTGCGGTGAAGGAAGGAGAACCTGCGTGGAGCAAACAAGGATCCGGCGCATCCTCCTCGATTCGCCAACATGGCGGCGCACCTTGACCGCACCACCATTTCATATTATTATTTTAGCAGCGAATCGCCCGCAAGAGTGCCCGTTTTGTGCCATCTTTGTGCCACGTGGGGAGAGCTATGCCCTGCACCGAGGAGCAACTCGTCGCCCTGCGGAATGCCCTGGCCCATTTGCATGATCCGGCCTATCTGGAGAACCATCCCTTGGCCCAGCGGCTCGATTTCGTGGCCCAGGCGCCGGGGGCGAGCCGTGGCCAGTTGCTGCGGCGCGCCTTGCGCCTGAGCATCGAAGCGCTGGATCCGGGGGCCGGCGTCCCGGCCAACTCTCCGGAGGCGCGGCCGTACCAGGTCTTGCGGGGCCGTTATATCTTGCGCCAAAGTTGGGGCGAGGTGGCGGCGCAATTAGATATCAGCCGGCGGCAGATGTACCGCGAGCTCCACCGGGCGTTGGAGGCCCTGGCCCAGATGCTTTGGCAGGACCAGGG
>DAOTZU010000173.1:0-12374 GCA_034433995.1 Anaerolineae bacterium
CCCCCGCCCAACTGCCCCGCGCGGCATAATACTCGGCCAGGATGGGCACCAGCATCATCGTCCGCGGCGTCATCCCGTAAGAGACATAGGTTTCGAAATGGCGTCCTGCGTAGATGTGGGTGAGGATGCCCACCGTGCCCACGGCGACCACCACCGTCAGCGCCAGGGCAAGGATCAATTTCACGGCAAAGGGGAGATGTTTCACCTCAATCTTCTCGCATCTTGTAGCCCACGCCGTGGACCGTGAGGAGATATTCCGGCTCGCGCGGGTTGGCCTCGATCTTGCGCCTCAGGTTTTTGATGTGGGTGTCGATGGTGCGCTCGTATCCTTCGTAGGCGATGCCCTGGGTGGCCTCCAAGAGCTGTTCCCGCCGAAAGACGCGGCCCGGCGCGCGCATCATCACTTTGAGGATGTCGAATTCGGACGGGGTGAGATCTACAAGTTTCCCATCCACGGTGAGGGTGCGCTTGGTCTCATCCAGGCGCAGCGCCCCCACGACGAGGATCGCCTGGCCGGCTTGGTCGGCGGTGGGCCGGGTGCGGCGCAAGACGGCGCGCACCCGCGCCACCACCTCGCGGGGGCTAAAGGGCTTGGTCACATAATCATCCGCCCCCAGCTCCAAGCCGATGATGCGGTCCGTCTCCTCCACCCGGGCGGTGAGCATGATGATGGGCACGTCGGACTCTTTGCGGATGGCACGGCAGACGTCGATGCCATCCATGCCGGGCAACATCAGATCCAGGATGATCAGGTCAGGGCGCTCCTGGCGGGCCAGGCGCAGCGCCTCTACGCCGTCGTAGGCGGTCAGCACGGCGAACCCCGCCCGTTCCAAGTAGCCGCGCAACACGCGGACGATCTGGGCCTCATCATCCACCACCAATACGCGAGCGGCCATGCCTTCCTCTTGTTGCTCCATAAGCCTCGTGCGACCCTTGATAGCTTAGTGTGTCCTGGCCGGTGTGTCAACTTATAGGGATAACCCAACCTCCCGCCACCTTTTGGGTTGCGGGAGGTTAGAGTTCGGAGCGCTATCCTGTTAGGAAGCGCACTCTTGCTCGGTAGCCGGGCGCGCTTGGGCCGGGAAGGCCTCGCGCCAGATGTTGCGCACCGTGCAGACGATCCAGCGCCAATGGAGCACCACATGGAGCAAGATCCCCGCCACCATCACCACCGCGAACCAATCGTGCAGCCAAAGCCACGTGCTGCGCGACAGGATAAAGGTTTGCGTGACCAAGGCGTTGCGCCCGCCCTGAAAGCCCGCGTGGGGCAAGACGAGCCACAAGACGAATCCCGAGATGGCCTCCACCAGGAATGCCAGGCCGATGGCGAGATCAATCCAGAAGTTGATTTTGGCTTTATTGAGTTTCATGGTATGTTCTCCGCAAGAATAGTTGTTTGGAAGATGGTTGCGTCGGGCTTGACCCGCCGCACATTTCTGATTAGAGTATAGCCACGCGCCGTGGAGAAATTGTGAAGAGAATGCGGGGGCTGTATGGCGATTCCAGCGCCCCCTGACCCTAGCCTTGGAGGAGGTGTTATGGCGACGCGCGACGTGCGGGAGTTGAGCCGCTTGGCCGCCGAAATGCGCCTGCGCATCGTGGAGATGATGGGGCCCAACAAGCCCCATCATTTCGGCGGGTCGCTCTCGGCGGCGGATATCGTTACCGCGCTCTATTTCTACAAAATGCGCTACGATCCGCGCAATCCCCACTGGCCCGATAGGGATCGTTTCCTCTTGAGCAAGGGCCATTGCGTGCCCGCCCAGTACGCGGCCCTGGCCATGCTGGGGGTGCTGCCTATGGAGGAATTGCCCACGCTGAAAAAGTTGGGCAGCCGCTTGCAGGGCCATCCCGCCATGCATCTCACGCCGGGGATCGAGGGCTGCACCGGGTCGTTGGGGCAAGGCCTCTCTTACGCCAACGGCATGGCCCTGGCCGGACGCATCCAGGGGCGCAATTATCGGGTCTATTGCTTGATGGGCGATGGTGAGACCCAGGAGGGCCAGGTCTGGGAGGCGGCCATGACCTCCGCCAAACAGTGCCTGGGCAACCTCACCGGCATCATTGACGCCAACGGCCTGAAGGCCATGGACGCCACCTCCTGCGGCAAACTGATGGAACCCATGGCCGAGCGATGGGCCGCCTTCGGTTGGCGCGTGCGCGAGGTGGACGGCCACGACCTGGCCCAGCTCTGCGAGGCCTTGGATTGGGCCACCGAGGGCGCCGCCGCGCCGTCCCTCATCATCGCTCGCACCGTGAAAGGCAAGGGCGTCTCGTTCATCGAAAACCAACCCCAGTTTCACAACGCCCCTTTAACCGAAGCACAATTCCGCCAAGCGTTGGCCGAGCTGGAGGCCCGCTTGGCCCAACTGCGGGAGGGCTGACATGGGCGCATTGCGACAGACCCGGTTCGCTTACGGCGAGGCCCTGGTGGAGGTGGGCCGGCTCCATCCGGAGGTGGTGGTGTTGGATGCCGACCTGTACAACTCGACCCGCACCGTCCTTTTCCGCGATGCGTATCCGGAACGCTTTATTGATGTGGGCATCGCCGAGGCGGATATGGTCAGCACGGCGGCCGGCATGGCGGCCTCGGGGCTGGTGCCTATTGCAATTCTTTTGCCATGTTTCTTACCGCCCGTTGCTACGACCAGATCCGCATTCAGATCGCCTACCCCAGCCTGCATGTGATCCTGGCCGGCTCCAGCGCCGGCTTGACCCAAGGACCAGACGGGGCCAGCCACCAATCCCTGGAAGATGTCGCCCTCATGCGTGCCCTGCCCCACATGCAGGTGTTGGTGCCGGCCGACGGCGTGGAGACGCGGGCCATGACCTTGGCCGCGGCGGAACTTGCCGGCCCGATTTATTTGCGCCTGGGGCGCTACCCCGTGCCCGACCTTTTTGATTCCAGCTATCGCTTTGAGTTGGGGCGGGCGACGCGCCTGCGCGAGGGCCAAGATCTGACCTTGATCGCCTGTGGCCACATGGTTAACGTGGCCCTTCAGGCGGCCGAGCTTTTGGCCAACCGCCAGGTGCAGGCGACGGTGCTCAACATGTCCACCATCAAACCTTTGGACCGCCTGGCCGTGACCTGGGCCATGACCAACACGCCTTTGGTGGTCACCATCGAGGAGCACAGCATCATCGGCGGCCTGGGCAGCGCTGTGGCCGAGGTGATGGCGGAGGATGGTTGCGGGGCGCGGCTCATCCGCCTGGGCACCCAAGACGTGTTCGGCGAATCGGGCGAGGCCGACGAACTTTTGGCCAAACATGGTCTCACGCCGGCGGCCATCGCCGAGCAGCTGCGCCATGAGTTTGGGCGCTAGTCGGCGCCCACATTTGACCCGCCTTGTCCCCAAATTATCTAGAGGTCATTGCCATGCAAACCAAAAACTTGGAACTTGCGCCGTACCAATTGCGCCACACCACCGATCCTGCCATCTTTACCTTCCAATCCACCGCGGAACTGCCCCCCTTGCAGCATGTGATCGGGCAACATCGGGCCGTGCGCTCCATTGATTTCGGCATCGAGATCCCCAACCACGGCTACAACATCTTTGTGGTGGGTCCTGCGGGTTCGGGGCGCACGACGGTGGTGCGCCGTTTCCTGGATCGCCAGGCGCGGCAAAAGCCCGTGCCCGACGAGTGGGTGTATGTGTACAACTTTGAGAACCCCGATCGCCCCAGGGCCCTCAATGTGCCCGCCGGACGGGCCATCAAGCTGCGCCAGGGGATGGAGGAGCTGGTGCAGCGTCTGCGCCAGGAGATGCCCCGCGCTTTCGAGGGTGAATTCTATGAGCAGCGACGGCGGGAGATCCTCCTCGATTTGCAACAGAAGCAACAAGAGTTGTTGCTGAACCTGGAAAAATACCTCAACGAGCGCGGCTTTGCCCTGATCCGCTCGCAGATGGGGCTGGCCATCGCCCCTGTGTTGAACGGCGAGGTGCTCTCCGCCGAGGCCTATGACCGGCTGGACCCAGAGATCAAGAAACGGTTCGAGGCCTATCGTCGGGAACTGCAAGAGCAATTCGACAAGACCATGCGCCAGACCCGCGAGCTGGACCGCCAAGGAAGGGCGGCCATCGAAAAGATCACCCAGGAGCTGGCCGGCTTTGTGGTGGATCAGTTGATGCAAGACCTCCGCGAGAGCTTTGCCGATTGCCCCAAGGTGGCGGCCTACCTGGCCGCCGTGCGCGAGGATGCTGTGCAGAACGCCGGCAATTTCATCGGGGGCGGCGGCGAGGAGGACAAATCGCCTTTCGCGCTGCTCACGCGCCAAACCGCCGCGCGTTTTATGGACCGCTACAAGGTTAACATCTTGGCGGAGGCCGGCAGCACCGAGGGCGCGCCGGTGATCATCGAATATAACCCCACCTATCCCAACCTCCTGGGCCGTATCGAACATCGGGCCGAGTTCGGGGCCATGATCACCGATTTCACCCAGATCAAGGCCGGCGCCCTGCACCGCGCCAACGGCGGATACCTGGTCATGGAGGCCAAGGCCCTCCTCTCCAACCCGCTGGCTTGGGATGGCCTCAAGCGGGCCTTGCGCAACCACGAGATCAAGATCGAGGAGATGGCCCAGTTCTACGGGCTGATCTCCACGGCCACGCTAGAGCCGGAGCCGATCCCGCTGGATGTCAAGGTGGTCATCATCGGCGACGAGCGGCTCTACCAACTGCTGTATTACTATGACGAGGACTTTCGCGAGCTGTTCAAGGTCAAGGCCGAGTTCACGCCCACCATCCCCCGGGACCGGCAGGCGTTGGAGGAGTACGCTCTGTTCATCGGCGACCTTTGCCGGCGGGAGAATCTGCGCCACTTTGAGCCGGCTGCGGTGGCGCGGGTCATTGACGAGGCGGCGCGCAACGCCGACGACCAATACAAAGTCACCACCCGCTTTGCCGATGTGGCCGACCTGGTGCGCGAATCTTCCTTCTGGGCGGGGCGCGCAGGGCGCGAGACCGTCACCGCCGAGGATGTGCGCCAGGCCGTGTCCGAGCGCCTGTACCGCCTCAGCCAGATCGTCGAACGCTACATCGAGACGATCCAAGAGGGGACGCTCATCATCGAGACCCAAGGCGCGGTGGTGGGCCAGATCAACGGCCTTTCGGTGATCCAGTTGGCCAATTTCGAGTTCGGCCTGCCCTCGCGGATCACCGCCAAGACCTTTATGGGCAAGGCGGGGGTGGTGAGCATTGACCGCGAGGTCAAGATGAGCGGCCCCATCCACGACAAGGGGCAGTTGATCCTGGCCTCGTATTTGGCCAGCCGTTTCGCCCAAAAGCGCACCTTGAGCATGTCGGCCTCGCTGACCTTTGAGCAGAATTATTCCGGCATCGAGGGCGATAGCGCCTCGTCCACCGAGCTGTACGCCCTCATCTCCAGCCTGGCCGATGTGCCCATCAAGCAGAACTTGGCCGTCACCGGCTCGGTGAACCAATTTGGCCAGGTGCAGGCCATCGGCGGCGTCAACGCCAAGATCGAGGGATTCTTTGACGTCTGCCGCGCCAAAGGGCTCACCGGCGACCAAGGGGTGTTGATCCCCGCCGCCAATGTGCGCCATCTGATGCTGCGCGAGGATGTGGTGCAGGCGGTGGCCGAGGGCAAATTCCACATCTATGCCGTCTCCACGGTGGAGGAAGGGATCGAGTTGCTCACCGGCATCCCCGCCGGCGAGGCGAGTGAGCAATGGGATTATCCCCCCGATACCGTTTACGGCCGGGTGCAGGCCAAGCTGGAGAAATTTGCCGAGAACCTGCGTAAAGAGGGCGCCGAGGAGGAGGAAGAGGAGGAGGAGACCCCCTTCGGCCCAGGCCCCGCCGAGGAGGAGGAAGAGAGCGGGGAGCCCGATGAGGGCGAACCGGATGAGCCAGACGATGACACGCCGGAGGAACCTGAAGACGAGGTGCCCCTGGTTTACTGAGCAAGCGAGCGCCGGCGGCCGGCCGGCGCTCGCGCTTTGTGCTCAACCGAGATGCAGCTACTGTTTGGCCGGGCCGAGGACCTCGCGCACGGCATAGAGCACCTCGTAATACTCGGCGCTGCCGGCCAGCTTCAGTTCGCCATTAATAAACACGAAAGGATAGTAGAAATAGCCCTCAGGCACCTTCTCTAAAAGATGTTTCTGCTGGGCATAGGTCTCTGGGTGGGCCATGTCATAATACTCCACCACCACGCGATCGCCGTAGAAACGCTGCAGATACTGCTTGGTGAGCTCGGTGGTCTCCTCCGAAGACCGCCGCGGCCCTCAACCGCGCCGGCAACTCTCGCCCTCGCTGTTGCCCAGGACCGTCACCACCAACGGTTGAACCTTTTCCGTTTCCATCTTGACACCTCCTGCAAGACTATGAATATGAAAGGGTTACCATGAACAAGAAACCGAACATCCTCTTTATCATCTCCGATCAGCACAACGCCAAAGTGTTGGGCCACAAGGGGCACCCGGATGTGCAGACGCCCCACCTGGACCGCCTGGCTGCCGAGGGGGTGCGCTTTGAGAACGCCATCACCCAGAACCCCATCTGCACCCCCAGCCGCATGTGCTTCTTCTCCGGCCAGTATTGCCACAACCACGGCTACTATGGCCTCTCCGGGCCTAACCCCAGGGGGCTGCCCACCATCCTGGGCCATTTCCGCCGGGTGGGCTATCGCACGGGCGCCATCGGCAAGATCCATTGCCCCGAATATTGGGTCGAGGACGATTGCGACCATTTCAGCGAGGTCTACCCTGAGCTGGCCGCCTCGCGCCACGCGGATTACGAGGATTATCTCCTAGAAAGGGGAATTTTGCAAGATCGCGACGATGGCTTGCTCCAGGAGCAAACCAACCGGACCGGCCAGGCGCTGGACGCCCGCGCCTCGCGACTAAAGTACGAGGATAGCCCAGAGGGGTGGATCGTCCGCGAGACCATGCGCTTCATGGAGCAGTGCGTGGCGGAGGGCAAGCCCTTTTTTGTGCAAGCCAGCCTGCCCCGCCCCCACCAAATTTACGCTCCCAGCGAGCCCTTCTGGTCCATGTACGACGAGAACAAGCTGCACCTGCCGCCGAATATTGAATACGATATGTCGCTGAAAGCACCCCACCTGCGCAGGATGGCCGAGGTTTTCGAGCGAGGCGACTGGACCCTCTTTGAGCCGCGCACCTACGAGGCCGGCGCCCTGCGCAAGCTCCACGGCTATTTGGGCTGTGTCTCTATGGTGGATCATGCCGTGGGCGAGCTGCTCGCCTGGTTGCGGGAAAAGGGCCTGGAGGAGGAGACCATCGTCATCTACACCAGCGACCACGGCGATTACGCCTGCGAGCACGGCATCATGGAAAAGGCCCCCGGCATCTGTGCCGATGCCATCACCCGCATCCCCTACATCTGGCGCTGGCCGGGGCATTTCCCGGCGGGGCATGTCTGCCAGGAGATCGTGGAGACGGTGGACCTCCCCACCACCCTCTGCGCCTTGGTGGGCCTGGACCCCTTGGAGACCAGCGATGGCCAGGATATCTCGCACCTGTTGCGCGGCGGCACGGGGGCGGTGCATAAGGTGGGCGTCACCGAGTTCGCCTGGAGCAAGAGCCTGCGCAAGGGGCGCTACCGCTATGTGTATTACGCCCCAGAGATGTTTCCGGAGGAATATCCCGATGGTGGCTTTGGCGAGCTGTACGATCTGGAGCGGGACCCCTGGGAGATGGAGAACCTCTACTTCAAGCCAGAGTATGCCGCCGTGGTGCAGGAGTTGAAGGCGGATCTGCTGGATTGGCTCATCACCACCACCCGCCCGGCGACGGTCTTGGGCCTGCCCAATTGGGATGGTGACCAGGCCATCACCCGCTTCTACTGCACGGTCAACCGCGATGGCAAGGTCCACCCCAACCGACTGAAGGGCGTGCGCACACGGAACTATTTGTAAAAAGGGGAAGCATGAGCTTGACCATCGTTCGCGATCCCCAGGCCCGCTGCACCCTCACCCAGCACTATACCTACGAGCTGGAATGGCGGCCGGCGCAGCACTATGTGGCGGGCACGCAGATCGAGCTGCGCAGCGGCTCCAGATCCCCTTGGGCCCGGCGGAGCGCAGCACCCATTTCTATTTGCGGGCGCTGCAACGGGATGGCGGGATCATCTATGCCAGCCCGGTGTTTGTGCAGGTGGTCTGACCCACAAAAAAGAGGCCCCAGGGAGCGCCCCCTGGGGCCTCGGCGATGGGGTTATCCCTCGTATTGCAAACGCACCTGGCCGATCAAGCCCCACGGCTGCACCACATAGCCGGGGGTGTAGGTCTCATCGGTGCGGCGGAAGGAGCGCCAATTCGTCCAGCCCTCGCGGCCGGTGGCCAGGTGGAGCGGCCCCAGCATATTGCGCGGGCTGGAGACCACCTCCAGATCCACGTTGTTCAGCCCCGGCCCCAGATAGGGCGTGATATCCAGCCCATTCTCCGCGATCCAGGGGATGTGCCCGGCCAGGGCGCCGTTGACCCACACGGCCACATCCACCGCGCGATACTCGCCCAGATAGAGGCGCACCCGCTGCCCAGGACGGGGCTGGTAGTTCATGCTGCCGTGGTAGATCATGCTGCCGGCGTAATGCAGGTAGCCCTGGGTGGTCCAATCGCCAAAGTGGAGCATCTCCGGCTCGGCGATTATGGCCCGGGCGGGGCTGACGCCGAAATCACCCAAGAGGAAGCAATCTTCCAGCTCCATGTAATTGGTGTAGGCGCAGCGCAACACCAGCTCGTTCTCGCCCCATTCCAGGGCGGGCAGGGCCACCTTGTGGAAGGAGCGATCCAAGTACCAGCCCACGGCCTGGTTGGACACGGATTGGCCGTTCAGGCTGATCTGGAACTGGGCCGCGTTCTCCACCAACAGATACACCGGCTGGGCGGGCACCTCCTCCACATTAAAGAGGAAACGCAGCTCCAAGGGGGCGCCGTCGTTGGGATGGGGCGCCAAGGCCCACTTGTAGCGCTGGGGGAGGCCGTTATAGTAGTTGGGACGCATGCCCAACTTTTCGCGCACCTGGTTCTGGGCGCGCCAGACCTCCATCGGCTCTGACCATTCTCCCTCGCCCAGGCGGTAGGCGCAAACATCCAAGGTGAGGATGTTGGGATCGGTGCGGGTGAAGCGGCATTCGGGGCCGATGAAGCACGCGTTCTGCACCCGCCGGCCAAGGCGGAACTCCCGCGGCCCCTCCAGGGCCTTGCCGGGCACCGGCTGCCCCTTGGTCTCGATCACGTACAGCCGCGAGCCGGCCGGGCCGATGTGGGTGCTGAAACGCAGTTTGCCGTCCTCCTCCAGCGCGGGGAGGCCACGGGTCTCGCCGGTGAGGGGGTTCCACTCCTCAAGCCTGCCCCGGCCCTCCAGCGCCACCTCCAGGTCATAGCCGGTGTGGCGATCGTTGTTGACGATGAAATAGATCAGCCGGTCGCCGGCCTGGCGCTGCATATAGAGGAGACGGGCCGCCTCTTGGCCATAGAACGTGCGCAGGCTCACGCGGCGGGGCGTGGCCTTTTCCAGGGCGCTCTGCAGGGCGGCGCGGTCGCGCAAGATGGTCACCCCTCGGCGGGTCCAGAGCTGGGCCAGCCGCTGGCTGGGCTCGGCCTCGATCATGGTGGGCAGTGGCTCCAGGGCGATGACCTTGCCGCCCGCATCCAAAAAGCGCTCCAACAGGTCCACAGTGGAGGCCAAAAGGGTGCGCGTATCGGGCGGGATGACCACCACGCGATAGGGCGCGCGGCCCACCCAGAGGGTGCGTCCCTTGATCTGGGCATCGCTGGCCATGATCTGTTCATCGCCGAAATCAAAATCATAGTGGGTGGCCAGGAGCGCCTGGACGAAATCGTTCAGCCGCTCGCTGTAGAGGTCCACCTCGTGGCGGCTGTCCTCTCCCTCCCGCAGCATGGACCAACCGGTGGCCACGGGGTGCAGCAAGAGGACATCGCGCACGGCATCGCCCTCGGTGAGGACGCGGCCCACCCGGGCGAAATAATCCTCCACCACCTTGTTGTACTTCCACCAGGTGGTGTTATAGTTGAACGCGGGCGGATAATCGCGCTTGCGGCAGCCGCGCAAGGTGTAGAGGGCCAGGTGCTGGCAGCGCAGGTTCACCCCCAAGACGTACTGCCAATCGCCGTTCCACTTTTGCCCTTCGAAGGTGAACTCCCAGCCGGAGCAGCCGTACGTCTCGGAGAGGACGCGCTTGCGCCCGAACTGATTGGCGGCGCTGGTGCACTGCTTGATGGTGAGGAATTCGTGGTTCTGCTCCGTGAGCATGTCGATGCCGGGCACCTGCTGGTAGCGGTAATGGGGCATGATGGCCCCACCGCGGATGATGCCCAGGCCCATCTCGTTCTCGCAGAGATAGTGGCCGGTGAAGGCCAGGCCGTGGCGCTCACACCATTCGCCCAACTGCTTGGAGTAGGCCTCGGTGAAGCGTTGGCTGATGGTGTACCAGTAATCGTGGCGGGCCTTGGCGGCGCGGTCGCCATCGTAAAAGAGCCAGGGCAACACGTCCAACAGATCGTGGCCCCGGCGCTGGCGAAAGTAATCGGGCAGGCCATCGGTCCACGGCAGGGAGCGACGCTTGGAGCGCACCGTGGGAGCATAGACGTTGGGCTCATCGGTAAAGATGCCCGGCACAGCCTTGCCGAATTCCTCGCCCACCTCCTTGCGGTAGGCCTCGTAGGTGATGTCGATGAAGGCGGCCACTGCATCGGGATTGAGGTTGTCGGCGTAGGCGTCGTCGTTGAACCATTCGCTGGGCCCAGAGACCTCCCGGCGGAAGACCAGGAGCGTCTGCCCATCCGGGGCCTTCAGGGCGGGATCGAGGGCCACGCGCCGGGCGGAGCGGATGGTGCCGCCCTCCAACGTGGCCACGAAGATGGCCAAGACATCCGTCAGGTCGCCCACGGGGCCGGCCGTCTCCTCCACCGTGACCACCTTGGCGCGGAAGGCGTCGCCGCCCCGGGCCGGCACCAGGCCGCCGGCCATGCCGGAGGGCCAACGGTCCTCATCGTAGAGCCAGGCGCCCAAGCCCTCCTCTTTGGCCACGCGCACCGTCTCGCGGATGCACTGCATCCATTCGGGGCCCATATACACCGTCTCCAGGCCCTCGCGGGAGTGCATGAAAAAGCCGCCCATGCCGTGGGCCTTCATGTCGCGGGCCTGACGGGCCAGCTCCTCCGGGCTTAGCTTGTCGTTCCAGGACCAGAACGGTGCCCCGCGAAAGGAGAGGGGCGGTTGCCCAAATTCTTGACGCAAGGTATCCATGAGCATTCCTCCTAAGGCTTAGCTTTCGGCAACCACAGGGTTGCGCAACACGCCGATGCCCTCAACCTCGATCTCTACCATGTCGCCCGGGCGCAAAAAGCGAGGCGGTTTGCGGGCAAAACCGACGCCCGAAGGGGTGCCGGTCATGATCACCGTGCCGGGCAACAAGGTCATGGCCTGGGAAAGATACGCGATCAGCTCGTGGCAAGAAAAGATCATGTCGCTGGTGTTGGATTCTTGCATCACCACGCCGTTCAAGCGGGTGCGCAGGGTGGCGCTTTCGGGGTCCAGGTCGGTCTCGATCCACGGCCCCAGCGGGGCAAAGGTATCGAAGGATTTGGCCCGCGCCCATTGCTTATCCAGGCGTTGCTGGCAATCGCGGGCGCTCACGTCGTTGGCGCAGGTGTAGCCCAAGACGTACTCCAGCGCCCTCGCGGCCGGCACATGTTTGGCCCGTTTGCCGATGACGATGGCCAGCTCGCATTCGTAATCCACTTCATGGGGGGCCATCTTGGGCAAGACGATGGGCTGCTCCGGGTCGCAGAGGGCGGAGGTGGCCTTGAGAAAGATCACCGGCCGTTCTGGGAAGGGCGCTCCGCTCTCTTGGGCGTGGGCGCGATAGTTCAGCCCGATGGCGATGATGTTGGGCGGGGCCACCGGTGCCAGCAACGTGACGTGGTCGAGGGGCACAATCTGGTCGGTGGCGCGCCAGGCGCC
This sequence comes from Anaerolineae bacterium, assembly GCA_034433995.1. Taxonomy (GTDB): domain Bacteria; phylum Chloroflexota; class Anaerolineae; order UBA1429; family UBA1429; genus DAOTZU01. The sequence continues at coordinate 11,972 of DAOTZU010000173.1, forward strand.
GTAAAGATCGCCCTGGATGAGGCGCAAGCGGCCTTGCTCCTCCACCAGGGCATGTTGGATGGTGCCATCCGGCAAACGTGCGCGGGCAATTTTCATGTTGGTAGCTCCGAAGAAGGGGTATGGACGCGGCAAGATCTGCAGCACGTCGGACGATATTGTAGACCAAAGCGAGAACGCCCGCAAGTGCGGGATGCTATGATGCTATTTTGGAGGGCGTTGAAAAAAGGCGCGTAAAGGCCTTGCCCGCCGTCGGATGGAATCCGACGGCTCTGCTTGCCAAGCCCGCGGCGCGGGCTTACCACCCCCAGAAGTCGGTTTCTAACCGACGGGGCATTTCTCGACACCTCCCATTTTTGCCCTTGACGCCGCCCATCGCCGGTGGTATTAACAGCGCATACGGCAG
>DAOTZU010000174.1:0-7725 GCA_034433995.1 Anaerolineae bacterium
CCTGGTGACCACCCTCACCAAGCGCATGGCCGAGGACCTGGCCGATTACCTGCGCGAGGCGGGGATCAGCGTACACTATCTCCACTCCGAGATCGAGACCATCGAACGGGTGGAGATCCTCCACGACCTGCGGGCCGGCGTGTACGATGTGGTGGTGGGAGTCAACCTGCTCCGCGAGGGGCTTGACCTGCCGGAGGTCTCCCTGGTGGCCATCCTGGATGCCGATAAAGAGGGCTTTTTGCGCTCGGCGAACTCGCTGATCCAGACCATCGGCCGCGCCGCCCGTCATGTGAACGGCCGGGTGATCATGTATGCCGACGTCATCACCCCTTCCATGCAACAGGCCATTGACGAGACCAACCGCCGCCGCCAGATCCAGCTGGCCTACAACGAGGAACACGGGATCGTCCCCAGCTCCATCGTCAAAGAGATTCGTGACCTCACCCAGAGCCTGCGGGCGGTGGCCGAGCCTCGCGCCACCTACCGGGCCGCCACCGAGATCCCCAAGGACGAGGCCCTGCGTTTGGTGAAGGAACTGGAGAAGCAGATGAAAACCGCCGCCCAGAACCTGGAATTCGAGAAAGCGGCCCTCCTGCGAGACCAGATCTTGGAGCTGCGCCGCACCTTGCGCGACCAAGAGGACGTGCCCGAATGGGAAAAGTTCCGCCAGTACGAGAGGGAGCGCCGCTAGCATGGCCCAGGAGGATTATCCCAGCTATGTGCCCCTCTGGCGGCGCGGCGCGCTGCGCCAAAGGGCCGAGGCCGCCCGAGAGCGTTTGGCCGCCTGCGATCTCTGTCCGCGCAAGTGTGGCGTGAACCGCTTGGCAGGGGAGGTGGGTTTTTGCCGCGCCGGGGAGCTGGCCGAGGTGGCCAGTTGGAACGTGCACATGTGGGAGGAGCCGCCCATCACAGGCACGCGGGGCTCTGGCACCATCTTTTTTACCCATTGCACCGGCCGGTGCCTCTTTTGCCAGAACTATCCCATCAGCCAGCTGGGCGTGGGCCAAGAGGCGACGGCCGAGCGGCTGGCGGAGATGATGCTGGAATTGCAGCGCCGGGGCTGCCACAACATCAACCTGGTCACGCCCACCCACTATGTGCCCCAGATTTTGGCCGCGCTGGAGGTGGCGACCTTTCGGGGGCTGCGCATCCCCCTGGTCTATAACACCGGCGGCTATGACACGGTGGATACGCTCCGCCTTTTGGATGGTGTGGTGGATATCTATCTCCCCGACGCCAAATATGCCGACGACGCCGTGGCCCAGCGGCTCTCCGGCTTTCGCGATTATGTGGCCCACAACCGGGCCGCTCTGCTGGAGATGCAGCGCCAGGTGGGCGAGGAATTGGTCGTGGACGAAAGGGGCATCGCCCGACGCGGGATGATCATCCGCCATCTCGTCCTGCCCAACGGCCTCTCCCAGACGCCGGAGGTGTTGCGCTGGATCGCCGAGAATCTCTCGCGGCGCACCTTCATCAGCCTGATGGCCCAATACTTTCCGGCCCACAAGGCCGTGGGCCATGCGGAGCTGGGGCGCCGTCTCTTCCCCTACGAATACGCCGAGGCCTTGGAGGCCTTTGAAGCGGCGGGCCTGGAGAACGGCTGGAAACAAGAGCTTGAGGAATAGCCCCAGATTCCACAGAGGGTGTTGCCAAAGGGATCCATCCCAGAGCTGATAGACCTGGCTCGCCGTCGGATTCGATCCGACGGCTCTGCCTGCCAAGCCCGCGTTGCGGGCTTTTCACAGACGTCGGTTTCCAACCGACGGCGGGCACGCTATCCTGGAGCAACTTGGCGCTCTTGACCAAACGGCTATACTTTATATCACCAACACCCCAAGCGAGCGTCCTATGTTGCGCGTGCCATGCCGGCGCGCCGGCTGAAAATGGGGGCTTTTTGAGGGAGCTATGGCCCACGACTATATCTCGATCCGTGGCGCCCGCCAACATAACCTGAAAAATATTGACCTGGATATCCCCCGCAACAAGCTGGTGGTCATCACCGGCATCTCGGGCTCGGGCAAATCCTCCCTGGCCTTTGACACCATCTACGCCGAGGGCCAGCGCCGGTATGTCGAATCCCTCTCGGCCTATGCCCGCCAGTTCCTGGGGCAGATGGACAAGCCCGATGTGGATTACATCGAGGGCCTCTCACCGGCCATCAGCATCGACCAAAAAAGCACCAGCCGTAGCCCGCGCTCCACAGTGGGCACGGTGACCGAGGTCTATGACTATCTCCGCCTCCTGTACGCCCGGATCGGCATCCCCCACTGCCCCCAGTGCGGCCGGGAGATCAGCCGGCAGACGGTGCAGCAGATCGTGGATAGCGTCCTCAGCTTTGAGGACGGCACGCGCCTGGTCATCCTGGCGCCCCTCATCCGTGACCGCAAAGGCGAACACAAAAAGATCCTCGATGATCTGCGCAAGGCGGGATATGTGCGGGCCCGGATCGACGGCGAGATCCGCGAGCTCGACGAAGATATCGTCTTGGATCGCTACAAGATGCACACCATCGAGGCGGTGGTGGACCGCCTGGTGGTGCGCCATCACGGCGCCGAGGAACAGAGCCGCGCCGAAGAGGAGCGCGCCCGCTTAAGCGATTCGGTGGAGACGGCCCTCAAACTGGGCGATGGCGTGGTGATCGTCAGCCTGGTGGGCCCGGCGGGGAGCGAGGATCGCCTCTTTTCCGAAAAATACGCCTGCCCCGTGTGCAACATCAGCCTGCCCGAGCTGGAGCCGCGGAGTTTCTCCTTCAACAGCCCCCACGGCGCCTGCCCCACCTGCACGGGCCTGGGCACCCGCCGGGAGCTGGACCCGAAACTCATCGTCCCCAACCCCGACCTCTCTTTGGCCGAGGGGGCCATCGAGCCCTGGGCCAAGGCGAGCAAAAGCGAGAGCTACTTTGCCCAATTGCTCAAGGCGGTGGGCGAACGGTACCATTTCTCGATGGATACCCCCTGGAAGCTGTTGCGCCCGGAGCAGCAACAGGTGATCCTTTACGGCAGCGGCGCGCAGACCGTTTTGGTGCGCTACACCAACGAATATGGGCGCGTGCGCACCCACGAGACCACCTTCGAGGGGGTGATCCCCAACCTGGAGCGGCGCTACAAAGAGACCACGTCGGACTATATCCGGCAGATGATCGAAAAATACATGAGCGACACGCCCTGCCCCACGTGCCAGGGCAAGCGCCTGCGCCCAGAGAGTTTGGCCGTCACCGTGGGGGGGTTATCCATCCACCAGCTCACCCAGATGTCCATCGACCGGGCCATCGCCTTTATGCAACAGTTGACCCAGCAATTGAGCGAGCGTGAGCTGCTCATCGCGCGGCAGATCATCAAAGAGATCCTGGCCCGCTTGCGTTTTCTGCAGGATGTGGGCCTGCACTACCTCACCCTGGATCGGGAGGCGGCCACCCTCTCCGGCGGCGAGGCCCAGCGCATCCGCCTGGCCACCCAGATCGGGTCCCAGTTGATGGGCGTGCTCTATGTGTTGGACGAGCCGAGCATCGGCCTGCACCAGCGCGACAACCAGAAGCTCATCGAGACCTTGATGCGTCTGCGGGACCTGGGCAATACGGTGTTGGTGGTGGAGCACGACGAGGCCACCATCCGCGCGGCGGATTATGTGGTGGATTTGGGCCCCGGCGCAGGAGAACATGGGGGAGAGGTGGTCTGCCAAGGCCCTCTGGCCGATATTTTGGCCTGTCCCCAATCCCTCACGGGGCGCTACCTCACCGGCGAGCTTTCTGTGCCGGTGCCAGCGCGGCGCCGGCCCGGCAACGGCAAATTTTTGCAGGTGATCGGCGCCCGCGAGAACAATCTGAAAAACATCGACGTGCGCTTGCCCTTGGGCTGCTTCATCGCCATCACGGGCGTCTCGGGATCGGGCAAGAGCAGCCTGCTCATCGAGATCATTTACAAGCGGCTCGCCCAAGTGCTCAATCGCGCCTCCACCCGGGCCGGCGCCCACACGGACATTTTGGGCATCCATCATCTGGATAAGGTGATCGACATTGACCAATCGCCCATCGGGCGCACGCCGCGCTCCAACCCCGCCACCTACACCGATCTCTTTGCCCCCATCCGCGATCTCTTTGCCACCCTGCCAGAGGCCCGGATGCGGGGTTACAAGGCGGGGCGTTTCTCCTTCAACGTCAAAGGGGGCCGCTGCGAGGCCTGCCAGGGCGCGGGGATCATCCAGATCGAGATGCAATTCCTCCCGGATGTCTATGTGCCCTGCGAGGTGTGCCACGGCAAACGTTACAACCGCGAGGCGCTGGAGATCAAGTACAAGGGCGCCAGCATCGCCGACGTGTTGGACATGACCGTGGACGAGGCCTTGACCTTCTTCCAGAATATCCCGGCCATCCGCACGAAATTAGAGACCCTGCACGACGTGGGCCTGGGCTATATCCGCCTTGGCCAGCCGGCCACCACCCTCTCCGGCGGCGAGGCGCAGCGCGTCAAACTGGCCAAGGAGCTTTCGCGCCGGGCCACCGGCCGCACGCTGTACATTCTCGACGAGCCCACCGTGGGTCTGCACATGGCCGATGTGCAGCGCCTGCTAGAGGTGCTGAGCCGCCTGGTGGACGCGGGCAACACCGTGGTGGTGATCGAGCACAACCTGGACGTGATCAAGACCGCCGATTGGATCATTGACCTGGGCCCCGAAGGCGGCCAGGATGGCGGCTGGATCGTCGCCGAGGGCACGCCGGAGGAGGTGGCCGCCAACGAGCGTTCGTATACGGGGCAGTTCCTGCGCGCCGTGCTGCCCGCTTTCCGCGCGGCGCCTGCCACATCCCCGCAGAAGGCCCTTTCGCTGCCATCCCTGGGCAGGGGCTGAGGACGGAGACATGGCCCGGCGCTATTACCTGTGGAATATCGGCTGCCAGATGAATCGCGCCGACGCCCTGCGCCTCGGCGAGGAGCTGGAGCGTCGCGGGTACCTCCCCACGCCTCGGCCACAGGAGGCCGATCTCCTGGTGCTCAACACCTGTGTCGTGCGGCAAAGCGCCGAGGACAAGGTGACGGGTCGCCTCAGCTCCTTCCGCTCCCTCAAAGAAGACCATCGGCAGCGTGCCCTGGTGGTGATGGGATGTTTTGTGGATGATGTCGCCGCGTTGCGCCAACGTTTTCCTTTTGTAGACGCCTTCTTCAAGCCCTCGGATCTCGCCGGGGTGTTGGCCTTTGTGGACCGTTGGGATGCCGACCACCATGCCCCGGCCCAGACCCTGGGCCCGGCGCAGATCTGCGAACTGGTGCCCATCAGCTACGGCTGCGACCACCATTGCACCTATTGCATCGTCACCCTGCGCCGAGGGCCGGAGCGGAGCCGCCCCCTGGCCGAGATCGTGGCCGAGGTGGAGAGCTTGGTGCGGCGCGGCGCCCGGGAGATCACCCTCCTGGGGCAAAATGTGGATTCTTACGGCCATGACCTGCCCGAGCGCCCCGACCTGGCCGACCTGCTGCGCGCCATCCACGATATCCAGGACCTTTGGCGCATCCGCTTCCTCACCTCCCACCCGCAAGATATGACCCAGCGCATCATCGAGACCGCTGCCGCGCTGCCCAAGGTCTGCCCCTGTTGGGAGCTGCCCGTGCAGGCGGGGGATGACGCGGTGCTCAAGCGGATGGGCCGCGGCTACACGGTGGCGCATTTCCGCGAGTTGGTGGGGCGCATCCGCCAGGCCAGCCCCGGCTGTGCCATCAACACCGATATCATCGTGGGCTTTCCCGGCGAGACGGAGGAGCAATTCCAGCGCACCCTGGGCTTGGTGGAGGAGGTGCGCTTCGACGTGGTGCACGTGGCCGCCTATTCCGTGCGGCCCGGCACCCCTGCCGCGCGCCTGGCGGACGATGTGACCCCCCAGGAGAAGGAGCGCCGCCGCGCCTTGATCGAGGAGACGCAGGCGCGCATCGCCGGGGAGATCAACGCCGCCCACCTGGGGCAGGTGGTGGAGGTGTTGGTGGATGGGCGGCAAAAGGGGCGCTGGCGCGGGCGCACCCGCACCAACAAGCTGGTCTTTTTTGCCAGTACGGAGGATTGGTTGGGCCGGCTGGCCCAGGTGCGCATCACCTGGACGGGGCCGTGGTCCATGCTGGGCGAGGTGGTCGCGCCCGGAGCATCTTGAAAGGCGCATCGGGAGCCTTGCTGGCCTGGCTCGCCCCCTCACCCTGCCTCTCCCAGAGGGAGAGGAGGTTGGCATCCTTCACCCTGGGTGGAATTGCGTCGGCCGGCTACCGGCGCGACAAAAGGCTCAAACCTTCTTTTCCTCGTGCCCCCGAAAGATCAACCGGATCGGCCCGCCCTCGAACTTGTAGCGCTCACGGAGCTGGTTCTCCAGGTAGCGCTCGTAGCCAAAGTGTACCAGCTTGGTGTCGTTGACGAAAAAGACAAAGGTGGGCGGCTGGGTCTCCACCTGGGTACCGTAGTAGATGCGCAGCTTGCGGCCCCATTTGCTGGGCGGGGAGACCTTGGCCGTGGCATCGCGGATGAGGGCATTGATCTCGCCGGTGCTGAGCCGCACCTGCCGCTCCTGGTGGATGCGCAGCGCCAAGGGCAAAATCCGCTCCACCCGTTGGCCGGTGAGGGCCGAGATAAAGAGCACCGGCACGTAAGGCATGAATTTGAGCTCGCGCCGCACATACTCTTCATATTGGGCCAAGGTGGTGGCATCTTTTTCCACCAAATCCCACTTGTTCACCAGCACGATGACCGCCTTGGCCTCCTCAAGGATGTAACCGGCGATGTGCTGGTCCTGCTCCGTCACCCCTTCGGTGGCGTCCAAGAGGAGCAGGACCACATCGGCTCGGGCGATGGCCTTCAGGGCGCGCAAGACGCTGTACTTTTCCACCCCCGGCGCAATCTGTCCCCGCCGACGGATGCCGGCCGTATCAATGAGCACGATCTCTTGGCCGTGATAGCGGATGGTGGTATCGATGGCATCCCGGGTGGTGCCGGGAAGGTCGCTGACGATCACCCGCTCCTCGCCCAGCAGGCGGTTGAGCAACGAGGATTTGCCCACGTTGGTGCGGCCCACCAGGGCGATGCGCAGGGCGCCGCTTTCCTCCTCCTCCGGCGGCAACGACGGCAGAGCCTGCAGGATGGCCTCCAAGAGTTCCCCTGTGCCCAGGCCGCGTAGCGAGGAGACGGGCAAAGGATCGCCCAGGCCCAGGGCGTAGAACTCGTGGGCCCCCATCTCGCGGCTCACATGGTCCGCCTTGTTGGCCACCAAGATGATGGGCTTCTGGGTTCGGCGGAGGATATCGGCGATCTCGGCATCGGGGGCGGTGAGGCCATCCACAATATCCACCATAAAGACGATCACGTCCGCCTCGGCGATGGCCACCTCGGCTTGCGCCCGCACCTGAGCGGTGATCTGGTCGGCCGGCCCCAAAACGAGCCCGCCGGTATCCACCAAAGTAAAGACGCGCCCGCCCCACTCCACATCGGCATATTGCCGATCGCGGGTGGTGCCGGGGATATCCTCCACGATCGCCAGGCGTTGGCCCACCAAGCGGTTAAACAGGGTGGATTTGCCCACATTGGGCCGCCCCACCAGCGTGACGATATAGCGGGCCCGGTTCGCCTTGGCCAACGGCTGTCCTCCCTACTCCTCTGGCGGGGCGGGGGTCGCGGTGGGCGTGGCGGTCGGCGGGGCTAACGTAGGGGCCGGAGTGATGATCGGTGTGGGTGTGGGCGTTGGAGTTGGCGTTGGTGTGCGCG
>DAOTZU010000175.1:0-1682 GCA_034433995.1 Anaerolineae bacterium
CCGCGCCGCCGGATACCTGCCCGAGGCGATGATCAATTTTTTGGCGTTGACGGGCTGGGCCTACGACGGGCAAACCGAGTTCTTTACCCGCGACGAGCTGATCCGCTATTTCGAGCTGGAGAAGGTGAGCAAATCGCCGGCGGCCTTTTCCTACGAGAAGCTGGACTATATGAACGCCACGTATATCCGCCGCCTGGGCGCCAACGACCTGGCCGGCCGCCTGATGACGGTGCTCCTCCGGGAGGGGTTCAACCCCTCCTTCGATCAGGTGCTGCGGGCGGTGCCCTTGGTGCGGGAGCGTCTGGAGACCCTCAATGACGTGGTGCCCTTGGTGGATTTTCTCTTTGTACCCGAGATCCAGTACGATCCTGCCCTTTTGGTGCAAAAGGGAATGGACCGAGAGAGCACCCTCGCCGCCCTCCGGGCCGCCCAAGAGGCCCTGGCTGATCTCGCCCTCTTTGATGAAAGGACGTTAGAGGAGGCCTTGCGCCCCTTGGCCGAGCGTCTGGGGCTGAAGGTGGGCCAATTCCTGGGTTGCATCCGTGTGGCTTGCACCGGTAAGCAGGTGACGCCGCCCCTTTTCGGCACCTTGGAGATCCTCGGCCGCGAGCGGACGCTCCAGCGCCTGGCGGAGGCCCAGCGCAAGCTGGCCGCCTAGAAGCTGCTCCTCCTGATCGGCAACCAAGCCTGGCAAAAGCTCTTGGATTAAAGGCAGGGTTTGTCAAGCTCGCGCAGTGGTGTACAATGATGCGGCCGTCGGCAACTCCGGCGGCCGATTCTTGCCCGCAAGAGGTCTGGGAATGAAAGAATTGCTGCTGCGCTACGGCATGAATCCCCATCAAAAGCCTGCCCGCGTCTACATGGAGCAGGGCGAGTTGCCGCTGGAGGTGCTCAGCGGTAGCCCCGGTTACATTAACCTGCTGGATGCCCTGAACGGTTGGCAGTTGGTGCGCGAGCTGCGCGCCGCCTTGGGGCTGCCGGCGGCGGCCTCCTTCAAACACGTGAGCCCGGCCGGCGCGGCGTTGGGCTTGCCCCTGAGCGAGACGGAGCGGGCGGCCTGTTTTGTGCAAGATATGGAGCTTTCCCCTCTGGCGGCGGCCTATGCCCGGGCCAGGGGCGCCGACCGCATGTCCTCCTTTGGCGATTTTGTGGCCCTCTCCGATCCGTGCGATGAAGCCACCGCCCGCCTCATCACCAGGGAGGTCTCTGACGGCGTGGTGGCCCCGGATTACACCCCCGAGGCGTTGGCCATCCTGCGGGCCAAACGGGAGGGGGCCTATCGCGTGTTGCGCATAGACCCAACGTACGAGCCGCCCCCTCTGGAGCGGCGCCAGGTTTTTGGCGTCACCCTGGAGCAGCGCCGCAACGATCTGCGGGTGGGGCCGGAGCTCTTCCAGAATGTGGTTTCGCAGCGGAAGGACCTGCCGCCCGAGGCCCTGCGCGACCTGATTGTGGCCACCATCACCCTAAAGTACACCCAATCCAACTCGGTGTGTTTGGCCCACGGCGGCCAGGTGACGGGGGTGGGCGCGGGGCAGCAATCCCGGGTGCATTGCGTCCGTTTGGCGGCGCACAAATCCGACCTGTGGTTCCTGCGGCAGCATCCACGGGTGTTGGAGTTCAAATTCGCCAAGGGGCTGCCTCGGGCGGAACGCAATAACGCCATCGACGTTTATTTCTTG
>DAOTZU010000176.1:0-5819 GCA_034433995.1 Anaerolineae bacterium
GGGGAGAGGGGCGGGGTGAGGGGAGCAGAGGCTCTGACGGACACCCCCCTCACCTAGCCTCTCCCCCAAGGGGGAGAGGGACTGGCCCCCTCGCCCCGCGGGGGAGAGGGGCGGGGTGAGGGGAGCAGAGGCTCTGACGGACACCCCCCTCACCTAGCCTCTCCCCCAAGGGGGAGAGGGACTGGCTCCCTCTCCCCGCAGGGGAGAGGGGGGACGAAAATGGATAGGTTCGTGCAATGCTGGCCGAGCGTGCTGAGACCTGTGGACGCAGAAGCTCAGCCGTTCGGCCAGTGTGCTAGCTAACTTGCGGAGGGATAGTACGTGAACGAGCGCGCAGCCCAAAGATGGCCTTTCCGCTGGTTCTTTTTGGTGCTTGTGCTGGCCTTGATTGTGAATGCTGTTTTCATGTTTATCCTGCCCAGCGGAGGGGCCGGTTCGGTCTTTAGCGCCCTGCCGGAGAAGGTGGGCGAGAGCGTCTATACCGTCAGCGCCTTGGGCGAGGACGAGATCGTCCTGGCCACCTTGGGCAACGAGCTCAGCGTGCGCAAGGGCAATCAAATCCTGGCCCAGGCCACGGTGCCGGCGGCGGTGTTTGGCGTGGTCTATCTGCCCAAGACCCAGGAGATTTTGGTGGGCGCCTCCGACGCCAAGGTGTATGTCTATGATCGCCGGCTCTCCCTCCGCCAAGAGATCGCGGTGCCCAGCGGCGTGTTGGGCATGGCCGCGCTGGAAGATGGGTGGGTGGCCGTGGCCCATGGCGTGGGCGCTTACGGCGATCGCTTCTATGTCTCCTTCCTCAATCCCCAACGGCAGGTGGTCAATACCTATCAGGTGGGGGTGCGCATCAACGCCTTTGGCAGCCTCAACAATCTGGGGGTGTACGGCACCGACGAGGCCCGGATAGGGGCGGTGGATGCCGACGGGAACCTGCGCTGGGAGATCATGGGGCGGCGCAAGATCACCTCCATCGCCGGTTGGCCGGAGAACAACTTGGTCTTGGCCGGCGACATGGTGGGCAATCTTTATTATGTGGATCTTGAAGGCAATCTGATCAAAGAGGTGAACCTAACCCAGTTTCGCCTCTACGCCATCCGGCCTTTGAGCGAGGACATGGTGGCCGTGGGCGATGACGATGGCGGGCTGTATCTCTTGGATAATAAAGGGCAACTCCTCCTGGCCCAGCCCACGGTGAATGTGAAGGACCCGGTGGCGACCATCTACCTGGTGGATAAGGGCCGGGCCATGGCCGTGCGCCAGAGCGGCCAGGCGTTTATGATCGATCCCGAGACCCTGAAGAAAGCGCAACTGGCCCAAACCTTGCGCCCCTTCTGGATCGTGCTGGATGTGCTGGCGGTGCTGGCCTTGATCGTGACCCTGATCCGCGCTCAGGAGCCGTGGAAACGGGCGGCCAACGCCCTCCTCGGCCGCATTTATCGCGCCCGCGCGGCCTATCTGTTCCTGTTGCCCTCGTTCATCTTTATCGCCATCTGGGTGTATGTGGCCACGGGGATGGCCATCTTTTATTCGACCACCGACTATGTCCCCGGCGATCCGATCCGCTTTGTGGGCATGGATAACTTTGTCTATATCTTTACCAAGGATATGTACTTCTGGAAGGGCTTTGGGAACATGATCCTGCTCCTGGTGACCAGCGTGATCAAGGTGCTCACCATGCCCTTGGCGGTGGCCCTGCTGGTCTTTCATCTGCGCAGCCCCAAGGCCCAATACGTCTGGCGCACGGTGTTCCTGCTCCCCTCGGTGGTGCCGGGCGTCGTCTTGACCATGATGTGGAAGATGATTTACGACCCGGGCACCCACGGGTTTGTCAACGCCATCCTGCGGGCCATCAACCTGCCCCAATACCAGCGCGCCTGGCTGGGCGACGAAAAGACCGCCCTGTGGGCCATCATCTTTGCCGGTTTCCCCTGGGTGGGCGCCTTCCCCTTCCTCATCTACCTGGGCGGGTTGATCAACATCAACACCGAACTGTTCGACGCGGCGGCCATCGACGGAGTGAACTGGTGGAAGCGGTTGATCTATGTGGAATGGCCGCTCATCGCACCCCAACGCAACTTGCTGCTCTTTTTCACCTACCTGGGGGCCATCCAATCTTACGAGGGGATCTGGATCTATACCCAGGGCGGCCCCGGCCACGCCACCTATGTGCCGGCGTTGCAGCTCTTCTTGAACCTCTCGCAGGGGATGAAGATCGGCTATGCCTCGGCCATCGGGTTCGTGCTCTTTTTGATGGTGCTCACGGTGACCATCGTCAACCGGCGGCTCCAAGCCCGTAGCCAAACTGCGATGTAGGGAGAAGGACCATGACAGAGATCACGAAAGAGGCCTCCACTGCCGCCGTCGGCGCGTTGGAGCGCGAGAAACGCCTAGAGGGGATCACCATCACAACGTATCGGCGCAGGGTGCGTCCCAGCGATGTGATCTCCTATATCTTGCTGATCCTTTTCATCACCTTTATGTTCATCCCAATCTTGTTGATGATCTCCATGTCGCTGCGGCCGACGGCGATGATCTATGCCGATTTCTGGGGCCTGCCCATCCCGCCGTATTTCAAGAACTATGCCATCACCCTGTTCGAGCTGTTGCCGCCTTTGGGGCGCACATTGACGGTCTATGCGGTGGGTATCGTGGGGATCTTGTTCTTTGCCTCCATCGCCGCCTTTGCCTTTGCCCGCATGCGCTTCCCCGGTTCGGAGGCGCTCTTTTACCTGATGGTGCTGGTGGTGATGATGATCCCCGGCGTGGTGGTCCTCACGCCGCACTTTGTTTTGGCCACGCGGTTTGGCTTGAAGGGCAAGCTTTGGGGCTTGGCCGTTACCTACATCATGGGTGGGCAGGCCTTTGCCATCTTTCTCATCAGCACCTTCTTCCGCTCGCAGCCGGAGGAGATCTTTGAATCGGCCCGGGTGGATGGCGCCAACGATTGGCAGACGCTGTGGAGCATCGCCATGCCCCTGGCGCGGCCCATCCTGGTGACCTTGGCCATCATGAACTTTTTGGGCATCTTTGGCGACCTGATCTGGCCCTCGCTGATGCTCCGCGCCGAGAACAAGACGCTGATGGTGGCCCTATTGAACTATAACCCCTTGGTGGAAGGGGAGCTGGCGCGGCCGCGCCTCGGGCCCATCACGGCGGCGTATGTCTTCTCTTCCATCCCGCCGCTGATCCTGTTCATCATCGGCATGAGGTATTACATCGCCGGCCTGACCTCTGGCGCCATCAAAGCCTAGAGGGCGCGGCGACGGTTCGGCGCCACGCGGCAGAGTAAGGGGCGAACTGCGGTTCGCCCCTTGTTGTGTTTGGGGATGAGGGGATGTAGAATGGCAAGAGATGGGGGACAAACATCTTTTGTGCCGGGTAGCAAAGGAGGATTCGCATGACGCAGATGTGGGGTAAGGATGATCTGTATGTTTCGCCGCAGGGCAACGACCAATGGTCGGGGAGGCTCGCGGCGCCCAACGCCGAGGGCACCGATGGTCCCTTGGCCACCATCGCCGGGGCGCGGGACGTGGTGCGCCGGCGCAAGGAGGCCGGCGAGCTGGCCGGCCCGGTGACGGTGTGGCTGCGGGGCGGGCGCTATCCGTTGGCGGCGCCGCTGGTCTTTGGCCCGGAGGATTCGGGGCCCATCACCTACGCCGCCTATCCCGGCGAGGAGCCGGTGCTGGATGGCGGCGTGCGCATCGAGGGCTGGCAGCCTGTGGAGGTCAACGGCGTGGTGGCCTGGGTGGCCGAGGTGCCGGAGGTGGCCGCGGGCAAATGGTATTTCCGTGAGCTGTTCGTCAACGGGCAGCGCCGCCGGCGGCCGCGCTTGCCCAAAGAGGGCTTTTACTGGATGGCCAACGTGCCGGGCCTCAGCCTGGATGCCCAGCTCTTTGAAGGCTCGGACACCTTCCAGTGTGTGCCGGGGGATATCAAGCCTTGGCGGAACCTCACCGATGTGGAGGTGATGGTGCTCCACTATTGGGTGGAGGAGCGCATGCCCATCGCCCAGTTCGACCCGGCCACCCACACCGTGGTTTCTTCGCGGCGCAGTATCTTTGCCCTCAAAGATGATGCCCGCCGGCGCTATGCCAAGTATTACGTGGAGAATGTGTTCGAGGCCCTCTGCGAGCCGGGCGAGTGGTACCTGGATAGATCCACCGGCAAGGTGTATTATGTGCCCATGCCCGGCGAGACGCCCCAGACGGTGGAGGTTTATGCCCCGCGGGTGGAGCAACTGCTCCTCTTGCAGGGGGCGCCGGACGAGCACCGCTATGTGGAATATCTCCGCTTCCAAGGGCTCACCTTCCGCCACGCCGATTGGAGGCAGCCTTCGGGTGGCGGGGAGAAATTCGGGCGGCCGGGGATCGATTTCGCCGCCGCGCCCCAGGCGGCCTTTCACGTGCCTGGCGTGATCCGATTGGAAGGGGCGCGCTACTGCGCCATCGAGGATTGCGTCATCGAGCATGTGGGCTGGTATGGGGTGGAGCTGGCCGATGGCTGCCAGGGGAACCGCCTCGTGGGCAACAGCATCCACGATCTGGGCGCGGGGGGCGTCAAGCTCAACGGCTCGGACGCCCAGGGCCCCTTGGCGCGGCGCACGGGGAACAACAGGATCACCGATAACCACATTTACGATGGCGGTCATGTCTTCCCCAGCGCCATCGGTGTGTTGTTGGTGCATTCCTTCGGCAACACCGTGGCCCACAACCATATTCATGACTTTTACTACTCCGGCATCTCCTGCGGCTGGGTCTGGGGCTATCGTGATAGCGTCACCAAAGATAACCGCATCGAAAAGAACCATATTCACCACCTGGGCAAGGGCCTGCTGAGCGATATGGGCGGCATCTATACCCTAGGAGTGCAGCCGGGGACGGTGTTGCGCGGCAACCTGATCCATGACGTGAAAAAGTGGAATTACGGCGGCTGGGGCATCTACCTGGATGAGGGCAGCTCGCACATCCTGGTGGAGAACAATATCGCCTACAACACCAACAGCCAACCCTTCCGCCAGCACTATGGCCGCGAGAACGTGGTGCGCAATAACATCTGGGCCTTTGGCGAGGAGGCGCAGGTGGGGCCATCACGGCCTGAGGAGCACGTGTCCTACATCTTTGAGCGCAACATCGTCATCACCAACGGCCAGCCCCTCTTTCTGGGCGATAAGGCGTGGACGGGCGGCTTGGATCGCCGCACGCAAAAGGTTAAAATCATCACCGATCTCAACCTGTTCTGGGATGTGGGCGGCAAGGAGCTCTACTGCGCCAATATGCAACGCGATGCCGAGGCCCGCCAGGTGATCTTGGAAACCCTGAACCTTGCCCAGTGGCAGGCCCTTGGGCGCGATACCCACTCCATCGTGGCCGACCCCAAGTGCAAGGACCTGGCGCATTACGATTTCACCTTGGTCGAGGATTCGCCGGCGCTGGCTCTGGGCTTCAAGCCTATTGACATGTCCGACGTCGGTCCGCGGCCCAAGGAGCGACGAGGGTAAAGAATCGCACACCGGGTTCACCACGGAGACGCGGAGGGCACGGAGGGACAGGAGATTCTCCGTGTTCTCCGTGACTCCGTGGTGAGGGAACATCTCGGTGCTCTCAAAACACGAAGACGCGGAGGGCACGGAGAGGGACAGGAGGTTCTCCGTGTTCTCCGTGACTCCGTGGTGAGGGAACATCTCGGTGCTCTCAAAACACGAAGGCGCGGAGGGCACGGAGGGACAGGAGGTTCTCCGTGTTCTCCGTGACTCCGTGGTGAGGGAACATCTCGGTGCTCTCAAAACACGAAGGCGCGGAAGGCACAGAGAGGGACAGGAGGTT
>DAOTZU010000177.1:0-7520 GCA_034433995.1 Anaerolineae bacterium
ACCACCACCGCCAGATGGTACGTGGGGAAGCCATCGGACTTGAGCAGCACCAGATCATCCAGTTGGCGATTATCGAACACGATGCGCCCGCGCAAGAGGTCCACAAACTCGGTGGTGCCCTCCTCGGGCACCATCAAGCGGATAACGGGCTTGATCCCCTGGGCCTCGTAATCGGCGATCTGGCGCTGGGTGAGATAGCGGCAATGCCGATCATAGCCCGGCGGCAGTTTGGCCGCGCGCTGCTCCTGGCGGAGCCTCTCCAGGCGCTCCGGACTACAATAACAGCGATACGCGCGCCCCTCGGCCACGAGCCGTTCCGCATGTTCGCGGTACAAGTGCAGGCGGTCCGATTGGTAATACGGCCCATAGGAGCCGCCGACTTCGGGGCCTTCGTCCCAGCAGAGGCCCAGCCAACGGAGGGATTCCAAAAGGTCAGGGATGGCGCGAGGGTCGTAGCGGGTGCGGTCGGTATCCTCGATGCGCAAGATAAACTTGCCCCCCGCGTGCCGGGCAAAGAGCCAATCGTAAAGGGCCGTGCGCGCGCCGCCCACATGAAAATACCCCGTGGGGCTGGGGGCGAAACGCACCCGAACAGGCACGGATTGTTCCATGGTCCCAATCTCCTCTTTTGCAGCTCAGGGCAAGGGCAATGTGGCCGGTTTATGGCGCAGGATCACGCTCTGGGCCAGGCCCAGGGCCAAGAGCGTGGTGATGAGGGAGCTGCCGCCATAGCTCACCAGGGGCAGAGGCAACCCGGTCACCGGCAACAAGTTGGCGTTCATCCCCAGGTTGATCAGGGTCTGCACCGCCACCATGGTGGCGACTCCGCCGACGATGAGTTGCCCATAGGCATCGCGGGCGAGGCCGGCCGCCCGCACCAGGCGCAAAATCAAAAACGCGAACAGGCCCAACAACAGCATGGCGCCGACAAAGCCCAGCTCCTCCGCCAGGACCGAGAAGATGAAATCGGTGTGGCGCACCCGCAGAAAATGGAGCTGGCTCTGGGTGCCGTGCAGCAGCCCTTTGCCCCAAAACCCGCCCGAGCCGATGCTGATCAAGGCCTGGTTGATGTTATAGCTGGCCCCGGAAGGATCGTAACCGGGGAAGAGGAACATGAGGATGCGGTCGCGCATGTACCCCTTCAGCCGAAACCAGATCAAGGGCACCGCGACGATGCCCGCGCCCGCCAATAGGGCCATGTGCCGCCAGCGCACTCCCGCAAGAAAGCACATCCCCAGCCAGATGGCGACCAAGATCAGCGCGGTGCCGAAATCGCTCTGCAGGTAGATCAAAACCGCCGGCGGCAACACCAAAAGCAGCGTGGTGAGCAGGGGGCCGGGGCTTTCCAGATCGGCCTTTTCATCGCCCAAGTATTTGGCTAGGACCACGATCATCAACACTTTGCAAAGTTCGGAGGGCTGGATGGTGAAGGCATGGACCTCGAACCAGCTCCTGGCGCCGAAAAAGATCTGCCCCAAAGCCAAGGTCACCAACAGGATCACGATGATGAACAGATAGAGCCACCGATGCAGGCGGATGAGGAGATGATAATCCAGAGCGGCGGCCAGAAAATAGAGCACCATGCCACCCAGGGCAAAGAGCCCTTGGCGAAAGACAAGGTTCTCGATCAACGCATGGGCCGGCTGGGAGGCCTCGTAGGCGCTATAGATCAGCACCCCGCCCAAGATCATCAGGACGAGGGTAGCCAACCAGGCCGGCAGGTCAAAATTGCGCCAATTGCTATCCATTGGGATCCGTCAACATCCAGTTTGCGCCGCCGGGCAGAGCCTCCCGGTTCAGCGTTTCCAACCCAACCTTTCCCAAAGGTTCTTGGAACCCTCCAGGATGGGGATGAAAGGCACGCGCTCGCCCAGCAGACGGCGGGCCATATGCTGGTAGGCCCGGCCCGCCAAGGTGTGGGGGTTATGGGCAATGGGCGTGCCCTTGCCGTTGGCCACCAGCACCTCCTCATTCTCGGGCACCAGACCCAAGAGTTCGATGGAGAGGGTCTCCAAGATGGCGTTGGGGCTGAGCATCTCCTTGCGCCGCACCAGATCGGGGCGGATGCGGTTGATGACCAGGCGCGCCGGGCCCCGGTTCTCGGCCTCCAGGATCCCCAACACGCGATCCACATCCTGCACCGAGGAAACATCGGGGGTGGTGACCAGGATGAACTCATCCGCCGGGGTCACCGCGTTGCGAAAGCCGGCCTCGATGCCCGCCGGCGAATCGATCAAGATGAAATCACACTCTCCCCGCAATTGCTCGCACACGCGCACCATGTCCGCCGGGCTGACGGCGGATTTATCGCGGCTCTGGGCCGCGGGCAAAAGGTAGAGCTCTGGCAAAAACCGATCGCGGATTAACGCTTGGCGCAGGCGGCAGCGACCCTCCACCAAATCCACGATGTCATAAATGATGCGGTTCTGCAGCCCCATGACCACGTCCAGGTTGCGCAGGCCGATGTCGGTATCCACCACCACGACCCGTTGATTCAGTTGCGCCAAGGCGACCCCCAAATTGGCGGTGGTGGTAGTTTTGCCCACGCCCCCTTTGCCGGAGGTGATGGTGATCACACGTGTTGGCATGCCTCTATGCTCCTCGTAGCGCCCGATCCCACGGCTCGACCACGATCAGATTATCGCGCACCGAGGCGATCTCGGGACAGGGTTTGCGGGGGCGCTCCTCCTCGCCCGGCCGCGCCATGACCTCGCCGATGCGCAGCAGGGTGGGCGAGAAATCCAGGGCGCAGACCACCGCGCCGCTATCGCCCATGGCCCCCGCGTGGGCGACTCCGTTGAGCCGTCCCCAGACGATGATATCTCCCCCGGCCACGATCTCGGCGCCCGCGTTCACATCACCGATGACCACCACGTGGCCGGTATGGCGGATCACCTGGCCCGAGCGCACCACATGACGCACCAAAATGCCACGGCTGGTCTCGCTGGGGCGGGCGATGGTCGCGGGGCCGGCGGGCCGCTCCGCCTCCGCGGGAGATTCGCCGCTCAAAAGGCGCAGGCCCAGGGCGCGGGCCGCGGCCTCGGTGGCGCTGTTGGTGGTGACCACGGTGCGGAGCACCAGCTCGTTGGCCGTCAGGATCTGGCCGATGCGTTGCAACGCCTCCACGCTCAGAGCCTGATCCCCTGCCTGCAGGGCCACCTGGCCGCCGCGAAAGAACGCGCCCTGGGTGGCCAGGTGTTGTTCCAGCTCCTGGAGCATGGCGGCAAGATCCCCCGTGATCCAGCAGATGGTAAGCCCCTGGCGCGTCCCCTTGATCGAGATGGTATTGGGCATGGTCACCGTCTCCTTCTCTGCGGTCGGGCGATGCCCTGGACGGCGAAGCGAACGGGCAAAGTTGCACCACGCACACGGGCACAAGGCCCCCCCAAGCTGCCGGCCCTTTGGAGGGCCATCACGGCGTCGGCGTGGCCGCCGTGGGTGTGGGTTTCGGTTCGCTCAGGCCAAAATAATAGCGCAAGATCTTGGCCGCCACCGGCACGGCCCGCTGGGAACCTTCGCCGCCCCCCTCCAAAAAGACCACCAGCGCAATCTCGGGATTCTCAAAAGGCGCAAAGGCCGTGAACCACGCATGGGTGGGCAGGTGACCTTGGGCATCGAGCATCAGGTTGCCCTGCTCATCCACCCCCGGATATTCCGCCGTGCCCGTCTTGCCCGCCACCGAGATCCCGGGCAGGCGGATCAACCATGCCGTGCCCTGGGTGACGGCCTCCAGCATGCCCTGGCGCACCAGAGCCAGATACTGCGGCGAGACCGGCAATTTGCGGATCGGATCGGGGGTCAAGACCTTGACCACCTGGCCTTCGCTATCGGTCACCTGATAGACCAATTGCGGGCGATACAAAGTGCCGCCGTTGGCCACGGCGCAGGTGGCGTTGACCACTTGCAGAGGCGTCGCCAAGATGTAGCCCTGGCCGATGGCGGCGTTGTAAGTATCCCCCGTGGTCCAACTTTCGTTGTAATTTTGGCGCTTCCAGCGGTCGCTGGGCACCAAGCCCACCGCCTCGCCGGGAAGGTCCACGCCGGTGGGCGCCCCATAGCCGAATTGCTGCGCATAGGCGGCCAGCCGCTCGATCCCCAGCCCCTTGAAATCCCCATAGCCACCGGCCACCTGGTAGAAAAAGATGTCGCACGATTGGGACAGGCCCCCCACGATATTCAACGCGCCATGGCCGGTCTTTTTCCAACAGTAAAAGGTTTGCGCCTTGGACCAATCATCGGGGGCATATTTGTTGGGCAAAAGCAGCGTCCCGGCGCAATTCAGCCGGGTGGAGAGATCCACCACGCCCTCTTGCAAGGCCGCCGAGGCCGTGACCAGCTTGAAAGTGGACCCCGGCGGATATTGCCCGCTGATGGCATGGTTGACCAACGGACGCCTGCGGTCGTTAAGCAGGCGGCTATAATCCTCGTAGGAGATGCCGCCGGAGAACAAGTTGTTGTCGTAACTGGGCAACGAGACCATGGCCAAAATCTCGCCGGTGCGCGGGTCCATGGCGATGGCCACCCCCACGGCGGATTTGGCCTCGCGCATCCCCTCGCGCAGCGCCTCCTCCACCACCCGCTGCAGCTCCAGGTCAATGGTCAACATGATGTTATGGCCCGCCACCGGCGGCCGTGAGGCCACCACGGCCACCTTGCGCTCAAAGGCATCCACCACGATGTGCTCTTGGCCCTTGGTGCCCCGGAGGAGCCGCTCCTGGGTGTACTCGATCCCCGTCAACCCCACCAGGTCGTTGGGCTGATAATCCCCTTGAGGATCACCAACGTACTTTTGTAGTAGGCCGCTGGGGATGCGCCCCAGGTAGCCCAAAATATGGGCCGTGAGGGGTCCATCAACATACTGCCGCAGGGGAACCGCCTCCACCACCACGCCGGGCAGGCGGAAATGCTCCTCCTCCAGGAGGAACGCCGCCTGGCGGTCCACCTTGCGGGCGATCACCACGGGCGCGTAGGGGTTTGCGGTGCGCTCGCGGAGGATCTCCTCGATGGTGGGGCCCTCTTGTCCGCGGAAGAGGTTGGCAGCGGCGGCATCATCCCCCTCGGCCGCAACGGCGTCGGCCTGGCGCTCGACCTGCATGCCCAAGAGGCTGGCCACCCGCTCCAAGACGGCCCGGCGCTCGCCAAGATCTTGGGGCAGCCCGGCGGACACGATGCTTACCGTGAAGCTGGGCACGTTGCGCACCAAAAGCCGCCCGTAACGATCATAGATGATCCCTCGCGGGGCGTCAATGGGCACCAACCGAAAGCGATTCTGGTCGGCGTAGGCTTGGTATTTGGCCGCCGAGGCGACCTGCAGCTCCCACAGGCGGGCAGCCAGGACCACAAAGGCCGCCACCACCAGGGCGCGAAAAACGGCGAATCGGATGACCTGATATGTCTCCCGCTTCATGACCACTCCACCGTCGGCGGGGCCAGGCGCCGGCTCAGGGCATGGGCCAGGGTGTAAACCAAGGGCATAAAGGCCGTGTTGATCACCATGGCCGGCACCGCCACCCGCCAAAGGGCCGGCCCCCAAGGCAGGGCGTGCCCCGTCATCTGCGCCATAAAGAGGAACACCCCATAGAACAAGCCGGTGGCCAAAAAGATGGTGATGTAGGGCAAAAACCGCGCGGCACGAAAGAGGTTCCTTTCGCCCACGGCTGCGGCCAAACTCACCACAACCAGGGAGAGAACCGTCAGCCCAAAAGGTCCGCCCGACAAGGCATCCACCACCAGACCGCCCACCAAAGCCGCCAAGAGCCCTTCCTGCCGCCCCTGCAGGAGCACCCACGAGACCACAAAAAGCAACACCATATCCGGGCTAACGCCCAGAATACGCACATGGGAGACGACGGTGGATTGGAGCAAAGCCAAAAACAAGGCCAAGACGATGGTCAGCACGGGGCTCATGGTTCACCGCCCTCTTGCGCCAGACCTGTGGGGGCAAAGTTGAGCACCACCATCACCATCTCCAGATCCCGCAGGTTGACGGCCGGTATCACCACCGCCTCTTGGAACATCTCCACATCCCGCTGCGAGACGCTGGCCACCTGTCCGATCACCAGCCGCTTGGGAAAGTTGCCGCCCAAGCCCGAGGTCAAGACGATATCGCCGGGGGCCACCATATCTCCCTGGGGGATGTAACGCATCACCAATTCGCCTCCAGGGTAGCCTTGCACCATGCCCGTGGCCCGGGAACGCTGGATCAAAGCGCTGACCGAGCTGGAGGGATCCGTGATGAGCATCACCTTGGCCGCGCTGGCGCTCACCTCGCTGATGCGTCCCACCAAACCCTCGGCGGTGAGCACGGGCATCCCCCGCTGCACACCATCGGCCGCGCCGCGATCGATGATCAAATAGCGCAAGAGGTTATTGGGATCGTGGCCGATGACCTCCGCCGCCAAGAGTTCCAGGGCGGGCACGGCGCTCTTGTAATTGAGCTGCCGGCGCAGGTTCTCGTTCTCGATCTGCGCCTCTTGCAAAAGGATCACCTGGTTACGCAAGGCCAAATTCTCCTGGCGCAGCGCCTCATAATCCTTCTGCAGACTGAACCAATGGCCGGCGCTCTGCCAGAGGTCGCTCACCGGCCGCACCAAGCGTCCCAAAACCAGTTGCACCGGCGCCAAGAGCCGCGAAAACCCATCTCGGACGGGATTGACGCCGCCCGCCTGATCCAAGACCAACCACGCCAAGATCAGGGCAAGGACGACGATCACCGCGATGGCCCGGCCGCGCTGCCCCTTCATCGTGTGCTCCCCCTCGCGGCACCCTCAGCAAAGCTAGGCCGGGCGCGCACGGGATAGCGATCCCCTTTGGGTGGTGGCCAGCACCTTGTGATAGCGATCCAAATTGGCCACGATGATCCCCGCGCCCTTGACCACGCAGGTGATGGGATCCTCGGCGCGATAGACGCGCATGCGCGTCTCCTGGGAGAGGCGCTCCGGGAGGCCCTGCAAAAGGGAGCCGCCGCCGGCCAACACGATGCCCTGTTCCATCAAATCGGCCACCAGTTCGGGGGGCGTTTCGTCCAGGGCGGCCTTGACGGCCTCCACGATGAGGCCCACCGGCCCGGCCAGCGCCTCGCGGATCTCTACGCTGCTCACCTCGATGGCCTCGGGCAGGCCGGTGATCAGGTTACGGCCGCGCATGGTGATGGTCTGTTCCTCCGGCAAGGGATAGGCCGAGCCGATGGCGATCTTGGTCCGCTCCGCCATACGCTCGCCGATAAGGAGGTTGTATTTTTGGCGGGCGTACTGGATGATCTCCTCATCCATCTCGTCGCCGGCCACGCGGATGGAGCGGCTGACCACGATCCCGCCCAAAGAGATCACGGCCACCTCCGTGGTGCCGCCGCCGATATCCACCACCATGCTGCCCACCGAGTCGCTCACGGGCAGCCCCGCCCCCAAGGCGGCGGCCATGGGCTCCTCCACCAAGTAGGCCTCGCGGGCGCCGGCGCTCAAGGTGGCATCGTGCACGGCGCGCTTTTCCACCTCCGTCACGCCGCTGGGGATGCCCACCAC
>DAOTZU010000178.1:0-4958 GCA_034433995.1 Anaerolineae bacterium
CCATGTGCGACGCCGACGTCTCCTTCAGCGCCCCCCTCACCTACATGGCCCACGCCAACCGCGAGACCTTTGTGGTCATCCAGATCGAGGACGCCGAGGCGCTGGACCATCTGGACGAGATCGCCGCCGTGCCCGGGGTGGACGTGCTCTTTGTGGGGCCGGCGGATCTGAGCGTCTCCTTGGGGGTGCCGTTTCAATTCTCCAGCCCGGAATATGTCGCCGCCATCCGGCGCATCGGCGAGGCGGCGACGCGCCAGGGCAAATGGTGGGGCATGGTGGTGGGGGATGTAGCCTCCGCCATGCCCTATCTCCGCCAGGGAGCGCGTTTCCTCTGCGTGGGCGGTGATTTCTTTTGGTACAAACAGGCGTGCCTGGCGCTGCGGCGCGATTTCGACCAGGCGGTGGCCGGGCTTGATCCCACAAAGAAGGGAGAATGAAGATGCAGATGACCCCGCGCGAACGTGTCTTGGCGGCCTTGCGCCGCGAGGAGCCCGACCGTGTGCCCTACTGCGAACTGGGCGTGGACCGCGCCCTGGCCCAGCGGCTCATGGGCTGGGGCACCCCGCAGAGCCAAGCGGCCAACCTGGAGGCCAACGTCTACTCGGTGGACGAGGCCAAGGCCCTGGCCCAGAAACTGGGCCTGGATAACATCTGCTACGTCCTGCGGGCGCCGGTCTATGCCCAGAAGGTGGCCGGACAGGAGGGGAGATTGTTCTATGGCGAAGGATTGATCCGCTCGGAAGCCGACCTGGAAAAGATCGTCCTGCCCGATCCCTACGACGACGCCCTCTATGCCGAGGCCGAAGCCTTTGCCCGCCAGAAGGGGGATTACGCCGCATGGTTCGTCACCCGGGTGGGCATCTTTCCCACCACCTTGAGCCTGGGCATGGAGACCTTTGGCGTGGCCTTGTATGAGAACCGCCCCTTTGTGGAGGCGGTGTTGGACCGTTATTGCGACTGGGCCGAGGTGGTGGCCGAACGGGCCTGCCAATTGGGGTTCGATGTGTATGTTTCCACCGACGACATGGCCTTCAAGACGGCGCCCTTTTTCTCGCCGGCCGTCTTTCGCGACCTTGTCCTGCCCCGCTACCGCAAGGTGGCGCGCAAGATCACCTTGCCCTGGATCATCCATAGCGACGGCAACCTGATGCCCTTCCTGAAGGACCTGCTCAGCCTGGGCATCGCGGGGCTGCATCCCAACGAGAAGGGCGCCATGGATATCCGCGCTATGAAGCGGGATTACGGCCACCGGGTGTGCCTCTTGGGCAACGTGGACCTGAACTTGCTGGGCATGGGCACGCCCCAAGAGGTGGAGGAGGAGGTGCGCGGGCTGATCCGCGATATAGCCCCCGGCGGGGGCTATATCGTCACCAGCGGCAACAGCCTGGCGGCGTATCTCCGTCCGGAGAACTGCCTGGCCCTCTCCCGGGCGGTGCAAAAATACGGCCGCTATCCCATCTCGGCTTGAATCCAAGAGGAGCAAACGAACATGACCAAGGTGCGGATCGGGTTTGTGGGGGTGGGCCGGATGGGGCAATGCGCCCATCTGCGGAATTACGTCACGCTCCCCGAATGCGAGGTGGTGGCCCTGGCCGAGCTGCGGCCGGAGCTGGCCCGCCAAGTGGCCACACGGTATGGCGTGCCCAGGGTTTATTCCAGCCACGAGGAGCTGCTCGCCAACGAGGAGTTGGACGGCATCGTGGCCTCGCAGCCCTTCACCCGCCATGGCACGCTGGTGCCAGAGCTATTGAAGGCGGGGGTACCTATTTTTACGGAAAAACCCCTGGCCGGCTCCATCGAGGCCGGGGAAAAGATCCTCGCCGCCCTACGCGCAAGCGGCACCTGGCACATGGTGGGCTACCATAAGCGCAGCGACCCGGCCACCATGTGGGCCAAAGCCGAGATCGAGCGTTTGAAGCAAACCGGGGAGCTGGGCAAGTTGCGCTATGTGCGCATCATCATGCCCGGCGGAGATTGGATCGCCGGCGGTTTCAGCGAGCTGATCCAAACCGACGAGCCATTGCCGCCTTTGCCCAGCGATCCCCCGGCCACCGACATGGATCCCGAGACGTACCGCCAGTACCTCAGCTTTGTGAACTATTACATCCACCAGGTGAACCTGTTGCGGCATCTGTTGGGCGAGCCGTACCATATCACCTACGCCGATCCTTCGGGGGTACTCTTGGCGGCGCAAAGCGCCAGCGGCGTGGCCGGGGTCATCGAAATGTCGCCCTACACCACCACCATCGATTGGCAAGAATCGGCTTTGGTGGCCTTTGAGCACGGCTATCTGAAGCTGGAGCTGCCGGCGCCCCTGGCCTGCAACCGCCCCGGCCGGGTGGAGGTCTTCCGCGATCCCTCCAAGGAGGCGACGCCCCAGACCATCATCCCCCAGCTCCCCTGGGTGCACGCCATGAAACAGCAGGCCATCAACTTTGTGCGCGCCATTCGAGGCGAGATCAAACCCCTGTGCGAGGCGGCGGAGGCCATGGAAGACCTGCGGGTGGCGCGGGAATACATGCGCTTGTGGAAGGGCGTTTAAATCAGTTACCCTTTGACGCCTCCCGCCGTCAGCCCTGAAACCAGGAAGCGCTGCAACAGGAAAAAGACACCCACCACCGGAATAGAGACCATGATGCTCATGGCAGCGAACTTGCTCCACGGCGTGCTGGAGGCATATTGTCCTTGCATCCCATAAAGGGCCATGGAGAGGGTAAACCACTTGGGGTTGGAGATAAACTGCCACGAAAGCACGAACTCTGTCCACCCGCTCATAAAGCCATAGAGGCCCGTCACCGCCAGGCCGGGCACCGCCAGAGGCAGCATGATGCGCCAAAACGTTTGGTTCGCGTTGCAGCCATCAATCAGGGCCGCCTCCTCAAGTTCCCTGGGGATGGTGTCGATAAAGCCCTTCATGTTCCAGATGGCAAAGGGCAGCGACCCGGCGACCATGGCGATCCCCACGCCGACGATGGAATTGCGCAGCGTTGGCCCGATGACGATGTTCAACATCACAAAGAGCGCCGCCAGGGTGGCAGTGCTGGGGATCATGAGCACGATCACAAAGGCCAACATCCCCGCCTGGCGCCCAGGGAAGCGAAAACGGGAAAAGGCATAAGCCGCCGTCGTGCCCACCAGAATCGTGAACGCCGAAACGCCCAAAGCGATGGCCAGGCTGTTACGCGCCAGCTCGCCAAAGCTGACGGGGTTGGGAGTGGGGCTCTCGATGGCCTCGCGAAACGCCTTCACACTGGCCCCCGGCGGCACCAACGAGGTGGGCCGGGCCAGGTCGCGGGGATCTAATGCCATGGAGACCACCCACAACACGGGAAAGAGGACGATGCCCAGGACAAAAAGCGCCAGCAGCTGGTAGATGATCTGTCGTCCCAAAGAGATGGTTTTGTCAATCACTGTAGGCCTCCGTGGCGCGCGAGATGCGGTTGGTGATCAACGTGATGGTGGCCAGAATACCAAAGACGATGTAAGAGAAAGCCGCCGCGACGGCATAAGGCCGCACGTTACCCACACCATCGAGGTTGATCGAGGTCTCGTTGACAAAACGGTAAGCCTGAGTGACCAGAATCTCGGTCTGGTGTAACGGTCCGCCGCCGGTGATAAAATAGATCACGTTGAACTGGTTGAAGGTCATCATGATCCCGATCATGATCGCCGGGACCATGGCCGGCCGCAGCAAGGGCACGGTGACGGCCCAAAAAGCTTGCCAACCGGTGGCGCCATCCATCGCCGCGGCCTCGTAAAGATCTTTGGGGATGCTCTGGAGCGCGCCGGTGGCCACCGTCATCATAAAGGGCCAGCCCAACCAGATGTTGGCGATGAATACAGCATAGAAAGAGAGGGGAAAAAGTTGCCCCAGGCTGGCCGTGGCGGCGTTGGGCCCCCAAAAGGGCAAGGCAAAGAGCACCTGGAGCCCCACCGCCCAGGGGATAAAGAGCCATTTACGTTGGCGGAACCAGCTCCAGAAGAACGGCGCAATCAACAGCACGATGAAAATAAAGAGCCCCAACCAAGGGTTGCTCCCCGCCGGCAGCCGCACAAAGGGCGGGATCCAGGGCGCCGGGGGATCGATCTGTTGTAGCCACCGCACGCCCTCTTTGGCCCCCAAAAGGCGCAGCAATTGGTTCACAGAGCCGAATTGGTCATCGAACATGTTCTTCCAGATCATGGAGGCCACCAGACTGGGCAAGGCCCACGGGATGATATACACGGCCCGGTAGAACTTTTTGAACCACAGCCCTTTGGCGTTGAGCAACATGGCCACGGCTACCCCGATGACCACGTGAAAGACCACCTGGCTAAAAGTCCACACCAGGTTAAAGAGCAAGATGCGCCAAAAATCGAACCCGGAAAGGACCTTGCCCAACGAGTTGAGCAAGATACTGAGATAGTTCTGCAAACCGACAAATTGCGGCGAGTTGAACTTTTCCCCCAAGGTGGGGAACCACACCCCCACCATCTGGCCGAGGAGGCTATCGGTGCGCAGATTGATATTGCTATAATTGGTGAACGACATCCATAGTTGATAGATCAAGGGGAAAAAGGTGATGAGGGCCATGATGAGCGCCGCCGGCAGAATATAGCTATAGGCCAGGCGAACGATCTTGGGATTATAGGGTTGGGGCACCTGCTCCTCTTTGCGGGCTGAGACGGCCATACGACCTCCCCTCGATAATAAAATGATCCTCCCGCAGGCATGCCTGCGGGAGGATGGCACAATCCCCTTATTTCTTGTTGGCCGCATTGATGAGCGCAGCTGCTTCCTTGGCGGCATCGGCGGGCTTCATCTTGCCCTCGATGACCTTGGTGATCATATCTCCCGCCGGCCCCCAGACGGCGCCCATCTCGGGCTCGTTGGGAAAGTAGGAAGCGCTCTTGGTCTGGGCGATGATCCCCGCCACGATGGGATCGCTGGCCTTGACATTCTTGTTGGCAGGAATGTG
>DAOTZU010000179.1:0-4145 GCA_034433995.1 Anaerolineae bacterium
TTGAGATAGATTACCAGCACCTTTGAGCACCCCACTCCCCGTGCTTGGCCCCCGCGACCACCGTTGAAAGTTGTTTATCAAAGCCGGCACAAGGCGGGCGACGGGCAGGTTGCCAAGAGGATCGAGGTTCGCCATGGCGTGGCGCATTCTGCACATCTACAAAGATTATGCCCCGGTGGTCGGTGGCATCGAAAACCATGTCAAGTTGCTCGCCGAAAGCCAGGCCGCCCAGGGCCACGAGGTGACGGTATTGGTCACCAGCCCCACCCGCCACACCACCGTGGAGCAGCTCCACGGCGTGCGGGTGATCAAGGCGGCCCGCCTGGCCACGGTGGCCTCCACGCCCCTCAGCCTCGCTCTGCCCTGGGAGCTGCGGCAGCTCCGGCCCGATATCGCCCACATCCATTTCCCCTACCCCGTGGGCGAGGTGGCCCAGCTCTTTTGCGGGCGCGCCCGCCATACCGTGCTGACCTACCATAGCGACGTGGTACGCCAAGCCCGCATCCTGCGTTTCTATCGCCCTTTGCAGCGCCGCGTGCTCCAGGCCGCGGAGCGCATCCTCGTGGCCACGCCCAATTACTTGGAAAGCTCGCCCACGTTGCAACCCTTCCGCGAGAAATGTCGCATCGTGCCCTATGGCATCGATCGCCGCCCCTTCCTCACCGCCCTGCCTGAGGCGGGCCAGGCCCTGCGGGCGCGCTATGGCGGGGGACCGTTGTTGCTCTTTGTGGGCGTGCTGCGCTACTATAAGGGCCTGCAGTACCTGCTCCAGGCCATGCCCCAGGTGCCCGGGCGGCTCCTGCTCGTGGGCGAGGGGCCCATGGGCGCGGCCCTGCGGGCCCAAGCGCAAGATCTGGGCTTGGCCGAGCGGGTCGTTTTTGTGGGGCGCGTGACCGATGAGGACCTGCCCGCCTACTATCGCGCCGCCGACCTCTTTATCCTGCCCGCCAGCGAACGCAGCGAGGCGTTTGGCCTGGTGCTGGTAGAGGCGATGACCAGCGGCCTCCCCGTCATCTCCACCGAGCTGGGCACGGGGACAAGTTATGTCAATCAAGACGGCGCATCGGGCCTGGTGGTGCCTCCCAAGGACCCAGCGGCGCTGGCCCGGGCCATCAACCGCCTCTTGGACGATGCTTCCCTCCGCGCTCGCTTGGCCCAAGGGGCCCTGGCCCGCTCGGCCCTCTTTTCCGCCGAGAGGATGGTGGCGGCCATCGAAGCGATCTATGCCGAACTACTTTGACGCCAACCAAAGCGCTTGCTTTTCCTCGCCATATGGAGTATGCTCTTGCGTGCACTGCCCAAAATGGACCGCCCAGACGCCCAGAGGTCCTTTGGCTTCTCTTGTTCTGCCCTATGGGCTGGGCACACCCGCTGACAGCTGAACGCTGCCAGCCGAGAGCTATTTTCAAGGGAACCGTCATGCGCACCAAGCTCAGCACCCTCTGCGATCATCTCATCGAGGCCGGTTGGCTGCTGGCCCTGATGGTGGTGCCCCTCTTTTTCAACGTCTACTCCAGCCGCGTCTTTGAGCCCGACAAACTGGGGCTGTTGCGTTCCATCGCAACCTTTATGGTCATTGTGGGTCTGGTGCAATGGGCCGACCGCGCCTGGGGCAAGGGCGAGGGCCGCGCTCCAGAGCAAGGGGACAAGGGATGGCGCGCCTTCCTGCGCCTGCCCTTGGTGTTGCCGGCCCTGCTCCTCGGCCTGGTGTACCTCTTGGCCACAGCAACCTCCATTGTGCCTCGGATCAGCCTGTGGGGCTCGTATCAGCGCTTGCAGGGCACCTACTCCACCTTCAGCTATCTGGTGATCTTTGTCTTTATGCTGCGCAAGCTGCGCCGCCGGGAACAGCTCCAGCGGGTGCTCACGGTGATGATCCTCACCAGCCTGCCCATCGCCCTCTATGGTCTGTTGCAACACTATCGGTTGGACCCTCTGCCCTGGGGCGGCGATGTGACCTTTCGCGTGGCCTCCAACATGGGCAACGCCATCTTTGTGGGCGCGTATCTGATCATGGTCATCCCCATCACCCTGGCCCGGGCGATCCAACTGCAGCTCGCCGTGTTGCGCGATCTGCCCACCCGCCAAAAGACCCTTTTGGGCGCAGGGTTTTGGCTGCTCTGGGTCCTCCAGCTCTATGCCTGGATCGCCCTGGGCATCGGCCGGGGGATGGCCATCGCCCTGCTCATCTTGGCGGCGCTGTTATTGGCGGCAGTATACCTGCGCCGCCCCGCTGCCCGTTTCCTCCTCCTGGGCTGCTATGGGATGATCCTCTGCGTGCAACTGGTTTGTCTCCTCTTTTCTCAGAGCCGTGGCCCCATGCTGGGCCTTTTAGGAGGCTTGGCCCTCCTGGGCCTGCTGTACGTCTTTGCCCGGCGCTGGCGAGTGGCCTCCCTGGTGTTGATCAGCTTGGCCGGCCTCTTGGTGGTCCTGTTGGTGCTGATCAACGTGCCCGCATCCCCTTTGGCCCGGGTGCGCGATCTCCCCTACGTGGGGCGGCTGGGGCGGGTGTTGGAGGTGGAAAGCGGCACGGGCAAGGTGCGCGTGCTCATCTGGCAGGGCGTGGTGGAGCTGTTGAAGGCGAACCCCGGCCGCACCCTCATCGGCTATGGCCCCGAATCCATGTATGTGGCCTATAACCCCTTCTATCCCCCCGAATTGGCCCACTATGAGGCCCGCAACGCCTCGCCCGACCGTTCACACAACGAGACCTTTGACGCCCTGGTGACCACCGGCGTCTTGGGGTTCATCGTCTACATGTTCCTCTTTGGCAGCATCTTTTACCATGGCCTGCGTTGGCTGGGGTTGATGTCTACCCCAACCCAAAAACGGCTCTTCTTGGGCTTGAGCCTGGCCGGCGCGGCCGTGGGAGTATTGCTCACCTATCTCTGGGATGGTTCCCTGCGTTATATGGGGGTGGGCCTGCCCTTGGGCTTTATCCTGGGCTTGGGGCTGTACGTGGGCATCTCCACCATCGCCGGCATGTTCGGCGGCGCCACCGTGCCGCCGGCCGGCGACCACCTGGCGGGTCGGAGTCTGCTCCTGCTGACGGCCCTTTTGGGCAGCGTCACCGCCCATTTTATCGAGATCCACCTGGGGATCGCCATCGCCGCCACCCGCACCTACTTCTGGGCCATGAGCGCCCTCATCGTCCTGGTGGGGCAAAGGCTTGTCTCGCCGGAGCCGGCGACGGCCGCCGTGGCCGCAGGGCAGGCATCCCTCGCCCGCGCCGGCGCAAAGCGCGGCGAGCAGAGGGCCAAGGGCAAGAAACACCGCGCCGGCGAGCCGCCTCGCCCCGGCGTGGCGGCGCCCCTCCAGCCCACCGCGGAGCCCCTCACAGCCCAGGTGCTGGCCAACGCCATCTTGGTGGCCGTGCTCCTTTGCACCATGACCTGGGATTACACCACCAACTCCCTCGGCCTGAGCAACCCCCTGGCCATCCTGGTCACCTCCCTCACCACCTTGGCGGCCAAAAAGTTGCCGGACCAGGTGAGCCTGGGGATGTTGGGGCTCTTTTTGTGGACCTTCGCCTCGGCCCTCATCCTCGGCGTGGCCGGGGTGGTGGAAGAAGAGCCCCACGAGCGCGAGGCGACCTGGTGGCTTGCCTCGCTGGGGCTGTTCGTCCTGGTCGCCGGCGGCGTGGGGCTACTTTATGCTTTGGTCTATGCTGCGCAACTGGCGCCGGGCCATGATATCACCAACTTGCTGTACCAATATGATGCTCTGCTTCTCGTGGCCGCGGTGGGGCTTGCGGCCACCCTCTATCGCGCAGGCCCTCGGCCGGCCGCCCTGGGCAACGGTTTGGCCCTGGCCAGCGCGGCGGCCCTGTTGGTGGTGGGGGCGCTGTTCATCAATGCGGTGAACATCAGCATCATCAAGGCCGACATCTATTACAAACAAGGATTGCGCTACGACCAGGAAGGGAGCTGGGAACAGGCCGCATACCTTTACGCCAAGGCTATCTACATCGCGCCCCAGGAGGATTTCTACTATCTCTTTCGCGGGCGCGCCTTGATGGAGATGGCCAAACAAGAGGCCAACCAGGCCCGGCGCGATGCCCTCTTTGGCGACGCCCTCAAGGCGCTGGAACAGGCCCGCTCCTTGAACCCCCTGAACACCGACCACACGGTGAACCTGGCGCGCCT
>DAOTZU010000180.1:0-4462 GCA_034433995.1 Anaerolineae bacterium
ACCCGTTCGGCCAGCGCTCTGGACGTCACTGGCCCACCGTCGGCCATGGCCACGGCCACCTGCTCTCTAGGCGCTAGCGTCGCCGGCCAGAATCGGTCGCCTGGGTCTATCCGTCCCGTGGCCAGTTCCGCCCAGGCCCGTAGCACACCGATGGGGTCTTGCGCAAAGTCCTCATCTTGGACGGCCAAGGCCAGTTCCTGTAGTGCGTCCATCGCTCTACCCCCGCTCTAGGTCATACAGCACCACGTCCGCCAAGGCCTCAAAATCGGCCTCCGTAGTCGGCAATACATCACCGGCCACGTCTGGTAGGTACGTCACCCGCCACACCACATCCCTGGGCCCGGTGTAGCTGATATCCGATAGGCAGGCCCCTGGGATAGCGTCGTAGCGGCCCTGGCCGTCGGTCACTACCACAGCGCCACCCGCCCAACGTCCGCAATGTCGCAAGGCCTCGATAATCGCTTGCCTCAACCCGCTCATGACAAACCCCCTTTGTGATATGTCTATCCGCCCCCGTGGGCGGTTCTACCCTAAAAGCTTGTCCGCTGGGCTGTGGCGGTCGTGGGCCTCCTTCAGGTCGCCAAGGGTCTGTTTCACGTAGCGATTGATGACGCTCAAGTCCGCATGGCCCAGCATCTTTTGCAAAGAGATAACGTCCAAGCCGCTCCGCAAGCTCTGAATGGCAAAGAGCCGCCTGAAGGCGTGGGCGCTTGGTGCCGGCACGCCCGCCCTTTCAGCCCGCCGCCGCAACACCTGGCGGAGTCCCCAGTAGGTCAAACGCTCCCCGTCATCGGCCACCCAAAGCGGGCCCTCTTGGTCTTTGCGTGCCTTGAGATACTTGAGCATGGCCCGCAAGGCAACCTTGCCCAGAAAGACGGCCCTCGGTCGCTTGCTCTTGGTCACCCGCAAAAGGATAGTCCCGCCCTCGACGTCCACATCGCCCAAGTCCACAGAGAGAAGCTCCGTGGCCCGCGCGCCAGTGTCCACCAAGGCCAGGATGATGGCCTTGTCCCGCAAGGAGAGCAGGTCTTGCCCCTGGCACGTCTTGAGCATGGCCTGGACGTGCTCAAGGGGCACGGGGTCAAGGGTCTGCTCTGGCACACGCGGGGCTTTCAGGCGGCTCATGGGGTTGGCGGCGATAGCACCCTCCGCCTCAAGCCAACGGTAGAACGTCCGCAAGACCCGAAAGGCTTGGTGTTGGCCGCCTGGGTTGCGTCGCTCCCGTAGGGCCAAGAAGTAGGCCCGCAAGTCGCCCGTGGTGGCCTGGGCAAGGGGCTCGCGGAGCCAAGAGGCAAAGTCCGCCAAGTGAATGCGGTAGATAGCCAGCGTCCTAGGGGCAAGGTTGCGTATCTGGCAATCGGTCAAGAAGGCTATCAGGTTGAGGTCTTCGGCAACTTGGCGAGGCGCTTGCTCTAACTTGGGTATAGAAAAGGCCATGACGCCACCCCCTTATCACCACTAGGGGTTGTGGTATCATGGCCTTTGCACCACTACATATGGTCAAGCCACCCTCCAGACTTGAACTGGAAACCGGGCGCTTACGAAGCGTCTGCTCTGCCGATTGAGCTAGGGTGGCGAAAGAACAATGCTAGTATAGATGGGAATCCTTGCTGCGTCAAATTAAACGTGCCGGCAGGATATGGGAAGGCGCACGAGCGGGCCGGTGAAGCGCTCTCACTCCCAAGCACACCCCGTTTGACGCCTCCGGCCTCCCCGGCTAAACTGCCCGCATGAAGATCAAGCGGCCTCCACATGGGCAGCAGAGATGCCAAAGCGTTCTGCTCCATCCCCTAAAAAAGATGGGGCGCAACGCCTGGGCCGCTCTCCGGCGTTGGGCTTGCGCCGCCTACACCGTGCTTGGCATCACCATCCGCCGCTTCGGCGAGGCCGAGGCCACCGCCGCTGCCGCCAGCATGGCCTATTATGCCCTCTTTGCCCTGTTCCCGTTGCTCCTGTTTCTGATCTATTTGGGCAGTGCCATCCTGCATCTGGGCGATATCCGCCGGCAGATTCTGGAGCTTGTGGCCCAACTTTTCCCTACCTCTCGCGAGGTCATCATCGAGAATATCCAACAGGTATTGGCCCTGCGCGGCGCCACGGGCATCATCTCGGCTGTCGCGTTGCTGTGGTCCTCCCTGGGGTTCTTTACCGGGCTGGGCAAACAGATCAACCGCGCCTGGCCTCAAGCGCGCTCCCGCAACTTTTGGGAAGGGCGTCTACTGGCCTTGAGCATGGTGGGCATCCTGGCCGCGTTGCTGCTCTTCTGGTTGGTCGTCTCCACGGCGATCCGCTTTTTGCCCTATCTTGATCTGCCCCTTTGGGAGCTGATCGCCACGTACGGCCCTTTCTTGCGGCCGCTTTTGGCTACGGTGCTCCCCTGGGTGGTCTCTTTTGGGCTATTTTTCGTGCTTTATCTCTGGGTGCCCCGGGTGAAGGTGCGTTGGCACGAAGCGCTGTGGGGCGCCCTCTTGGCCACCGTGAGTTGGCGGTTGGCGACGGTGGCTTTTGTCTGGTATGTGGGCAGCGGGCTCTCCCGGTACCTCCCGGTGTACGGGTCGCTCAGCTCCATCATTGCCCTGCTCTTTTGGATCTATGTCAGCAACGTGATCGTCCTTTTTGGCGCCCATCTGAGCGCGGCCATCGCCGCCTATCGCCGTTTGAGCATGGAGGAACCGGCAAGACGCCAAGGGCGCCAAAAGGAAACATGAGCGATAACCTTCGCGCCCTTGATCATTTTTCACCTGCTTGAGCTTGGGCTATAATCGGGAACCATCACCAGGAGGAGGTGCGGCCATGCGCATCGCTTTGGGCGTCCTTGGTCACGAGGCCAACACGTTCTCGCCCCATCTCACCACGTGGGAGGATTTCGCCACGCGCTGGTTGCGCCGTGGTGCCGACGTGTTGCAGGGCCTGGAGGGGCTGAATATTGAGGAGGCGGGCGCTCTGGAGGTGTTTTCGTCGGCCGGGTGCACGGTGTTGCCCACCTTCGCCGCCCGGGCCCTCTCCGGAGGGCCGGTCACCGCCTCCGCCTTCCACCGCTTGCGAGAGGAGCTGATTTCGGCTCTGCGGCAGGCGCTGCCTGTGGATGGCATCTTGCTCGTCCTCCACGGGGCGATGATGGCCGAGGATGAGCCCGATGCCACCGGCGCCGTCTTGGAGGCCGCGAGGGAACTGGTGGGCCCTGAAGTGCCCATCGTGGGCACGTTGGACCTCCACGCCAATGTGACGGCACGGATGGTGGCCCACGC
This sequence comes from Anaerolineae bacterium, assembly GCA_034433995.1. Classification (GTDB taxonomy): domain Bacteria; phylum Chloroflexota; class Anaerolineae; order UBA1429; family UBA1429; genus DAOTZU01. The sequence continues at coordinate 3,249 of DAOTZU010000180.1, forward strand.
CACCGCTTTGGTGGGCTACCACACCGCGCCCCACATTGATATGGGCGCCACAGGTCAGGCGGCGGCGCGGCTTTTGCTCCGCATCCTGCGGGGGGAGTGTGCGCCGCGCATGGCTCGGGTGCGTCTGCCCCTGCTCCTGCCCCCGGAGAACGCCCGCCACACCGAAGGCCCCTTGGCGGAGGTGCTGGGTCTGGCCTTGGAGATGGAACGCACAGGGCGCGCCCTCCACGCCGCCGTGTACCCCGTCCAGCCGTGGATGGATACGCCCGATACGGGCTGCGCCACGGTGGTCATCACCGATGGCGCCGAGGACGCGGCCCAGGCCCTGGCCGCAGAGCTGGCCCAGGCCCTGTGGGGGCGCCGCCACGCTTTCACCCCGGAGCTGCTCCCGCCCGACGAAGCTGTGGCCCGTGCCCTGGCCCGCCCCGCCGGCACGGTGGTCCTCTGCGATTCGGCCGATTCCACCACCTCCGGCTCCACCGGCGATAGCACCGTGATCTTGCAGGCCCTCTTGCGCCGAGGGACGGTGGAGGAGACCTGTCTGCTCAATGTGGTGGATCCTCCTGCCGTGGCCCAGGCCATCGCCGCCGGCGTCGGCGCCGAGGTGACGCTCCAAGTGGGCGGCAAGCTGGCGCCACGCTTCTTTACGCCGGTGATCTTTAATGGCCGGGTCAAGCTCCTCTCCGATGGCGAGTTCTCTTTTCGCGGGCCGGGGATGCGGGGCGTGCCCCACCACATGGGGCGCACGGCCGTCTTGGTGCAAGGGGGGATCCACCTGGTGGTGATGGAGCGAGCCGTCTCCCAATGGGATCCGCAGCTCTACCGCAGCCTGGGCTTGGAGCCGCGAGAGGCGCGCATCGTGCAGGTGAAATCGCCGGCGGCCTTTCGCGCTGCCTACCAGGGGATCATGGATGAGGTGCTCTTGGTGGCCGCGCCGGGCGCCGCCGACCCGCGCCTGGCCACGTTGCCCTGGCAGCACCTGCCCCGCCCCATCTTCCCCCTCGATCCTGAGGCGCGGTTTGAGCCACCGAGGCCCAAAGGACGGGCATAGGATCAAGGGGTGCTGTGCCATCCCCCTTGGGCCAGCTTCCAGGATGTGAGGGAAGCTCCCAGAGCGAAGGCGAGCTGTGTCGTCTGCACACATGGTACGAGGAGGTGAGATGCCAAACCTCATCCAGCCCGCCGGATGGCGCACCATGTTGGGGATGGCCCTG
>DAOTZU010000181.1:0-2068 GCA_034433995.1 Anaerolineae bacterium
CCCTGGGGCCGCCGCCGGGGCGCCGGCCTCTACGAGGTGGGCCCCGACGAGCCGGAGCATCTGCCGGAGGAGTGATAGCGCAATACCATTGGGCGCTCCAACGCGCCGCAGACAACGCGCCTCAGACCCGATAGGTCTTGAAGACCTGTCGGGTCTACTATTTGCCGCCGCCAGCCGCTGATGCAGCGCCCACCAGGCTACGGGAACCGGTTAGAACAGCGCGTCCAAAGAGAAGGCGCCCCTCAGCGCCACCGTGCGGACCTCGCCGCCATCCAGCCGCAGGGTGAGGAGCAGCGTCTCTGGGTCCAGCCCGGCCTCCACCTGCGCTTCGCGCCCCTCCAGGTCCCAGCCGTGGAACTCCCTCCAGGCCTGCAGGTCCAGCCGCTCATAGGGCCGCTGGATGCGGAAAGGCCCCGGCTGGGTGAAGGCGCCGAACAGGTTCTCCTCCGCGGCGTTATCCGGCGTGGGAAAGAGGATGGCCGCCCGGCAATCGGTGAGCAGGTTGTGGCGCACCGTATGTTTGCGCCCGGTGGATCCGCGCCCCGCGGCGATGCGGTCCGCCTCGCCCAGGTTGAGATAGACCGCCGTGCCCGCGCAGTGGGCGATGAGGTTATGCTCGATGAGGAGATGGTCGCAATCGTGCTCATAGATGCCGTGGCCGCCACCATCCGGCCCGGTGGGATCGGCACCCACCCCCCAGATGACGTTATGATCCACCTGGTTGGCCCGATGGGAGGCCTCGATAAAGATGCCGCCAAAGAGGGCGCTCCGGGTGTTCCACACCACATTCTGGCAGACGCGGGCGTTGATATTGTTGAAATCCAGCCAGATCCCCGGCCCATAGCCCGTGTCGCGCACGAGGTTGCGGCGGACGAGGCTATCGCGCACCAGGTGGAGCTTGATGCCGGCGTTTTCATAGATGCGTTCCACACAGTGCCAGCCACAGCGCTCGATGACGTTATCCTCCACCAACGTGCACCACAGGGCGCGATCCTCCCCGCCCCCCACCCCGGCCAGGCCGCAGACGCCGCAATCGCTGATGTGGTTGCGCCGCACGATCATATAGCCAGAGAGTTCCTTGGAGACCCGGTTCCAAGTGACATGCCCCACATCCACGCCGATGCTGTTGGCCCAACGCACGGTGCAATCCTCGATGATCCAATGATGCCCACAGAAGGTGGAAAGCGCCCCCCGTTGGGGCACGGGGATGCCGTTGCCCGCCTTCTCGATGGTCAGCCCCTTGACGCGGATGTAGCCCTGGTAAGGCTCGGCGGGCATGAACACCTGCTCCCGGGCGGTGAATTCCAGCGTGTGGTCGGCGGGGTCGCCATCATCGGCCAGGCGGAGATGGATGGTCAGGCCGTCATCCTCCACCCAAAAGGTGCCCGGCTCGCGCCAAAGTTGGGCATAATCCAGCACCTGGCGCAGGGGGCGGCCATCCACAAAGAGCAGGCCGCGACGCATCCAATATTCCGGCTGATGATGCTGGGCGATGGCGTTGATCACATCCTTGCTGGTGCGGGCCTGCTTGGGCAGGTTGAGCATGGCAAAGGGGTTCGATCCGCGCAGTTTCTCCAGCGGCAACTGCCCCTGCCACACACGGGCGCCCGGATCGGGCGGTTGCCCCTCGCCAATGTTCCAGCCTGTGGAGGGCCGCCAAGGCCCCGGCCAGAGCTCGCCGCCGGTGAGGATCACCTGGGCGCCGGGGGCGGCCTCGTAGCTGATCATGGCCTGGGGGCCGCTGCCGCCCCGGGCCGGGCGCACAAACTCGCGGTAAACCCCCGCGCCGATGACCACGCGCTCGCCCGGCTGGAGCACCTCCGCCGCCCGCCCCACGGTGCGGAAGGGCAGCTCCGCCGTGCCGGGGTTAGCGTCGGAGGCGCGGGGATGGTTTTGGTCCACATAGTAGGTCTTGGTGAAGGCGAGGGGCCGCTCCCAGGAGATGAAGGGGCGGCCATCCACAAAGAGCAGGCCGCGACGCATCCAATATTCCGGCTGATGATGCTGGGCGATGGCGTTGATCACATCCTTGCTGGTGCGGGCCTGCTTGGGCAGGTTGAGCATGGCA
>DAOTZU010000182.1:0-1602 GCA_034433995.1 Anaerolineae bacterium
ACCTGGGGCAGGTCCACCGCCCAAAGATGGTCCCCATCCGGCCGCCAACCGGTGAGGGGCACGCCGCCATACAGGATCGGCCTTTCGCCGGGCATGGCCTCGATGGTCAGCCCAGAATCGCGGGGGCCCAGCTCCAGGGTGAGCCCATAGTAGTTGCCGCCGCGCAAGACGATGCGCCGGGGCACCTTGGCCCAAAGCCTGTGGCTGGCCTCCAGGGCCGGGGCAAAGGTGGCGAAGGGGCCATCGGTGCCCTCAGCGTTGGGCTCGGGCAGCCGGCCCGACCAGGCGTCGTTGCCGCGGGGCGAGAGGTAAAAGGTGGTCAATTCTACGGTCACAATTCACCTCCAAGACAGAAGATGACAAGCCCCTAATCTCTGGAGGCTAACCCTTCAACCACTGCCGGCGCCGTTTTTGGCACTGTGCTTCCGGCAGCCGACCTCCCAGAGCACGGATACGTTCTAAGGCCGCCCAAGCTTGCTGGCCGTTGAAGAGATGCCGATCATATAGTTCGTCCAAAATCCACAGCACACCATGTACCACCAACCCATAGGTCTCGGCCAACCTTCTCAGCCGCTTGTCGCCCGTCAGCAGCAATGCGCCGCGGTCTCGCGCCAGAAAAAGGGCGAAAAGGTCAGCCACCGAAAGCCTTGGCTGCTGTGCTCGCAAAGCGTACACCTCCGCGACCGTCGGCGCGGCCAAGGCGCCGATCTCGAAACCAAGGCTTTCGATGGTGTGGCGCAGTGAGGGTTCAAGTTCAGCAAAAACAGCGTCCGGGATGATAAAATGGTAGGGCAAGGATGGGATCTGCTCTACGATACAGCCATTGCGTAGGTCAAACAAGATATTGGCATCAGCCACACACAGGGCCAGGGCGATGAGGTGATCCTTCGGTGATGTCATGCCAACTGGGGGACCACCTCTGGAAGTTCCTCACCCAGCAGCTCCTGGGCTCGAGAACGCGAGATCATATCCTCTGCCAAAGCATGGAAAATGAGCTGCTTCATGCGCTGCGGCTCTTCGGTGGGTATTGGCTCTCCAGGTTCCTGCTGACGCCAACGGAGCTGGCTGAATCTCTGGCAAATCCGCCGATAGGTTGCCTCTTCGATGATCCCCAAATCCCTAGCCCGCCGCACCCAGGCCTGCATACTCAGGCCGTATTCACGTTTGAGTAGATAAAGCTCACGGTCATCGAGGTCGCGGCGATGCTCGCCCAACTCGGCGCGCACGGCGGGCTCAGGAGCCAGAAAGGCGCCCGCAAAACGATGCGCTGCCGCCTCTTGGTCAACATCCGGAGCGAGATGGAGCAGCAAATGTGCCAATTCGTGGGCCAGATTGAACCGTTGCCTATCGCCCGGGATGCCGCGCTTGACAGCGATAACGGGAATGTTAGGCCGCACCCAGGCGCAGAGGCCATCGAACCCGTCGCACCCTTCCACCAGGCACACCCGGACACCCCTGTCTTCGAGGACGGCCACGAGGTTTTCGATAGGATCATAACCCAGCTCCCAGGAGAGGCGTAACTCACGCGCCACCCGTTCACTATCCTCCGGCCGGCGTACTTCCCGATCTATCTTGGGCAGCACAAATGGTTTCAGCGCGCCA
>DAOTZU010000183.1:0-2105 GCA_034433995.1 Anaerolineae bacterium
TGGGCAACGAGTTCGGCCCGGCCGATGTGGCCGAGGGAGAGCGGGCTGTGCGCTATGCCATCGAGCGGGGCATCAACTATTTCGATGTCTCGCCCTATTACGGCCGCACCTTGGCCGAGACGCGCCTGGGCCAGGCGCTGCGCGGCGAGCGCCACAAGATCATCCTGGCCACCAAGGCCGGCCGTTACGATAAGGAGCTGGAGACCGGGTTCGATTTCTCGGCCCAGCGCATCATCCGCTCGGTGGAAGAAAGCCTAAGGCGGCTGCAGACCGATTATATTGACGTCTATCAGGTGCACGATATCGAGTTCGGCCGCAAGGAACAGATCATCCACGAAACTTTGCCGGCCATGTATCAGCTCAAGCAGGCGGGCAAAGTGCGTTTTGTGGGCATCACGGGATATCCGTTGCATCTGCTCAAGGAGGTGGCTGAGGCGACGGAGGTGGATACCATCCTCACCTATTGCCGCTACAACCTGCTGGATACCAGCATGGACACGGTCTTGGCGCCCCTGGCTCGGCGCAAGGGGATCGGGCTGATCAATGCCTCGCCGTTGCACATGCGCGTCCTGACGGAGCAAGGCGCGCCGGAGTGGCACCCGGCCCCCAAGCGCGTTTTGGCGGCGGCCCAGGAGGCGGCGCGCTATTGCCGCGAGCGAGGCGTGGATATCGCCGAATTGGCCATGCAGTTCGCCCTGGCCCATAAGGATGTGGCCGTGACCCTGGTGGGGATGAGCAAGGTGCGCCATGTGGAGCAGAACCTCAAGGTGGTGGGCACCGCGCCCGATCCCCAGCTCCTGGCCGAAGTGCAGCGCATCCTGGCGCCGGTGGCCAATATCGCTTGGAAGGAGGGCCGCCCGGAGAATTGGGAACCGGGGGCGGTGGATAAAGGCTCATGAGGATTGACGCACACCAGCATTTTTGGCGTTACAACGCCCAGGAATACGGCTGGATCGGCCCAGAGATGGCCGGGCTGAAGCGGGATTTCCTCCCGCCTGATCTCTGGCCTCTCCTCCAGGTGGCGGAGTTGCAGGGCTGTGTGGCCGTCCAGGCGCGGCAGACGTTGACCGAGACCGCCTGGCTTTTGGAGCTGGCGGAGGAGTATTCCTTCATCAAGGGCGTGGTGGGTTGGGTGGATCTCTGTAGCCCCGATGTGGAGGAGCAATTGGCGCGTTTCTCTGAGGGCAAGCTTTGCGGCGTGCGCCATGTCTTGCAAGACGAGGCGGACGATCGCTTTATGTTGCGGCCCGATTTTCGGCGCGGGGTGAGCCTTTTGGCGCGCTACAACCTCACCTACGATCTGCTCCTCTTCCCCCGACACCTGCCCATCGCCTGCGAGCTGGTGGCCCAGTTTCCCCGGCAGCGCTTTGTGTTGGACCACATGGCCAAGCCTTTCATCCGGCGAGGCGAGCTGCAGCCTTGGGCGGACGACTTGCGCCGACTGGCGGCCTTGCCCAACGTCTGGTGCAAAGTTTCGGGGATGGTGACCGAGGCGGAATGGCATAGGTGGCGGCGGGAGGATTTTCGCCCCTACCTCGATGTGGTGTTCGAGGCCTTTGGCGCCCAGCGGCTGATGTTCGGCTCCGATTGGCCTGTGTGCACCGTGGCGGCGCGCTATGACCAGGTGGTGGATCTCGTCGCCGACTATGCCCAAATGCTCTCGCCGACGGAACAGGCGGCCCTTTGGGGCGGCACGGCCTGTGCTTTTTACGGCTTGGGGGAGAAAGGGTGAAGGGGGCAAGATGTACCTTCAAGAGATGCGCCCGGAGGAGTTAATGCAAGCGGTGGCCGAGGGCTGGCCTTTGTTGGTGCCGGCGGGGTGCATCGAATACCATGGCCCCCACCTGCCCTTGGGCACGGACACGTTCATTGCGGAGGAGCTTTGCCGGCGGCTGGCCCAACGGATACCGGTGGTCATTGCGCCCTCCTTGGCGTATGGCGCCACGGGCTATGCGGTGAGTGGGCCGGAGCAGGGCACGATGGATGTGGATAACGAGGCCTTTGAGGCCTATGTGAAGAGTGTGCTGCGCGCCTTTTGCGCCCTGGGCTTCCGGCGCATCGTCGTGGCCATCTTTCACCAAGGGATGGAGGGCCCCCTGGCCCTG
>DAOTZU010000184.1:0-23136 GCA_034433995.1 Anaerolineae bacterium
GACGGCAAGATCCACAATATCGGCCCCGGTCAGTTGAATACTCATCCCATCCTCCATCCCTAGCGATCGGTTGCCGGCGCTCAATGGTCAGCGCCGCCTGCGGCAAAAGAGCAGTTGGAGCAACACTGGCAAGCATCCCTGGCCCGGTTGCGGCCCCGGCGGCGAGGGGGGCGTCGGTTCGCCGGGCGGGTTCGGCTCCACCTCCCCATGTCGCGCCCGCCAGGCATCCACCCGGCCCCGGCCCTGGGCGTAAACATCCACCCCCAGGTTGATGGCCGTGGTCATCAGCCGCTCCTTGATCTCGGCGGGCGTAAGGTGGGGCTCGGCCTGCAGAAGCAGCGCACAGATGCCAGCGGCCAGCGGCGTGGCCATGCTGGTCCCCGAGGCGGAGGTGTAGTATTCGTTGACGATGTTGCCCATCTTGGTGCCCCGGGCCCGGGCAGAGACAATATTCACACCCGGCAGGACTACATCCGGCTTGGGCCGACCATCGGCCGTGGGACCCCGCGAGGAAAAGCTGGCCACCACATCTTGATCGTTGACGGCGCCGATGGTGATCACCTTGCGGGCGCAGCCCGGCGAGCCCACGGTGTAGGGCTGGGGACCGTCGTTCCCCGCCGCCACACAGACGACCACGCCGGCCTCCATGGCGGCATCGCACGTCTCCGAGAGGGCGTCGTGGCCATCGCAGGGGCCGGGACCGCCCAGGGAAAGGCTGATCACCTGCACCCCTTGGTGCACCGCCCACTCTACCCCGGCCATCACGTCGCTCATCATCCCTTCCCCATTGGCGCGGAGCACCTTGGCCGCGTAAAGGGTGGCGCCGGGGGCCACGCCCCGGTAGCGCCCCTGGCTGGCCGCGCCCGAGCCGGCGGCCACGCCGGCGCAATGGGTGCCATGGCCATGCTGATCCACCGGCCCCTCGCCGGTGAAATCGGCGCTGGCGGCGATGCGGCCGGTAAAATCAGGATGTTGCGGGTCAATACCGGTATCCACGATGGCGATGCGCACGCCCTCGCCGGTCAAGCCCTCCTCCCACAAACGCGGCACCTGCACCATGGGCAGGGCGCTATCCAGATAAGCGTGGACGGGCAGATCCTGATAGATCTTGACCACGTCAGGATCCGCCTCCAGGGTGGCGATGGCACTGGGGGTGGCCTGCATGGCCACAAAGGGGCGCAGGCGATAGGTATACGTCTCGCGCGCGCCGTGGATCATCGCGCGGTGGCGCATCACCGGCCGGTTGGGCACATAGCGCACGATGATGGGCACCGGTTGGGTGTCGTCGGTCATCTGGCTCAGGCCGCGCAACAATCCCGGCGCGAGTTTGGGGCGTTGTTGTCCTTCCACGATGGTCACCTCCCAAGGGCTTTGACGGGACGATCGGGCTCGATGCGTTTGACCCAGGCCAGCTTGGCCAGCCGCAGGGCCGTTTGGCCATCACAGCGCACGCTGAGGGCGCGGGTGAGGGCGAAACGCCGACGCACCTGCACGCCCTGTTCTTGGAGGGCCGCTTGGCGCGCCTCCAGGTCTCCCTCCACATGCAGGATCAACTCCACCGGCTCTGTGGGCTTGGCGCGCCAGAGCCTGCGCAGCTCGGGATCCACCTCAGCCATCTGCCATCTTCTCCTTCAGGAAACCTCCCAGAAACCTCCACAGCGCAAGGTCACTTGGCCACAAGGCTTATCATACCCAGAGCGCCGAGGGCCGTCAAGGAGAGCAAAAACCGTCAAACCGAGGGGACATCCCGAGCCCAGGCAATTCGTCCGCCTGCCCCCTCACCGCCACGCCAAGCCATGGAGCGCCTTGATTTTTCGCGGCCCTTGCGCTATCTTTACCCCGGAGGTGGGCGAGCATGACCTGGATTCAGACGGTGCGCGGCGCCATCGCCCCAGAGGCATTGGGGCCCACGTTGATCCACGAGCATATCCTCTGCGATTTCATCGGCGCGGCAGAGACCGGGCACCATCGCTGGGACGTCACGACGGTGGTGGCAACCATGCTGCCCCACCTGCAGGAGCTGCGCCGGCGAGGCATCACCGCCTTTGTGGATTGCACGCCCATGTACCTGGGCCGCGATGTGCGGGTGTTGCTCCAGTTGGCCGAGGAGACCGGTTTGCACATCCTCACCAATACCGGCCTTTACAAAGAGCCCTATCTGCCGGAGGAGGTGTTCCGCTTGGGGCCGGAGGAGTTGGCGGCCCAATGGATCGCCGAATGGGAGCAGGGGATCGAGGGGACGGGCGTGCGGCCGGGGTTCATCAAGATCGCCGTCAAGCCGGAGCCCTTGGCACCCATCCAGCAGCTCATCGTGCGCGCCGCCGCCCGCGCCCATCTAGCCACGGGGTTACTGGTGGCCTGCCACACCGGCCACGCCCGCGCCGCCCAGGAGAGTCTAGATCTGATCGAGGCCGAGGGGATGGATCCCCGGCGTTATGTCATCGTCCATGCCCAGAATATCGAGGAGCTGGAGGATCACGTAGCCCTGGCCCGACGGGGCGCTTGGCTCGAGTACGACGGCATCGGCGGAGGCCAGGATGAACGCCATCTGCGCCTGGTGCTGGAGATGGTGGCCAAGGGCTATGAGGATCGCCTGCTCATCTCCCAGGATGCCGGCTGGTACACTGCCGGCGAGCCCCAGGGTGGCCGCGTGCGCCCTTACACGGCGCTGAGCGATACCTTCATCCCCGCCCTGCGCCGCGCCGGCGCCACTGAGGCCTTGGTGCGCAAGCTATTGGTGACGAATCCGCGTCGGGCGCTGACCCTCGGACGCGGCTAAAACATTCTCTTCAAAGGAGGACACCGATGTCACCCCTGCAATCCAAAGAGGAACTGTATGCTCTGCTGGACAAGATGCTCGCTCACCTGCAGCAGAGCGAAAAGCTCAAGGCCAAGATCGGCTCCAGCAACGACTCCATCGGCTTTATCATCCGCGATCTAGGGGCCGAGTTTCACCTACGCTTCGCCAAGGGCGAGGTGAGTGGCGGACAAGGGGGCGCCAAGGATTGCACCATCAGCGTCACCATGGATAGCGGCCTGCTGGAGCGCCTCCTCACCGGCCAGACCTATCCCGAATCGGCCTATGAGTACGGCGCCCTCTCGTTACGGGGCAGCGAGTGGGTGGCCCAAGACATGCTGCGCTACATGCCCGACCTGATGGCCGCCTACAAGGCCGCCACCGCGGCCTAAGAAGGCCCTGGAGCCGTAGCAGCACGACCGGACGGCAGTTCCAGCCGCATGAACTGCCGTTCCTGGTTGTCTTCCTCCACCACAAAGCCCAGGTGGGCGTAAAGGGCCATGGCCCGGGCGTTGGATTTGGTTACGTTCAGGGTGATGGCGCGATAGCCCTGGGCCGTGCATAGGGCTATCGCGTCCTCCAGAATGGCCCGGCCCAGGCCCCGGCCCCAATAGGCTTGTTCCACCTGGATGTGGCGGATGTGGACGATCTCCGGGTCGCTGAAATCCAGCCACAGCCAACCGACGATCTCTTCCTCCGGGTGGTCGGCCTCGTACACAAAAACCTCGCCGCGCCGTGCGCCATCGCGCAAGGATCCCCGGAAGAGCGCCTCGGAGAAGATGTGCCGGGGAAAGTTGATCTGCCAGCTCAGCCGTTGCATGGCCAAGAGCTGCTCATAATCCTGCCAAAAGCGCACAGGGCGTCGGCGCATGGTCACTCCTAAGCGAACAACCGCGTCCCCGGCCGCAGATACTTTTCCGCGGCCTCCAAGTTCAGCTCCACCCCCAGCCCCGGCCGCTCGGAGAGGGCGATCTGTCCTTGCTGGATGAGGGGCGGATCGGCCAACACCAATTCATGCCAATGGGGCCGCTCCAACCAATGCCATTCCAAGACGAGAAAGTTGGGCACGGCCGCGCAGCAATGGCAGGAGGCCACCGTGCCCAGCGGCCCGCAAACGTTGTGCGGCGCAAAGGGGATGTAATAGATCTCGGCCAGGTTGGCGATCTTTTTCCCCTCGGAAAGGCCACAGCATTTGGGCAGATCTGGCATGATGATATCCACAGCTTGCTTCTCGATCAAGTCTTTGAAGCCCCACCGCAGATAGAGGTTCTCGCCGGCGCAGATGGGGGTGGTGGTGGCCCGTTTGACCTCGCGCATGGCGTCCACGTTCTCCGGCGGCACAGGCTCCTCCAGCCAGAGGAGGTTGAACTCCTCCAGGGCCTTGGCGATGCGGATGGCGGAAGGGGTATCGTAGCGGCCGTGGAGATCCATGGCCACGTCCACGTAGGGGCCCACCGCCTGGCGCACGGCGGCCACCTTGGCCACCATCTCCTCGATCTCGCCGTTGGAGAGGGTGTGGTTAAAGGGATCGCGCTTGTGGGGCGAGGTGAAATCGTCCAGGTCGAACTTTAAGGCGGTGAACCCCATCTCCACCACCTGTTGGGCCTTGGCGGCGTTGGCCTGGGGCGAATCGTCGCCGCCGGCGTGGCAATCGGCGTAGAGGCGGATTCGGTCGCGGAATTTGCCGCCCAAGAGGGCATAGACGGGCAGGCCCGTCGCCCGGCCCACCAGGTCCCACAGGGCGATCTCGATCCCCGCCAACGCCGTGACCAGGTTCCCCGCCAGGGCGCCATCGAACACGTGGGCGCGGCGCAGCTTTTCAAACAGGCGATCCACGTTCATGGGGTCCTCGCCCAAAAGGAGCGGCGCCAGGGAGGCGATGATCTGCTGGATGCCCGCTCCCCCGTGGATGCACTCCCCCGTGCCCACGAGGCCCTTATCGGTATGGATGCGCACAAAACAGGAATACCCGTGTCCCCACACCTCGCCGGTGCGGATCTCGGTGATCTTCATGCAAGCCTCCTCGGTCCCCTTGGGAATGGCAAACGGGCGGGATGGTAACACAAAGCGGCGGGGGCGTCAAACCTCGTTTAGGGGAGGGTGTCGAGAAATGCGCCCGTCGGTTAGAAACCGACGTCTGGGAATGGTAAGCCCGCGCCGCGGGCTTGGCAAGCAGAGCCGTCGGATTCCATCCGACGGCGGGCAAGGCGTCTACACGCCTTTTTTCAACACCCTCGTTTAGGGGCCCGCGCCCAGCCAGCGCCGCTGGAGCGCGTCAAGGAAGCCGTTGGCGCGCCATTCCTCCAGGGCAAGGTTCACCTGCTCCAGCAGGATGGGGCTATCTCGGCGCGCGGCGATGACATAGGGTTCGTCGGTGAGGGGCGGGCCGGCCAGGCGTAGCGCGCCGGGATGTTGGGCCATGTAGGCCGCGGCGGTGATGCGGTCGCAGATGAGGGCCTCGGCCTCGCCGGAAAGGAGCAGGGCCAACGCCTCCTCCGGCTCGCGGGTGGCGAGGATCTGCACCGCCAACCCCTTATCCCTGGCCCAACGGCGGGCCAATTGATGGCCCTCGGCGCCCAACTCCACGGCCAAGCGCCCCCCGGCCAAATCATCCAAGGACTGGATGCGGGGGTCCTCGCTGCGGGCGAGGAGCACCTGGCCGGCGTTGAAATAACTGGTGGAATAGCTCACGTCGCGGGTCATGGTGCGGTCGTAGGGCAGGGCAGAGAGGATCAGATCGAATTTCTCCTGCTGCAAGGCGTCGTACAGGCCGTCCAGGTGGACGTTGACGCACTCTAATCTCGCCCCCCACCGCTCGGCCAGGGCCGCGGCCAGGTCCACATCCAGCCCGCTGAAGCGCCCCGCGGCATCCACCACCTCAAAGGGCGGGAAGCTGGCCTCCATCCCCACGCGCAACACCTTCTCCCGCTGGATGCGCGCCCAGGTCTCGTCGCGGCGCAAGGAGACGCCCAGGGCGTGCAGCACCAGCCAGCCCATCGCCACCAGGGCCAGGGCCGCGAGGATGGAGCGGTACCCCTTAGGGCCGGGCCATCTCCGGGGCCAGATATTCGAAAGGTTCCCCACGGGCATAATGCCGCACCTCGGTATAGATGGGCTTGGGCACAAACTCGGTGGTGACAAAGGTGAAATAATCCTGGTAGCTCTTTTGCGCCCAGGGATAGCGAAAGGCCCACAGGCACACGGCCCGGCACCAATCCCACTCCTCCAGCGCCTTCTGATAGGCCCGCACGGTGTAGGCGATGCGCTGGTAGGGGCGCACGGCCTTGGTCCAGCGGGGATGGTCGTTCCAGCCGCCCTCGGTGATGAAACAGGGCTTGTGGGCGTCGCCGTTACGCACCATCACCTGGCGCAAGAGCTCGGCCCGGGCAAAGTTGATCTCTTGGGGATCGGCCGGGTCGTCGGGGGGGAAGGTGAGGCCGTAGGCGTGGATGGCCAGGGCATCGAAATAGGGCGCGGCGCCGGCGTCGTACATGCGCTGCAAAAAGACCAGGTCATCCATGCCCCATGCGCTCCCCTCCGGGGCCAAGGTGGGCGCCAGGCCCGCCGCCAACACCTGCACCTGGGGATTGGCCTCCTTGGCCCGCAGGTAGGCCAGGCGCAGCAGCTCGGTGTAGGCCGCCGGGTCGGGTGGGCGATAGCCCCACTCAAAACTCAAATTCGGCTCGTTCCAGATGATGATATGGTTGACCCGCCCACGAAAATGGGCCACAAAAGCCCCTACAAAGGCGGCATAATCGGCGAAATGGTCGCCATCGAGGTAGCGAAAGGTGGTCTTTGCCGGGCGGGCCCACTCGGGGACAAAATCTAGGCGGGCGATGACGGTGAGCCCTTGGGCCAAGGCGTGGTTCACCACGGTATCCGGATGGCCCCAATCGTATTGGCCTGGGCGCGGCTCGTAATAGCCCCACGGGAAATATTCCACGATCCACGGAGCGCCCATCTCCCGCACCATCTGCAAGGTGCGCTGGATCTTCCACTCCTCCACCTCGTCCGTGAGGCGGGTGTGGACGCCGATCTTGGGGTTGCACGTGACCACCGTTTGCGGCGGACCATAGACCACCAGGCGCTTGGGCAGCTTGTTCAAGCTGAAAAGAAAGAGCACCAGGAACAGGGCGCGGAGGAACATCATCCTCCTCGAACCAACCCTGGCCCAGCGGCCAAACCATCCTTGCGTGCCTCCTCGGCCCCCAACGCCCACGTGCCCCCAACCTCTGCCCAGGCTCGGCGGCGCCCCGAGAGCCCCCGCCCAGCCCATTGTAGCACATCCGCCGAGACGGGCAAAGGGGGAGTCGAGAAATGCCCCCGTCGGTTAGAAACCGACGTCTGGGCATGGTAAGCCCGCGCCGCGGGCTTGGCAAGCAGAGCCGTCGGATTCCATCCGACGGCGGGCAAGGCCTCTACGCGCATTTTTTCAACAATCTCGCAAAAGGCGCCGGCCCTTGCGATCCGGGCCGGTCCGGGTTATAATCCGCGCAACGCCAAGCGCGCTTGGCCCTGAAAAATCGGCCCGCTGCAGGGGCGGGCAAGAGATCGCCAACTAGCGTTGAGAGGTGTAGGGAAAGGAGTCGCCATGTTTAGGTTCAACTATCTCATCATCGGCGGGGGCTTGGCCGGAGGTCGGGCGGCCGAAAATATCCGCAAGGTAGATGGCTCCGGCAGCATCGCCCTGGTCACCGAGGAGCCCCATCCCCCTTACGAGCGTCCGCCCCTCTCCAAGGGCTATCTTTTGGGCCAACAAGGCCTGGATAAGGTGTACCTGAAGGACGAGGCCTTTTACGCCCAGAACAAAATCGAGCTGCTGCGCGGCGTGCGGGCCACCCAGTTGAACGCCGCCGGCCGCGCCGTGACGCTATCCGATGGCCGGGTCCTTAATTATGACAAGTTGCTCTTGGCCACCGGCGGCCGGGCGCGGCGGCTGCCCATCCCAGGGGCCAACCTGCCGGGGGTGTTCACTTTGCGCACCATCGCCGATGCCGATGCCCTGCGCGCCGCCGCCCAACCGGGGGCCAAGGCGCTGGTGGTGGGCGGCAGCTTCATCGGCGCCGAGGTGGCCGCGTCCCTCTGCCGGATGGGGCTCCAGGTCACCCTGGCCTTTATGGAGCAACGGCTGCTGGAGCGGGTGGCGCCGCCGCCCCTGGGCGCCCAGCTCCATGAGCTTTATGCCCAGCGTGGCGTATCCATACTCCCCCAGAGGAGGCCGCAACACATCGCCGGCGACGACAAGGCCCGCGCCGTGACCCTGGATAACGGCGTGACCTTGGAGGTGGACCTGGTGGTGCTGGGGGTGGGCATCCAACTGGAGACCGAGCTGGCCCACCAGGCCGGCCTGGACCTGGCCCCCGATGGCTCGGTGCTGGTGGATCAATACCTGCGCACCAGCGATCCCAATATCTATGCCGCCGGCGATATCGTCGCTTGGCCCGATCCCGGTTCCAACCTGCGCCTGCGGGTGGAACATTGGGATGTAGCCCGCGGCCAAGGGATCCGAGCCGGGCGCAACATGGCCGGCGAGGCCAAGCCCTATACCACGCTGCCCTACTTTTTCTCCGACCTATTCGAGCTCAGCCTGGAGGCGTGGGGCAATTTGCGCATGTGGGACCAGTTCGTCTTGCGGGGGTCGGTGGAGCGCGGGAGCTGGGCCTTTTTCTATTTCTACCACGGCACCATGATGGGCGCGCTGGCCGCAGGCCTGCCTGAGGCGGAGCGCAACAAGATCCCTGCCGTGGTCAAAGCGCGTCCGGCCTATGATGCGGTGGCCGCCGCCTTGGCCGACGAGGGCACGGACCTGGCCACCCTTTTCCTCGCGTGAGGGGAGCGGACCGGCTCGGCGGCAGTGTGAGGAAGGAGCGCCATGCGCCATATCACCCGTGAGGTAGTTTACCGTTATCACAGCCGTTTCAACGCACCCGCGGCCACCGTGCGCCCCGGGGAAGTGTTCCAAGTGGAGACGGAGCTTTGCTCCGGGCGCTGGCTCAAAACGGTGGAGGACGTCTGGCGGCCCGAGCTGGGCACCGGCCCCAACCCCACCGTGGTGGTGGCCGTGGAGGGAGCCAGGCCAGGGGATTGCCTGGCCGTGCACATCCATGATATCGTGCCTGAAGAGGTGGGCTACACCGGTTTTGCGCCGGGCCGCACCCCCTTTCCGGATTGGATCCGTTGGCGGGAATGGGGCATCGTCACCAAAACGGTGCGCATCCGCGGGGGGTTCGTGGAATGGTCGCCCGAGATCAAGTTGCCCATCGCGCCCATGATCGGCACCCTGGGCACGGCGCCGGCCGAAGAGATCTGGAGCAACGCCTGGCCGGGCCACCACGGGGGTAACCTGGATGTGCAAGAGGTCTGCCCAGGGGCAACGGTCTATTTGCCGGTGAACGTGGAGGGGGCGCTGCTCCACATCGGCGATGTCCACGCCATCCAGGGCGACGGCGAGATCAACTGCGGCGGCGGGATCGAGTGTCGCTCCACGGTGACCTTGAGCGTGGAGCTTGTGCCCCGGCCGCCGCGGATGCAGTGGCCCCGCATCGTCAACGAGAGCCACATCATCGCCATCGGCTGCGCCCGGCCGGCGGAGGACGCCTTTCGCTTGGCCGTGGAACAGCTCATCTACTGGCTAGTGGATCGTTACGGCTGGGCCGAGACGGAGGCGTTTCTCTTGCTGGGCCAAGTGTTGGAGGCGCGGTGCACCCAGTTCGTGGATCCCCTCTACACCTATGTGGCCAAGATCAAGCGCACGTACCTGCCGCCCGGCCCGCCCATGGGATAAAAATTATTCCACGATCTCGATACCAAAGAAGGGCAAGAGGTCGGAGAAACGGCGCAACGTCACCACCAGCTCGGGGCGCTTGAGCTCCTGCAGCTCCGCCTTCCAGGTGCGCTCGTGGGGCACCCAGATGGCCCCCATCCCCGCCTCGATGGCCGGGTTGATATCGGATTTGGGGCTATTCCCCACCACCCAGGTGCAAGAGAGCTCCAGGTCGCGCTCCGCCGCGATGCGGCGATAGGTGGGCGCGTCCTTTTCGCCGACGATGTAATGGGCCTCAAACAAATGGCCCAGGCCCGAACGCGCGATCTTGTCGCGCTGCACCGCCTCGCTACCCTTGGTCACCAAGATCAGTCGGCTGGTGGGCTTCAGGGCGCGGAGGGTCTCCTCCACGCCGGCGATGAGCACCATGGGCGGCGAGAGGACCAGCTCGCCAAAGGAGCGCGCCTTGGCCAAGAGGTCCGGCTCCGGCGAGCGCCCCCGCTGGCGCAACAAGCGCTCGCACGTCCATCCCAGGGCCTCCACATAACCTTCCGGGCCGTATCCATAGCTGGCCACTGCCTCCATCTCGCAGCGATCCAGCATCGCAGCAGTGATCTCGGGTTCGTATCCCTGGGCCTGCATCCATGCTTGGAAGTGGGCCCGGCAGCTCAGATAAAAGACATTGTTCTCCCAGAGGGTGTCATCGGCATCCACCAGGAGAGCCCGCTCCGGGCACGGGGCATAGGACCGCATACCCATTCACCTTCTCCTCGTCCCACATGATGGGCGAAATTGTACATGATCCAGGGCCAGACGCCAAACGGGCCTTGCGTGCAACGGCCGCGCCCATTTGGCCAAGATGGCCTCTGCGATGGCCCTTGCCGTGCCCCTTTTCTAGGTCCACTCTCGCGAGTCCGGCACCTCCAGCCAGCGGCCGCCCTCCAGGATGGAGCGCTGGCTGACCAGCCCCGGCAGGGTCATATCCAGCGCCTCGTGGATGCCGATGGGCACGGGCTTTTCGCCGCGGATGGCGGCGATGAAATCCACCAACTCAAAAAAGTCGCCGCCGCCATGGCCCGATTGCCGCGCCTCGGCCTCCAAGCGCCGATAATCCTCCGGCAGGCGATCTTCGAGATCGGCCAGGTCCAACCAGGTGTGGGCGTCGGGCGCCAGGGCGCGCAGCCAGATGCGATGGCGCTCGCCAGGTGCCCGGGCCGATTCGTAACAGCCATCGGTGCCCTGCAACTGAAAATTGGACATGGCGTGGGGCCGGTCGGAGAGCATGTCCACCCTGATCTTGACCAGGCCGCCGCTCTTCATCTTGGCCAGCATCACGCAGGAATCCTCGTTCTCGTAAAAATCTCCACGGGGATCGCGGTAATGATGACCGCTGCCGGCGCAACAGACGGCCACCACCCGGTCGCCAGGGATGGCCGTGGTGAACCATTGGAGGATGGGGCCCAGGCTATGGGTGGGATAGGTGATGCCATTGATCCCCGTCTGCCACTTGCGCCGCCAGCGGGTGATCTCGTTCAATCCCTTGAGCTCGTGGATATATTCTCCCTCGGCGTAATAGGGCGTGCCCAAGAAACCTTGGCGCACCAGCTCGCGCACCAGGACATTCGTTTTCAGATAATTCTGGTTCTCCGCCAGCATATAGATTCCCCGGCTGCGGCGACAGGCGGCCACCAATTGGCGACATTCCTCGATGGAGACGCCGGCGGGTACCTCGCAGAGGACGTGGAGGCCCCGCTCCAGAGCGGCGATGGCCTGGGGCACGTGCAGGGGCATGGGCGTACCGATGAGCACCGCGTCCAGCGCGGAGCGGGCCAACATCTCTTCATACTCAGTATACTGTTCCGCCGCGCCGAGCTGCTGCGCCGCCTGGGGCAAGGCCGCGGCATTAATATCGCACACCGCCTGCACCCGCACCTTATCCTGGAGATAGGCCAGCGCATGTCGGAAGCTCCCGCCCCGCCCACAAGCGCCCACGATGCCCAGATGGATCTTGGATACTTGCATAGCACTCCCTCCTATGTGCGAACGTAGCGCCGCGCAGCTCAGACCAGATCCGCCCACTGGAGATAGGGTATGCTGGCCGCGCCCAGCTGTGCCGGCGACTCTACCACGGCAGCCAAATAGTGTTGCCGCCGCAGGCGGTTCTCCAAGGCCCCGGCCAGGCGTCGCTGTTCCTTGAAGCGTCGTTCGGTCAAAGGTTCCCCCAGCAAGCACAGGACCAGCACCAGGTAGCGCTCGGTGATGAGCAGCACATCGGCCTCCGCCTCCATGAGGCGCCGGGCGTTACGGGCCCGTTTGCGCAGCCGACGGTCGTGGAGCTTGGCCTCCAGGATGCGGTCGGACCAGCCGCCGGCCTCGCCCTCGGTGGGGCAGCGGAGGGGGCCATCCGGCGTCTTGCGCCAGACCTCGGCGATGCCGCAATCGGCCGGCAGGCCAAAGAGATCGTTGTAGTAGGAGATGAACCCCTCCTCAGCCTCACGTTGGCCGCGGACGCCGGCCAGGTCGGCCAGGAACAGATCTCGCAAGGGATAGGTGAAATGCCAAACCTCCCCTGCTGCCGCCTCCTCCGGCGGGCAGGTGCTCCCCAGCCGCCGCACGAACCATGCCCGCCCCTCCGGTTGGGCCAGCAGGGGCACAATGTACCGCGCCTGCCAGCTCCGGGCGGAACGGTTCAGCTCCCAAGTAAGGCCACCCTGAGGTTGAAAAACGGCCGGCCGAGCCGGCTCGGCCGGCAACACGGTGATAGCCTCTTCCGTGGCGGCCTCGGCGGCCAACGCGGGGGCATCCTGGGGCGGCGCGGCGTCCTGGCCGGGCAGGGCAAAAAAGACCCAGGCGCGCCCGCGACGTTCGCCCCGCACCGCCCCTTGCGCCAGCAATTTGCGGGTGGCGCGATAGACGCTGGCGTGCCAACGCAGGCCTAACACATCCAACAGTTCGCGGCTGCCGGCCCCCTGGGGGGCGATGGCGCGGAGATGCGCAAGGACACGTTCTGCCTGGGTCACGGCTCGCCCTCCTTTCGTCCTGGGAAACTCGCGGTCTTTTAAACCCCAAAAGATTTGAGCTCTATTGTAAAGCACAGGGAAGCACCTGTCAACGGGATTCGGTTGATAGACAATGTGGAGAGCCATGCCCGCCGTCGGATAGAATCCGACGGCTCTGCCCAAGCCCGCGTTGCGGGCTGACCATCCACAGACGTCGGTTCCCAACCGATGGGAGCATGTTCTCAACACCCTCTTGTTGCTCGCCAGGCCAGTGAGGCGATACGCGCAAGGGTGCATTGACAAGTGCCAGCGGCGCGCCTACAATGGATACATCTCTAACGGTGGAGGTCTGGGCAGGATGAGCAAGCGGGGTTGGTTGGCGCTGTGCGGTGTGGTCGCGGGAACCATCGGGGCCTATGGCTTGGCGCGGGCCTATCGCCGGGCGAGGGCCACATGTCCCCCCTTCCGCCGCCGGGTGTATGCCCATCCGCGCGCCGTGGTTGCGGCCTTTGGCCGGCTTTGGCGGCAGCCGGAGCGGCTGGCCTCGTTGTACGCGAATGACCAGCTCACCCCTTCTTTCCTCGCCAAACTCGCCCTGGCAGTGGCGGGGGCCCACGGCGCGCCTGCCGGAAGCGGCCCCCTGGCCCGTTACGCCCAAAACCAAGGGTTATCCCCAGAACAGATCGCCTCTTTGGTGCGCGGCGAGATGGCCTATGCCACCGTCGAGGAGGCGGCGGCCCTGTATTTCGCCCGACGTTGGGCCGAAGAGGAGGGACAGGTGGAGGCTGAACTCTTCCAACGCCTGGAAGAGACCTACGGCCCCCGCACCGCCCGCGACGTGCTCACCGCCCTGGAACTCATCACCTTCGTCCACCGAGTGGGCAATACGGCCGATGCCTTGGTGAGCCGCCTCTTGGGGCAACCCTCGCCCCAGAGCACCTTGGCCGAGGAGCTGGCCGTCTTGGCCGTGGCCCTCTTGGGAATCGCGCCGCTATTCCCCATCCTCTTGTTGCGCGCCGCCCGGCCCGCTGGGTGCCCCCTCCTGCGCCACGGGCACTAGGCCCACGCTTTCTGCCCGCGAGCCAGCCTCCGCCCATCCCATGAGACCTTGCAACTTGCCTCTGCCCTGGGCTTGGAAGCTTGCTGATGGCTAAACGCTGACCGCTAAAATCCCGGAGGTGCCGATGCACATCCTTTTCGCCCCCGGCGAGATCGTCGCCCGCGAGCACTGCTTCGATCGGGTAGAGCCCTTGGTCAAACACGGGCCCCGGCCGCTGGTGGTGGCCGATCGTCCCTGGGAAGGGCCAGGGGTCTATTGGCCCAGCTTTCTCTACGATGAGGAGGAGGGGCTGTTCAAGATGTGGTATTACGTCGCGGTGGGGGAATTCGGCAAGCACAGACCGGCCGGCCCCTTGATTGACAACGCCGAGATCAGCGGGCAGCATTTCCTCTGCTATGCCTGCTCGCGGGATGGCCTCCATTGGGAAAAACCCGCCCTGGGCATTGTGCGGCTGAAGGACCATCCCGAGACCAATATTCTCTTGGCCGATTCCGGCTTTTTCCTGGGCTGCGCCACGGTGATCAAGGACCTGGGCGATCCCGATCCCTCCCGCCGCTACAAGCTGTTGATTTACGATAACGACGGCGAGGGCCGAGACGGCGCGCGCACGGCCGTCTCCGGCGATGGCCTCCACTGGCGTTTTGTGGGCGATTTCCCCATCCTGCCCACCCAGGATACCCCCTCCCTCTGGCATGATCGGCGTCGGGGGCAGTATGTGGCCTTTCTCAAGACACGGCTGGACGGCCGCCGGGCGCGGATGATCGCCACCAGCCGCGACTTTTCCACCTGGTCCGAGCCGACGGTGCTCCTGGCCCCCGATAGTGCCGACGCCCCGACGTTGCACTTTTACGGCCAAAGCGCCTTTGAGCATTGCGGGCAAGATTTCGGCTTTCTCTGCCGCTACGAATTCTCCACCCAAAAGCTGGACCTGGAGCTGATCGTGGGCCGCCGAGGGACGGATTGGGCGCGCCTGCCCAGCCGGCCGCAGGTTCTGGGGCCGGGCGATCCGGGCGCCTGGGATGGCGGGATGGTGTTGCCCGGCCTGGGCGAGCCCATCGTGCGGGGCGCCAGTTGCTGGTATTACTATAATGGTTCCGCCGGCCGACACGATGATCCCACCGGCATCAGCGCCATCGGCCTGGCCACCTTCACCTATGGCCGCCTGGTGGGGCAACAATTCGAGGGCCAAGGCTGGTTCGAGACCATCCCCTTCCGCTGCCCGGGCGGCGCCCTTTATCTTGACGCACGCTCACGCCAACCCCTGACCGTGGAGGTACGGGGAACAGGGTACCTGGGGGTGTTGCCCGGCTACTCCCGCGCCGAATGCTTGCCCGTGGAGGGAGATCGCCAGGACCATCCCATCCGCTGGGCCGACCACGCCACGTTGGATGCGTTGCGCGGCCGCTACATCGCGCTGCGGGTGTACGGGGCAAACGCGGTGGTGTATGGGGCAAGGATAGAATAACCGGCCTCACGCATCCAGGTAGATCACCCCAGGCTTGAGCATCTCCGCCAGGGTCATCCCGGCAAAACCGGCCGCTTGGCGATCCATGCCCGTCCAAGTTTGGTAGCCGTAGATGCTCGCGGGGCGCTCGTGATCATCGGCCATGGCGAAAAGGCGATGGCCTCCATGACCGCCCGCTGAGCTTGCCTCTGGCCGCTGATGACATAATTTGGCAGAAGGTGACCCCTCGGATGATACCCACCGGGCAGACGCAGGGCCGTTAGTACTCTAATTCTTGGATCTCTTCCAGTTCCAGGTTGAAATCAATGTCCTCGTCCAGCCAATCCTCCGCGCCGGGCGCGGCCTGGGCGGATTCGCGTCCACACAGGCTGCGATAGTTGCAGCGGGCACAAAGGCGCGTATCTTCGGTGCGTTGAAAGGCCTCTCGCGGCCGCTGGACGATCTCTGCCACCAGGGCGCGGAGCTGCTGGGCATCGCGGGCGTAGGCCTGGGCGGAATAGCGCACAGTGAAGGGTTCATCGGGGAAATTGGCGAACCAGTAAAGCATGGC
Organism: Anaerolineae bacterium; assembly: GCA_034433995.1. Taxonomy (GTDB): domain Bacteria; phylum Chloroflexota; class Anaerolineae; order UBA1429; family UBA1429; genus DAOTZU01. The sequence goes on from DAOTZU010000184.1 coordinate 15,635, forward strand.
CGCCCGCTCGGGGGCGATGGGGGCGCCGCCGGTGAGCACGTGCCCGGCCGCGATGAGGGTGTAGAGGTAAACCCGCGTCTGGATGCGTTGGCGCAGCACCTGCGCGGAAGGGCGCGTCTCCAGGGTTTTCCAATCCACGATCACCGCGTCGCCGCCGGGATCCAGGGCAAGATAGTCATAGCGGGCATAGAGGCGGTATTCTCCCAAGGGGACCACCACGGGGAGCTCTGCCTCGCGCAGCCCTTGGGGCAGGGCGGCACGCTCAAAGCGCTGGGCGGCGAGCCACCATGCCCGCAGGCTGGGGTCGGGCGTGGCGGCGACGATGGATTCCATCTCCAACCCCAGATGCTGGCGCGCCAGCCAATGATGCAAGATGCGCCCACGGGCCAGGTGGGCCTCATAGTCCAGGGGGTCCTCCTCGGCCGGCATGGGCCAGGGCTGTTGCTCCACATATTTGAGCAGAAACCGCCGCGGGCAGCGCAGATAGGTGTTCAGGCTGTGTTGGCTAAAGAGATACCCTGGCGGGATGAGACCCGCTCCCTCGGTCATTTTCTACTCCTTATAGCTCTCGGCCATCGGCATTCAGCCATTTTGGCACACCAAGGTGCTTCCTCACCACGGAGTCACAGAGAGCACGGAGAATCTCCTGTTCCTCTCCGTGTCCTCCGCGCCTCCGTGTTTTGAGAGCATCCAGATGTTCCCTCACCACAGAGTCACGGAGAGCACGGAGAATCTCCTGTTCCTCTCCGTGGCCTCCGCGTCTCCGTGTTTTTTCTTCTTGGCTCGCTGACTTGGCATCATGCCCCAGATAGCGCCCGGCGTAACACCTGCAGGGCCAAGGCGGGCTTCACCTGGCGTTTGAGGTGGTTCTCGGCCCAGGTGAGGGCCAGGTCATACCGGGCGCGGGTGAGGCCCACATAGAGCAGCCGCAGGCGCTCGGCGATGTATTCCAGCCGCGCCTCCTCCACCGGCTCATGGCGCGGCGCCTCAGCCCCTTCCTCCTGAGAGAACCATCGTTCCAGCGTCTTGCGCGCCTCCACGGCCGGAGCGCGGCCGGGCAGAAAATAAGGCTCGTCGCGGAATGCATCGGCACAGGTCGCGGGGAATTCCAGGCTATCCACAGCAGTGAGCAGGACCGCATCCCATTCCAGCCCCTTGGCCTTGTGCAGGGTGGTCACCACCACGCGGCCCTTCTGGGCGGTATAGCCGGCATCGGCGAGGGAGAGGCCGCTGAGGGCGCGACGATTGTGGGCCACCTGCCAAAGCTCCTCAGCGAATTGCTTCAGTCGCCAGTGAGGATACATCTCGGCGGCGCCGCGCAGGCTGCTGGCCAAGGTGTGGCAGATGGCCAGATCGGCCGGCGTCTTGAACAGGTCCTGGGCAATGGTCAAGAGGAGCTGGTCAATGGGCAAGGAGGCGGCGCGCACCCACCGGGCCAGCTTGGCGGCGAAGGTGGTCAGGGCGCGCGCATCTTCCCGGCTCAGGGCCACGTTGGCGGGCAAGAGAGCACTCAAGTCCGCGCTGCCCCGGGGAAAGAGCAGGTCGTGGGGCGCCAGGCTGCGCACCCAGACGAGCTGCTGGCGCAGGGCAGGGCCGGCCATCGCCCCCAGATACCCCTCCTCGGCCAGGCTCTCGTACACCTTGGCCAGGGCGCTGCTAGAGATAGGATCGCCCAAGAACGCGCACACCGTGGCTAGAACCTGGGCCACTTGGCGCGTCTGCGGGGTGGTGCGCAAGAGATCGTCAAAGGGGACCGGCGGAGTGATGGTCTGGAGGGCCTTGACCACCTTTTCCCCCTGACGCGAGGAGGGGCAAAGGATGGCCATGGTCCGCTCTGGATAACGCTGGATGTAGCTTGCCGCCACGCGGGCCACGTACTCCGCCTCGGCCTCGGTGGTGGCGAAGGGCTTTTCGGCGATGTGGATGTGGCACGCCTCGTCGGGCGGGTTCTGCTGCTTGTCATCGGGGCCGGTGGGGAGCATGTCCTGGGGCTCAAACGCCATCTGGCGCACGGCATCCTCCGGATGTTCCTGGCAGGCCCAGCGCACCAACTGATTGGCCAGGGCCATGATGGGCCGGGCGCAGCGCCCCGATTCGGAGAGAGACAATGCCCGCACGCCGGGCTGGCGCAGAAAACGGCGAAAATAGCGCGGATCGGCGGCGGTGAAGGTGCTGTTGATGGATTGGTTAGGATCGCCCACCCGCACCCAGTTGCCGGTCTCGCCCGTCAAGCGGGCCAGGATCTTTTCCTGCAAGGGGGAGCTATCTTGGGCCTCATCCTCCAAGATGTAAGGCCAGCGCCGGCGCAGGTTGGCCAGCAAAGTCGGATCCTGCTCCAGGGTCTCGATGGCCCGCCAGATGAGGTCGTCAAAATCCAGGCCGCTGCGGGTCTGCAGGTAGCGTTGGTAAAGGGCGTAAAGCTCCAGCCCCAGGTGCGCGAACTCGTTGGGTTCCTCCACCTGGGAGATGCGCTGCAGGGCCCTTTCCGGGGCGAGGCGAAAATGTTTGCACAGCTTGGTCACCTCGCGGCCCACATCTTCGGTCTTTTCGTGCCAACTGTGCTCGATTTCCGCGCGTCGGCCGGCCGGCGCTTCGGGGAGAAAACTCTCCCACCACGCCCGATGCTGGCTGATCCACACATCCGTGGCGCTCTGCATAAAGCGGCGCGCCTCGGCCTCGTCCACGATGGTAAAACTCTCCTCCACACCCGCCAGGTCGTACCGCTCGCGGAGGATGTCGCTGGCCAATTTGTGCAAAGTGCAGACGTGAAACCCTACGGGCGGGAGTTTCAGCCCCACAAGGATGCGGCGGATGCGCTGAGAGATGTTATCCACCGCCGCGTTCTGCACGGTGACCACCAACACCTCGCCCTCCTCGCCGATATACCCCTCCACGATCAAGCGGGCAGCCAGCAAGGCCAAGGTGAGGGTCTTGCCGCTGCCCGGCACCGCCGAGACGGCCATGCGCCCGCCGCGATAGCTCATAATCTCCCCTTGCTGGGGACGCAGACGGTAGCCGAAGAGCTCGTTATCCGCCATCGCTGCCTCCCCCTTCGCGCCCGGCGCGGGTCAGGGCCAACATCAAGGCGCGCTGCAGCCGGCCGTTCTGCTCCTGGCCGTCCAGGCCCAGCTCGCTATAGCCCAAAAAGATGCCACGGGTGCAGCGGGCGGCCAGCCCCAAGATCACCCGGGCCAAAGCCTCGCGGTTGGCCCGGTCCTCCTCCACATCGCGCCAGGGCTGGCCCAAGGGCCAGCGAGCCGACAGGACGTAGGGGTGGGTGAGGGGCTGGTTGGGCCGATGCCACCAGCCGTCGGAGCCGAGATCGATCCAAAATTGATACGCCGAGCGCAAGTCGCGGGTGAGGTAGGCATAGGCGGGGGCGAGGATGACACCCTCCTCCGGCTGGGGCCGATCCAGCAGGTATTCGGCGCTGGCGATGCCGCCCCAAAGCAATTGCACATACTCCCGCGCCACCTCCTCCGGCGGCACCAGGTCCTCCGGCCCCACCGCCTCACGGAACTTGAAAGCGGATTCCACCAGCCGCCCGTAGGCGCGGGCGCGGGCCAAGTCGTCATGGAAGCCATACCCCGGCCGCGAGAGAAGCTCGCCGAAAAGCCGGGAGAGGAACAGATCCACCGGCAAGCTCTCCCCTTGGCGATAGGTCTCCAGCCAGACCCGCAAGGTCTCGTAGCGCTCGCGGACCTGGTAGCCCACCCGCTCCCACAACCGGCCCACCTCTTGGGCGGCCTGGCCCGGCGCGGCGCCACTCAGATCGGCCAAGATGGGCGGTCCGGAGGGGGGCAGGGCGCGTTGGGCCAGGTGCCGGGCGCGGATGGGGTCCAAATCGGCCAAGGCCACGTGCAACGCCAGGGCCACATCATCCACGGCCAGGGTTTGCGCCTCGCCCTGAAGGGTGAGCTGCCAATGAGGATGGGCCAGCCAGACCAGGATGAGCAGGGCGCGGAGCACCGGGTCATCGCGCAAAGGGGTGGCCGGGCGCAACAAGCGCGTGGGGATGTTCCGCGCGGCCAGTTGCTCGGCGATGGCAAAGCGCATCACGTCATTCACATAGGGCGCGATGATGGCGATCTCGCCGGGGGGCGTGCCCCCTTGGACCAGCTCGGTGACGCGCTCTGCCACCCAGGTGATCATGCTGATCCAGAATTTGTGCTGGGGATCGCTTTGCCCGGCGATGGCGCGGAGCGCCTGGCCCTGGCCGGGGGGCGGCGCGCCCTCCACGCCCAAGGCGCGGCTCACCCGATGGGCCAGGGCCAAAGCGTCGGCGGTGGGCTGCAACAAGGTAGCGCAGGTCCATTGGTCACGGCAACGCCGGCCCACCTCCAACGCCCCCTGGGCATCGGCCCCCAAGAAGAGGCGATAGCCGCCGTTCTCGTCGTAGGCCAAGACGGAAGATTGGCATTGCTCCAGGGCCCAAGCGAGGAAAGCGTGGGCCACGGGGACGTTTTCCTCCACATTATCCACCAGAAGATGGCGATAGCGGGCGCGAAAATAGCGTTGATACACCTCATGGGGCAAAAGGTACCGACTAAAAACCTCGGTCACCAAGGAGAAATCCAGCAGATTGTGTTCCAGGCAATATTCGCGGAAGCGCAGGGCGCAATCCTGGGCCTGCCAGAAGCGGTTGAGGCCCTCGGCGGAGCCGGTCCATGCCCCCCGCAGCCGGGCATAGATATCGGTGTGGTCGAACCCCACCAAGGCGGATTTGTTCAGGTTATCCAGGAGCTGGGAGAGGAGCCGGCCGCGGCGGATGGCCAGGTCGCGAAAGTATCCCTGTTGGGTGATGAGGGGCTCCACGATGCGCCAGAGGAAATATTGCGCCGTCTCGATGGTGAGAAAGATGGGCTCGCGCTCCGGATGGCGAAAGCCGGCCGCGGCGGCCACCAGCGGCCAAAAGAGGGCCACGGCCCGCCGGGAGAGGCTGTAGAACGTGGCCAGCTCCACGCCGCCGCGGGTGGGCGCGTCCAGCCTCTTGAGCAGCGCCTCGTAACGTTCCACCTGGGCGCGTTGGGGCAAAAGGACGAGGCTCTCGTGGGGGCGGCGCCCCTCGCGCAAGAGGGCGGCCAGCCGGGCCAAGAGGGCGGTGCTCTTGCCCGTGCCGGGCCAACCGCGCAGGAACAGGCTGCCGCCCCCTTGGCGCGGATACGAGACCACATCGCGCTGCCAAGCGGTCAAAGTCTCGGGCAATGGAGAAGGAAGAGGCAAGGTTATCCACCTTCCCAAGGGCTAGAATATGATTCCAGTATAGCGAACACTTGTTCGGAGGTCAAGTTTTGCCGCGGAGGTAGTCGAGGACGCAAACCTCAGGGCTCGCCCGCTCCGAGAGCTATCCAGAGTGGTGTCCCCGGCCGTCGGTTGGAAACCGACGGCTGGCAATAATAAGCCCGCGACGCGGGCTTGGTAGGCAGAGCCGTCGGCTGCGATCCGACGGCGCCTCTCCCGGCGGCCCGGCGCATCGCCGGAAGCTCAATGGGCATCACCCAAAGCGCGCACAAGCTCCTTGTTCACCGTCCTCGTGCCGCCTTTGGGGCCAAGCTCTTCCGATGGTATACTATGCAACGAGCTAGACCGGGCCCGGCCATCGTTATGGGTCATGGCCCAAGGCGCAAGCCGCAGAAGCACGAGGGCTGGACCCATCGGCGTATCCTTTTCTGTTGCGCGCACGCGAGATGCAACCGCCTTCCACCATACCGACGGCCTATATCGGTTCCGTGCCCCTCTATGGCGATCTGATCCTTTCGCCCATGGTGGGCTATTCCGACATGCCCTTTCGCCTGATCTGCCGCGAGATGGGCTCGGCCATGAGCTATGTCCCCTATGTCCTGGATGATGCCGTCAACCGGCGCTGCCGGCGGGCCAAAAAGTTGGTGGATTTTCACCCCGCCGAACGGCCGGTGGCCCTGCAGGTGTTGGGCAAGGAGGAGGGCAACCTCCTGGAGGCCTGCCGGCGGCTGCTGGAGTTGGCACCCGATTGGCTCGATCTGAACTTGGGCTGCCCCGCCCGGCGCGTTTCAGGACGGGGGCGGGGCGCGGCGCTTCTTTGCGAGCCGCTCAAGATCGGCCGCATCGTGAGCGAGTTGACCCGGGTGCTGCCCGTCCCGCTGACGGCCAAGATCCGCCTCGGCTGGGACGATAATTCCCGCAACTATCTGGAAGTGGCCCACATCTTGGAGGAGAGCGGCATCGCCGCCATCGCCGTCCACGGGCGCACCAAGGCGCAGGGCTACAGCGGCCGAGCGGATTGGCAGGCCATCGCCGAGGTGCGGGCTGCCGTGAGGGTGCCCGTATTGGCCAACGGCGACGTGCGCACCGTGGCCGATATCGCCGCCATCAAGGCCGCCACCGGTTGCGAGCTGGTGCTCATCGGGCGGGGCGCAGTGGGGAACCCATGGATTTTCAGCCGGCGCGACGCCGCCGACGTGCCCTACGCCGAGCGCCTGGCCATGATCCGCCGCCACCTCCAGGCCATGACGGATTATTACGGCGAGCGCATCGGCCTGCTCCTCTTTCGCAAGCATGTGGTCAAGTACATCCAGGAGCTGGACGGGGCCACGGATTTTCGCCCCCTCCTGTGTTCCGCCGAAACCCCCGCCGAGCTGCTGCGCCTCTTGGAGGCCTGGCCCGGCCTGCCGCGCCGCGCCCCCTGTCCCCAGCAGGCCGAGAACACCGCCCTCTCATCCGATTCCCCCTGAACGCCCGGCCTGAGGGACGGAGCATCCGGGGGCAACCGCAAGCGGCCTAGTCCTTATCCACCGGTTCCGCCCGGCGCCGGGCCTCGCGGATCAGCTCCAGGTAAAAGCGTTGGGTGGCCACCAAGTGCTCCAAAATCTGCCGGGGCGTCCATTCCCCCGGTTCGGGCACCTGGTCTAGCTGCCCATCCTCCAGGCCTACCATCGCCCCCAGCCAGGCGCCGTAGGCCTCTTGGGCGCGGGCCAACATGCGCTGGGGCATGGTCTGGGTTGCGCCGATGGCCTCGCGGGCGGCGACGAGCTGGGTGGTGTGCTCGCGCACGTGGTCACCAAAGCGCAAGAGCACCCGGCGCACCGTGTTCCAGCGCGTGTTGGTGGTGGCGTATCTGAGTTCGTGTCGTTCCAGGCCGGCCAACTCCGCCAGGATCTCTTGGCGCAGCGCCTCCATCTGGGCCAGATAGTCTTGCACGCTGGGCTCAGACATGTAACCTCCTACAGCCGGCAGTTTAGAGGGATGCCACGATCTTTTGGGCCCACTCTGCGGCCCGTTCCAACTCTCCCTCTCGCAAAGGCCCCTGCGTGCCCGTGACGTAAAAGCCCTCCGGCGCCAGGGCCAGCGCTCCCCCTTTGGCGACGAGCGTTTTGGCGATGGCGGGCCCGGCATAGCCCAAGAGCTTGACCAGGAAGCGCAGGATGGGCGAGGGGGCCTCTTCGGCGGGGAGACGGGTGTCGAAGGCGGCGACCTTGACCCCCGCCAGTGCGCCCGCCGGGATACCTGCCAGAAAATAGTTGATG
>DAOTZU010000185.1:0-6694 GCA_034433995.1 Anaerolineae bacterium
GTCATCGGCGACCGTCTGGCCTTGACCATCGCGGTCTCGTTGATCACTTTGATTTTCACCTGGATCGTTGCCATCCCCATCGGGATCTATTCGGCAACGCACCAGTATTCCTTTTTTGATTACCTATTCACCTTTATAGGTTTCATGGGCATCTCTGTGCCCGGTTTCCTCCTCGCCCTGGTCATCCTGTACGCCATCTTTGCCGCCACGGGGGTGGCCCTCACGGGCCTCTTTTCCGCCCAATATGTGACCGCCCCCTGGACCTGGGCTAAGGTTGTTGATCTGCTAAAACACGTGCCCGTGCCCATGGTGATCATCGGCCTTTCGGGCACGGCCGGCCTGATCCGCACCATGCGGGGGATGATGCTAGATGAACTGCAAAAGCAGTACGTCATCACCGCCCGGGCCAAGGGGCTGCCGGAGGGCCGGTTGCTGTTCAAATATCCGGTGCGTATGGCCGTCAACCCCATCATCAGCACCATCGGCTGGCTGTTGCCCGGCATCTTTTCTGGCGAGGCCCTGGTCTCCATCGTGCTCAACCTGCCGACCATGGGGCCCTTGATGTTGCGGGCAGTCCTGAACCAGGACATGTTCCTGGCAGGCAGTTTTCTGCTCATCACCGCCGCGCTGACCGTCATCGGCACGCTGATCTCTGACATTCTGCTGGCCTGGCTGGATCCCCGGATCCGCTTTGGCGGCGTCACGGAGGGGGCATAAGCCTGGGGAGACCGAGAAGCTTGTCCCAGGTTTTTTGGGGATGAACTCGCAGTGGAGGAAGAAACGTGTCCCAAGTCATAGATGCTGAGCTGCCTAAAGGTGGACAAGCTGGTTGGAGACGCCTCGCGAAGGAGCGAGAACGAGAGGAAGCCTACTATGTCGCCTCCCAATGGCAGCTCATCTGGTGGAAGTTCCGCAAACATCGCCTGGCCACCATCGCTGGGCCGGTGCTGATCGTGCTCTACCTGTGCGCCATCTTTGCCGATTTCCTATCGCCCTGGGTCCCTGATTCGCGTTTTCCAGAGTACAAGTTTACGCCACCTACAAAGATCCATTTCCGCGATGAGACCGGCAAATGGCAAAAACCCTTTGTTTACGGCATGACGCGCCAGACGGACCCCAAAACCCTCAAACGCACCTTTGTGGTGGACAAGACCAAGATCTATCGCGTGCGCCTCTTGGCCCACGGCGAGCCTTATAAGCTCCTGGGCATTTTGCGCACGGATGTCCATCTCCTTGGGGTGGAGCAAGGTGGCCCCCTCTTTCTGCTGGGCACCGATGACCTGGGCCGCGACCTGTTCACGCGCATCCTGTACGGATCGCGCCTGTCCCTCTCCATCGGGCTGGTGGGGGTGGCCCTAACCTTCATCTTGGGGATGCTCATCGGCGGCATCTCGGGTTATCTGGGCGGGATCGTAGACACCATCGTCCAGCGCACCATTGACCTCATTGTCTGCATTCCCACCATCCCTCTGTGGATGGCCCTGGCAGCGGCGTTGCCCAGGAACCTGCCGGTCGAGCAGATGTATTTTGGCATTGTGGTGATCATGTCTCTGATTAACTGGACCAGGTTAGCCCGCGTAGTCCGGGGCAAGCTGCTCTCGCTGCGTGAGGAGACCTTCTGCGAGGCGGCCCGCTTGGCTGGGGCATCGGACATGCGCATTATTTTCCGTCACCTGTTGCCCTCCTTCGCCAGCTATATCATCGTCTCGCTGACCCTATCCATCCCCAGCACCATCCTGGGTGAAACGTCGTTGAGCTTTCTTGGATTGGGGTTACAGCCGCCGGCCGTCAGCTGGGGTGTGCTCCTGCGCCAGGCACAGGATGTGGTAACCATCGCCCACCATCCTTGGCTCTTGGCGCCAACGGCCTGGATCATCGTCACCGTGTTGATGTTCAACTTCTTGGGCGACGGGCTGCGCGATGCGGCCGACCCGTACAAGTGAGGGCCGAACCGTGAGCAACCAACATAACGACCTCCTTCTGGATGTCAAGGACCTGAAGGTATATTTTCACCTGGATGAAGGTCTCCTCAAGGCTGTGGACGGCGTAGGTTTTCAGGTGCGTCGGCAAAGGACCTTGGGGCTGGTGGGCGAATCGGGATGCGGCAAATCCGTCACAGCCCAAGCGATTATGCGCATCGTGCCCAAGCCGGGCGTGGTTCAGGGCGAGATCTTGCTTCGGCGCAAAAACAGCAGCATCTTGGTAGATCTGGCGGCCATGGACCCCTTTGGCGAAGAGATTCGAGGCATCCGTGGCGCCGAGATCGCCATGATCTTCCAAGAACCGATGAAGGCCTTCTCACCGGTGCATACCATCGGCAACCAGATCATGGAAGGCATCCTGCTACACTGCACCAAAGATAAGCGGGAGGCATACGAGATCGCCTTGGAAATGTTGAGCCGTGTGCAGATGCCCAACCCCAAGCAAAGGATGGAGGAATATCCCCACCAGCTTTCCGGTGGGATGCGCCAGAGGGCCATGATCGCTATGGCGCTCTCCTGTCGGCCCTCCATTTTGATCGCCGATGAGCCCTCCACCGCCCTGGATGTGACGGTGCAGGCCCAGGTCTTGCGGCTGATGAAAGACCTGCAAGCTTCCTTGGGCATGGCGCTGATTTTCATCACCCACGATATGGGGGTCATCGCCGAGATGGCCGACGAGGTGGCGGTGATGTACCTGGGGCGCATCGTCGAGTTTGCCGATGTGGACACCATCTTTCATCAGCCCATGCATCCCTATACGCTGGAGCTCTTGCGCTCCATCCCCACCCTGGATCGGGAGCCCCGCACCCTTTTGACCACCATCGAGGGCACGGTGCCTGTGCCCTTGAACTTGAAGCCGGGGTGTGGCTTTTACTCGCGTTGCAAACAGGGCTCGAAGGGGGTGTGCGACGTGGAGGACCCGCCGCTGGTGGAGGTTGAGGCGGGACATTGGGTCCGCTGTTTTCGCGAGAATGCGGCGTAGCAAAGAGCATCCTGCTCAACGGGAGAACGAAGCGGGAGGTAAGGCGCATTGGACAGCAATAACCTGGTGCTCGAGGTGCAATCGTTACGTAAATACTTTCCCATTCGCACCAGCTTTCTCCGCATGGTCAAAGGTTATGTCAAAGCCGTAGATGGCGTGGATCTATTCGTCCGGCGGGGTGAAACGCTGGGGCTGGTGGGCGAGTCTGGCTGCGGCAAAACCACCCTGGGCCGTTGCGTTCTGCGGGCTATCGAGCCAACTGAGGGGAAAATCGTCTACCACCTTGGTGGGCAGCACTTTGATTTGTTGGCTCTCCAAGCGAGGGGGCTGCGGCAGGTGCGTCGCAATATGCAGATGATCTTCCAGGATCCTTATGGGTCGCTGGACCCGCGCATGAACATTCTCGATATCATCGGCGAGCCCCTGGTCATCGCCGGCGCCAAGCGCGAGCAGGTGGTGCAACGGGTGGAAGAGCTGATGAGCTTGGTGGGCTTGGATGCCCGCTACATGAAGCGCTACCCCCATGCGTTCTCCGGGGGGCAGCGTCAACGCATCGCCATAGCGCGCGCCCTGGCCACCAATCCCGAGTTCATCGTCTGCGACGAGCCGGTTTCGGCGCTGGACGTCTCGGTGCGCTCTCAAATCCTCAACTTGCTCTTGGAGCTGCAGGAGCGGTTGAATCTGAGCTACCTGTTCATCTCCCACGATCTAAGCGTCATCCGGCATATTTCCCACCGGGTGGGTGTGATGTATGTGGGCAAAATGACCGAGTTGGCAGCCACCCGAGAATTGTTCAGCAACCCGAAACATCCCTACACCGAGGCCTTGCTTTCGGCCATTCCCCATCCGGATCCGCGCCGAAAAAGGGAACGGGTAATCCTCACCGGCGAAGTGGCCAACCCGGCCAATCCGCCCTCGGGCTGCTATTTTCATCCCCGCTGCCGTTACGCTCAAGAAGAGTGTCATCTCAGAGCGCCAGATTGGCGCGAGATCGTCCCCGGCCATTGGGTTGCCTGCCATCGGGCTGACGAGCTAAGCCTCCAAGGAGTGGGCAGCTGATGGGTTTACTCTTCTTGCTCGCCCTCACGGTTGTGTTGGGCCTGCTGATGTGGGGCAGCATCTGGGCCATGAATGTGGCCGCCGCCCGCATGGTGGGGGATAAGCATCGGCTGCTCCAGACCATCGCAGAGACGGGCGAAGTGCCCGAATCCTGGCGGCGCCCTTACGAAGCCAGAATCGCCCGTCTGCGGGGCAAGCCCGGCCAAGCGGGGCGCATGGCCAAGGTGGAGCAGCAAGCCCAGCAGCGCTATGCCCAAAAGCTGAGCGCGCTGGTGCGCTATGTAGAAAAGACGACCTTGGTGGAAGACGAAGAGGTGCGGCGAATGCTTTTGGAGAGGCTCGCAGAGGCCCGGGTCCGTTGGCAGGCCATGACCACGGATAAGAGGGACCCAAAAAACGATGGAGCGTAAACCCTCACGGGTGGGGGCGCAGGTGCTGGCCGGCGTGCTGACGGTCGTCAGCTCGGCCCTGGGGATCGGGGAATGGATGCTCTTGCGCATCTTGGTGCGGCGCTTCTTGTGGCTGGCCCAAGTATCTCCCTGGGCCTGGCGTTGGTGGGAGAGCGTCAGCCTGATTGTGCTCGGCCTCCTCTGGCTGGTATTGGTGTACCTGGTAGCCTATTACTATCAACAAGCGGCCATGCGGGGTCGCCTGGGGCGCTTGTTCGCCTATGTGACCCTGGGACAGGTCTCGGTGCCGCTTCTCCTCTTGGGCGTGCTGCAGATAGTGGCCCTCCTGCAAGATAGCGGATGAGGCCAAACCTTCGCCATCCGGCCGGTAGGTCTGGGGCTGGCCAAATCTGAGAAAAAGGAAACAACATGGAAACGCTTAGGGATGAAGAGATGGCCACTGCGGCCACCTGGTTCTGGCATCACGATCCTCGCTGGGGGTATCAGTTCCTTTATCCTGAGGGCTGGCACCGTTTCACCTTCAGCGATGGCCGCGAGGGAGTGCTTTACGCGCCGAGTGCCACCGACTGGACGACGAACTTTTCCGTAGAGATCCGGGATCTCGGGGTGGAGGTGACAGGGGAGGACCTACCCGACCTGGAAGCAGGTTTCCGCGAGGGCTTGCGCTCCCTGCCCGATTGCCAGATAGCCTGGCTGCTTCATTGGCGCACCGAGCCTCCCATCATCTTGGAGGCTAAATACACTTTTCGCGAGGGCACAGTCACGCGCCAACGGCGGTCGCGTCTGGTCTACGTCGGCACGCGCCAGTTCCATGTGCTGGTCCAAGGGGCGACGCCCGCGGATTTTGAAGAGTGGCGGCCGCTCTTGTATGTGATGCTCATGAGTTTCAACGCCAGTCCGGAATCCCCCGCGCGGAAAGAACCTCCCCGCGCTGCACACAAGTTGGATCCCACTTCTACAGCGAAAGGATGATGCCTTCATGTCCACCATGACCAACCGCGAGCGCTTTAACCGTATGCTGAGCTTCCTCCCCGTGGACCGCGGGTTCAACTTTGAGCTGCCCCTCTGGGAGCAGACCCGCGATCGCTGGTACCAGGAAGGGATGCCACGGGATGTGCACATCGGCAACCTCATGACCGGCTGCGAATTCTTTCGCATTGACCGCATCGCTTATCTCCCGCTGAATATCGTGGGCATGTTGCCGCCCTTTGACGAGGAGGTTCTGGAGGAGGACGAACGGTACGTGGTCAAGCGCCACGCCGACGGTTCGGTCACCCGGGCGCTGAAGGAGGGCAGCTCCCGCGGCATGCGCATGTCCATGGATCAACACCTATCCCACCCCGTCACCGACCGGGCCAGCTGGGAGGAGATCAAAAAGCGCTACAATCCCCACTCACCGGCCCGCTATCCCCAATGGTGGGAGGACGTCAAACGTTGCTTGGCCGGACGGGACTATCCCTTGGCAGCGACCCACAACGGCTGCTTTGGCCTCTATTCCTTCCTGCGTAGCCTGATGGGCACCGAGCGGGCCTGCACCATCTTTTATGATGATCCCGTGCTCGCCGAAGAGATCCTCGATTACCTGACGGATTATCTGATCGAGATCTTGCATCCGGCCCTGGATCAGGTGGAGATCGACTTTTTCAACTATTTTGAGGATTTCTCCTACAACGCCGGCCCCCTCATCGGCCCCAACATCTTTCGCCGCTTTCTCATGCCGCGCTACCGACGGATCAACGACCTGCTGCGCTCCCACGGCGTGCGCCACATCTGGCTGGATAGCGACGGCAACTCGGAGGTTTTGATCCCCCTGATGCTGGAGGTGGGGATCACCTGCCATTGGCCCCTGGAGCGCGCGGCGAACATGGATCCTTTGAAGCTGCGGGCCAAGTACGGCCACGATCTCGCCCTGGCAGGTGGGATTGACAAGCGCGCCCTGGCCCAAGGGCGCAAGGCGATCGAGGAGGAAATGTATCACCACGTGCCGCAGCTCCTGGATGACGGTGGCTATCTGCCCACGCTGGATCACGCCTTTCCGCCCGATATCTCTTACGATAATTTCATGTATTACCTGGAGCTCAAGCTGAAGCTCCTCGGCTGCTGAGGGGAGCGCTACCTTGGCTCGTGCGGATAGTGGCGCTAGGACGCGGATATGCGTGTAAGAAGGGGGATGGAGAGATGATGGGGATAAGGGGGATTTGAAAACAATGCGATCCCCCCATCTCCCCCATCCCCTTATCCCCCCTTCTTACACCGCCGCT
>DAOTZU010000186.1:0-1692 GCA_034433995.1 Anaerolineae bacterium
GACGGGCCTGCTGGTGTCCGATCCTGCTCTGGCGCCCAAGGAGCGCGCCTGGCGCGTGCAAAAGATCCTCCTGGCCGCCATTGACGAGCTGGATCCAGGCCCCAAAGCACCTCCTTTCTCGTTGGAGGCCCGGCGCCATGAGCTGCTCTCCTTGCGCTACGGGGAGGGCCTGGATCCGCAGACCGTCGCCGACCGCTTGGGCATCAGCCGGCGTCACTTTTACCGCGAACACCAGGCAGCGATGGAGGCCTTGGCCTCCATCTTGCGCGAACGGTGCAGCAACTTGGCCGGCGCGCCCCATGACCCCGCGGCGCCGCCGGCCCAGACCTCGCAAATTGATAGGCTCGCCCTCTTGCGTTTAGAGGCCGCACGTTTGGCGCAAAGCAGCCGTTATGCCGCGGTGGCCGAGGTGTTGGACGGGGCACTAGCGCTGTTGGAAAAGAGGTTGCTTCAGCGAAATGTTTCCATCCAGATGGAGAAGGGCGACGAGATACCTGAGGGCATAGTGGACCGCAACCTACTGCGGCAGATCTTTTTGGCCATGCTCAGCTGTCTGGTGGAGCGGATGTCCGGGGCAACCCTCAAGATCACTACCAAGACCGGGCCCAATAGTTTGCACCTGGAGTTGCGCGCCGATCCTGCGCACAAGGCGCCCTCTCTCTCCGATGCCCAAGTGGGCGAGTGCTTGGCGGCCCTGGACGATCTCGCCAAGTTGGCTCAAGTGACCTTGCGCCCGATTCAGCAAGGATCTCTTTTGGCCGGTTTTGACCTGTGGTTGCCGGCCGCGCCGCAGCGCACCGTATTGGTCATTGACGATAATCCCGACGTGTGCGAGCTGATCCGACGCTACCTCATGTCCCACGGCTATCGTGTCGCCGTGGCCCATTCCGCGGCCGAGGCCCGGAGCCAGGCGCTCGCCTTGCGCCCCTATGCCATCACGTTGGACCTGATGATGCCCGATCAGGATGGCTGGGATCTTTTACAGTTCCTCCTGAACCAGCCCGAAACCCGCGCCATTCCCATTATCGTCTGTAGCGTGCTGAGGGCCAGGGAATTGGCCCTCTCCTTGGGAGCCACGGCCTTTGTGGCCAAGCCCGTCACGGAGAAGGGACTGATGGAGGCGTTGCAGGCCCTGGAGCAACGCTGATCCTCCTTGGTTCCCCATCCGGAGATGCAAGACCTCTCAGGCTTCGGCAGCCTCGCCATCTCCCACCAAAGCCTGTACCCAGCGCACCAGCTCGCCCGAGGCCAGCCCTCCGGCTTTGGCGATGAGCAAGGGGCCCACCACGGGCTTGATGGTGTTGATCTCTTCCTGGGCCGTCACAATGATGACGGGAATGTTTCGCCACGCGGGGTTCGTGCGGATCTGGCGCAGCACCTCGAGACCGTCCATATCGGGCATCACCAGATCCAACAAGATCACGTCGGGCGCTTGGTGGGCCAGGAGCGCCAAGGCCTTGTGCCCACTGGTGGCGGTGAACACCTGGTAGCGCCGTAAAGGGTTATCCAACAAGCGGGACATGAGGCGCAAAAAGTCGCGGTCATCATCAACCAGAAGGATCCGATCCACCTTTTCTCCGAACGGACGCAACACATCCTGCACTTCTTGTTGTGAGATCGGCTTGATGAGATAGCCTTCCACGTCCAGGCGCTCTTTCAGCGAGGATTCTCCCGGCAATGCGGCGGCCAGAA
>DAOTZU010000187.1:0-40222 GCA_034433995.1 Anaerolineae bacterium
CGCGTCGAGCGCATCCTCGATGAGGAGTTGGTCAAGGCGCTGGCCGAGGCGAGATGCGCGGGGATCCGCGTGGGGGTGGAGAACGGCGACGAGACCCTGCGGGCCTCGGTGCTCAAACGGCGGATGAGCAACGCCGAGATCATCGCCGCCTTTCGCCTGGTGCATCGTTACGGCCTCAAGGCCTATGCGTGCAATATGATCGGCATCCCCGGAGAGACGCCCCAAAGCATTGCCGCCACCATCGCCCTCAACCGCCAACTGGAGCCCGACGAGTTCCAGTTCTCGGTATTCTATCCCTATCCCATGACGGAGCTGTACGAGACCTGTGTGGCCCAGGGGTTGATCAAGCCCGGGGCCAGATTGCACAGCTACTATAGCCAGGAGAGCGTGCTCCAGCTCCCCACCTTGACCGATGAGCAACTGGCCCAGGGCTATGCCCGCTTTGCCGCGCTACGCGACGAGCTGGCCCTGAAGCGTACAAGCCCGATCAAGCACCGCATCTACCTGGTCCTTTTGGGGCTTTATGGTGGCGATTCTCCCCGCCTGCAACGCCATCTGCAGCGCCTGCGCAACCTGCTCAAGAAGCTCGGCCTGCGACGAGGGAAGCGACGATGAACTTGGTGGCGTATTACGATGCCTATTGGAGCCAGGCCGACGATACCTTTGACCATGAGCGGCTGGCCCTCTTGGAGAAACATGTGCGGCCCGGAGAGAAGGTATTGGAGGTGGATTGCGGGCCGGGCGTCTTGGCGGCCAAGCTGCGCGACAAGGGCGCCCAGGTCACCGCGACGGACCTTTCGGCGGTGGCGGTGCAGCGGGCGCGGGCGAAGGGGATCCCTTGCACCCAGGTGGATATCGATAGTGAGCCTTTGCCCTTTGCCGATGGCTCCTTCGATGTGGTGGTCTCTAATTCGGCCATCGAGCATCGCTTCTTTCATGAGAAAGCCTTTGATGAATGCATTCGCGTGCTCAAGCCGGGGGGGCGGTTTATCGTCTGTCTGCCCAATATTGCCCATCTCATCTGTCGTTGGTGGGTGCTCACGGGCCGCTTCCCCTACATCGTCAACTCGCCCACCGATGCCATGCATCTGCGCTTTTTCACCGTGCGTGAGGCCCAAGCCCTTTGTGCCGCCAGAGGGGTGCGGGTCATCTCCGCCGAGGGGAGCGCCAGCCTGTGGGCCAAGGAGTTCTACCCGCCTTTGTGGCGTAAGCGCCGCCTGCGCGGGCTGATCAACTGGCTGGCGCGGGTTTGGCCAGCGATGTTTGGCCGCGATTTCGTCTTGGTGGGCATCAAAAGGTAATGCCACGGAAGCCCGCGCTAGCATTGTGAGACTGGGGGATAACAGGGATGAGTCTAAGACGCGAGGTGGGCTTGGGCCTGTTCTGGGTCACCATCGCTACCATCGGCGCGAGGGGGCTTTCGCTCCTGCGCCAGCTTATTTTGGCGCGCCTTTTGGTCCCGGCCGATTTTGGCCTGGTGGGCTATGCTTCGCTGACCATCGGCGTGCTGGAGCTCTTCAAAGAGCTGGGCTTTAGCTCGGCGCTGATCTATCGCCAAGAGGATCTGGAGGAGGCGGCCAACACCACCTTTGTGGCGGTGTTGATCAGCAGCTCGCTGCTGTATGGCATGGCCTGGTTCGGCTCGCCCCTTGTGGCCCAATTCTTCAAGAACCAGGCGCTGGTGCCGGTGCTGCGGGTACTCTCGGTGACCTTGGTGATCTCGGCCATCAGCCAGGTGCCGTTGACCTTGATGGCCAAGGGGATGGGCTTCAAGAACAAGGTCTTGCCGGAGATGATCGCCAGCATCATCGGCTCTGCGATCTCGGTGTTCCTGGCCTGGCGGGGTTACGGCGTCTGGTCCATCGTCTATGGCCAGGTGCTCATCGCGGTGTTGACGTCCATCCTGGTCTGGTTCTTTTGCCCTTGGCGACCCAGCCGCTTGTTCTCCTGGCGGGTGGCCAAGGAGCTATGGAATTACGGCAAGCACATCGTCAGCAGCCAGATCATGGTCTTTTTCATCACCAATATTGATGATGCCTTTGTGGGCCGCTTCCTGGGCGATGCGGCCTTGGGCACCTACAGCCTGGCCTACGATCTTTCCAACTTGCCGGCCACCCACATGAGCCGCATCGTGGGCCAGGTGATGTTTCCGGCCTACTCCAAGGTGCAGAACGACCTGGACCGGCTGCGCCAAGTGTTCTTCAAGAGCTTGAAATACGTCTCGCTTCTGGCCTTCCCCATCGCCTTCATCACTCTGGTGTTCGCCAAAGACTTTATCGTCGTGGCCTATGGCAGCAAGTGGTTCCGCGCCGTGGTCCCGCTGCAATGGCTCACCATCTATGGGCTGGCCCGGGCCATCGCCGTCAACATGGGCAACGTGTTCAAGGCGGGCGGCAAGCCAAAATGGCTCTTTTACATCGCCACGGCCCGCCTGGCGGTGATGGCGGGGTTGCTGTATCCGGCCATCAAGCTCGAGGGGATCACCGGTGTGGCCGCGCTTTCGGCCATCGTCTCGGTGGTGGATTTCGCCCTGAGCCTCTTTTTGACCAACCGCATCATCCTTGCCCCCTGGAAGACCTACGGACGCATCCTCTTGCCCATGGGCATCGTGGCGTTGGCCACAGCGGTGGCCAGCCACGGCTTTTACCGTGCGATCGAGAACGCCTTGCACCCCTTCATCGGGCTGCCCTTGAGCGGCGGTTTGGCCTTTTTGGCCTATCTGGCCCTCATGTACGCCTATGACGGGGAGCTGCGGCGCTTTGTGGGCCAGATGCTGGCCGGAGTCAAGAGGGAATACCAGCGCCAGCGCCTGGCCCACCAACACACGCAGGCTTGAGGAGCAAAGCGCGACGTGCAGGTTGCCAGTCAACGACAGAGGCGGCGGGTGGTGATCGTCTCGCGGGTCAAGGGGAACCCCTACGCCGCGCTCCTCTGCCAAGGTTTGCGCCAGCCAGAGCTGGGGCTGGAGCCCCGCTTGAGCGACCAGTTTTCCCTGGGCTGGATGTGGCGGCAGCGCCACCAGGTAGAGGTGCTCCATCTCCATTGGCTAGAGTTGTTCTTTATCTACCCCCAGTTTTGGCGCAGCCTGAAACGCTGGCTCTCGGTGATGGCGGGGCTGCTGCTGGCCCGTCTGTGGGGCGTCTGCGTGGTCTATACGGTGCATAACGTCTGGCAACACGAGGGGAGACGGGCCGGCTTGGTTTGGCTGGGTAACCACATGATCTTTGTTCTGGCCCAGGCCGTCCATGTGCACGATGGTGAGACGGCCGAGGCCTTGGCGCACAGATGGGGGCGTCGGCGGGGCGTGCATGTCATCCCCCACGGCAACTATATCTCGGCCTATCCCCAAACCTGTTCCCGAGCCGAGGCGCGGGCGCGTTTGGGGTTGGCGCCCGAGGCGTTTGTCTATCTCTTTTTGGGGCGCGTGCGCCCCTACAAGGGGATCGAGGAGCTGGTGGCCGCCTTTCGGGCTTTGGCGGAGGACGACGCGGTGTTGCTCATCGCCGGCGAGGCCCAGGAGCCAGAGTATGCGGAACAGGTGCGTCGGGATGCCGCGGCGGATGGGCGCATCCGCCTGGCCTTGGGGCATGTGGCCGATGAGTCCCTCCAAGTTTACTTTCGGGCTTGCGATGTGTGTGTGTTGCCCTATCGCCATGTGACCACCTCCGGCGCGGGGATCCTGGCCCTCTCCTTTGGCGTGCCGCTGGTGGCGCCGCGCTTGGGCTGTTTTGTGGAGCTGGTGGGCCAACAGGGGGAACGGGGCCTGCTCTATGCTCCGGATGCCCCCGACGGCCTGCGCGAGGCGCTGCGGGCGGCGCGCCGGGCGGATCTGGCGGCCATGGGCCAGGCCTGCCGCCGTTACGCGGAAAATCTCTCTTGGGAGGCCATCGCCCAGGAGCACGCGGCGATGTATCAATCTTGTGCTAGGAAGTGAAACATGAAACTCTCTGTGCTCATGCCCGTGTATAACGAGGAGGATGGCTTGGAGACCATCCTGCGCCGCGTGGCGGCGGTGGAGATCGACAAAGAGATCATCGTGGTGGACGATTGCTCCCAAGACCGCACCCCCGAGATCCTGGCCCGGATGGAGCTCCCCGGCCTGCGGGTGATCCGCCACCCGGTGAACCGGGGCAAGGGCGCCGCCATCCGCACTGCACTTGCCGCCGTGACGGGCGACGCGGTGATCATCCAGGATGCCGATCTGGAGTACGATCCCCAAGATTACCCAGCCCTACTGCAGCCCATCCTCTCGGGACAGGCCCAGGTGGTCTATGGCGTGCGCAGCCTGGCGGGGCAAAAGCTCTTGCTGCGCTGGGGCAACGCTCTGCTCACCGCGCTGACGAACCTCATCTACGGTGTCCACATCCACGATATGGAGACCTGCTACAAGGTCATGACGGCCGAGATCGCCAAGCGGTTGGATATCGAATGCAACCGGTTCGATCTCGAGCCCGAGATCACCGCCAAGATCATCCGCCAGGGATACCGGATCTATGAGGTGCCCATCTCGTATCGGCCGCGGAAAGAGAAAAAGCTCTCCCCTTGGAAGGATGGGTTGCCCGCCCTCAAGGCGCTGCTCCGATATCGCCGCTGGAAGCCCGCACCCCGCTGACCGCAAAATGGCCGAATTGCGCCGATGGTGGTAATATAGCCCTGCAAAGGCCTTTTCGGGGAGAGGCGGCAGGTGAAGAATCCGTCATCTCGCCTTGGGCCATGCTTCATCTTGTATTCATGGGCGGCGGGTAAACTAGGATTTCTGGGAGGCCCCTGGCGTGCTCAGCGGGGCAAGCATTCTCTGTTTCGCGCCCGATCCATGGGACGACATCTGGCGCAATCGCCACCAGATTATGTCGCTCCTGGCGGAGCATAATCAAGTGCTGTATGTGGAGCCGCGGCCCTATGCGCGTGCCGTGGTGCGGGGGCTGCTCCAGGGCGAGATCCCCTGGGCCAAACTGTGGGCGCCGCGCTTGACCGCCGTCAAGCCTGGGCTGCACGTCTTTCATCCCCCGCTGTATGCCCCCATCAGCGGCCGCCCTCCCCTCAGCACGATGACGGCGGCGCTGCGCGGGGCCATTCTGCGGCGGGCCATGGGGCGGCTTGGCCTGGAGGGGCCCATCTTGTGGCTCTTCCGGCCCGACATGGCCGATATCCCCGGCCATTACGGCGAACGGCTGTTGATTTACCATATCGTGGATGAATATCTCGGTTATGCCGATGTGGATGCCGCCAGGGCAGAGGACATTCGTCGCCGCGAACGCGAGCTGATCGCCAAGGCGGACCTGGTGTTGGTCACCTCCCGCGCCCTTTTGGAGAGCAAGGGGGGCATCAACCCCAATACCCACTGGGTGCCCAACGGGGTGGATTATGAGAGGTTCATCGCGGCCCAGGCGGAGGGCCGCGAGCCGCAAGCTTTGGCCGGGCTGCCCCGCCCGAGGATCGTGTATGTGGGGGCCATCAACGACAAGATAGACGCGGCGCTGCTCCTCCGGGTGGCCCGCGCCTATCCGCAATGGCCCCTCATCCTGGTGGGGCCGCTGCGGGCGACGACGCCGGAAGTGTGTCGCGGTTTGGAAGCGTTGCGGGCCTGCCCCAATGTGCGCTTTATCGGCCAGGTTGGGGTGGAAGAGGTGCCCTATTGGATGGCGGCTTGCGACGTGGGCCTGTTGCCCTATCGCCAGAGCGCCTGGACCCGGCATATCCACCCGCTCAAGCTCTACGAATATCTGGCCTGCGGCTTGCCGGTGGTGGCCACGGCGATTCCTTCCCTCATGGATGAGGCGGATGTCCTCTATATTGCGGGCGCAGGGGAGGAGTTTGTCGCCGCCGTCGGTGTGGCCCTCGCCGAAGCACAAGGGGCGGCCGGAGAGACCTTGCGCGCCCAGCGGCGCGCCCGGGCGGCGTGCAACACGTGGCGGCAGCGTGTGGAACAGATCTCTCGCTTGATCTATGAGACGGCACAGGCCAAGGGCCTCGACGGCCTTGGCTGGGTCGAAGGAGGATCATGACGACGATACAGACAGCCACCGATTTTCTGGTTTATTGGCGCATCTTGCGCAAGCGCCTTTGGCTGACGGTGCTCATCCTGCTGGTGACCGAGGGGGTCATCCTGGCCGTCACGTACACGGCCAAACCGGTGTATCGAGCCACGGTGCGCTTGCAGGTGTTGGCCACGGATCGTTCCGATGTCTCCCTTTTTACCACCTACCGGGCCAGCAGCACCGTGGACGAGGTGCAACAGGCGCAAAATGACTTTATGCGCGCCCTGAGAAGCCCCTTTGTCGCCTGGAAGACCATCGCCAACCTCAACTTGGAGATCGGCGCCATGGACCTTTTGGCCGGCCTGAGCACGGCGACGGAAGGGGATTTTGTCATCGTCACCGTGGAGGCGGACGATCCCGGCCGCGCCGAGGCCATCGCCACAGCCCAGGTGAACAATGCCCTGGAGTATTACCGCAGCGTGCGGGCCACCCCCTCCAAGGTGTTGTTGCAGTTCGTGAGCGATCTTTTGGCCTCGGAGAAGCAGAATATGTTGAACGCCGAGGAGGCCCTCTTGGCGTTCAAACAGCAGCACAACATTGATTCCATCGCCCAGGAGACCCAGGCGCTGCAAGATCTGATCCGCAATCTCAAGCTGGAGCGGGAGCGGGCGGAGATGGAGCGGGTGCGCAACGATGTCTTTGCCCAGGCGTATCGCGCCGAGGCCCAAAAGGCGACCCAGAAGGCCGAAGAGCTGGCCACCGTGACCAAGGACGGAGAGGAGCTGGCCCCCAACACCCGCAAGTTCTACCTCGACCTGGCCGGCCAGCACGAGGCCACCGCTTTGAGCTACGAGGCCAAGCGCGATGGTTACGCCGCCAGCCTCACGCTATATGACCAGATGATCGCCACCAGGGAGCAGGAGCTGCGCAACTTACTGGAGCTCTATGCCCAATACAACGACCTGGAGCGCGAGTTTGTCCGCGCCCAGAACAACTATAATTTCCTCCGCGATAAGGAGAACGAGGCGCGGTTGAAACAGGCCCAGGCCGAGCGTTTGGGCTACATCCAGGTGACCGAGCCAGCGCGCAAGCCCGATGCGCCGGTGCCCTCCAAGATGGTGCAGCTCCTGGCTGTGGGGGGCGTGGTGAGCGTGTTGACCGGGTTTATCCTTTCCTTCTTGATCGAGTTCTTTAGTTCGCTGGGCAAGGCGGCCAAGAAGGAACGTGTCGCCTAGGCGGGGAGAAGGTGCCTCCATATCGCGTGCTGTATGTGGATCTGGCGCCCGGGGTGGGCGGCTCGGTGATCAGCCTGTATCAGCTCCTCAAGGGGTTGGATCGCCGGCGCTATGCCCCCCACGTGGTGTTGCGGGCGGGCAACGGCTATTGCCAGCGTTTTCAGGAGCTGGGCGTGCCCGTGATGACTCTGGGGAGCTCGGCCCCCACGGAAGGAGAGGCCATCCAGGCGCTGCGCGCCGGCCGCCTGGCGCGTTGGGCCAAGCGAAGCGCCTGGGGCGAAAGGTTGGTGCACGGCGTGGGGTTTTACCTGCGGGCGTATCCCACCCTCCGGCGCGAGGCCCACGAGTTGAGCGCGCTGATGCAAGCTGTGCGCCCCCATCTCGTGCATCTGAACGATGTGGTCTGCGTCAGCCGGGCGGGGATCATGGCGGCGCGCGCCGCCGGGGTGCCGGCCATCTGCCATCTGCGGGCCATGGCCCAGCGCAACCATTTCGACCGCCGGCTCTCCCGTTCCCTGCGCGGCTTTATCGCCATCTCTGAAGCGGTGGCGCGCCACGAGCGCGCTTTGGGCGGAAGGGTGGAGCCTTGCTGGGTGGTGTATAACGGCGTGGATTTGGCCGAGTTCGCTGTGGCCGATGACCCTCTCGCCCTGCGCGCCGAGCTGGGCTTGGCGCCGGAGGACCAGGTGGTGGGCTGCGTGGGCCGGCTGGTGGCCTGGAAGGGGCAACATATCCTTTTGCGCGCCCTGGCCGAGTTGGCCCCCGCCCGACCGCGCCTGCGCGGCCTGGTGGTGGGCGCGCCGGAGGCGCAGGGTCAGGAGTACGCGGACGCCTTGCGCGCCCTGGCCCGGGAGCTGGCCTTGGAGGATCGGTTGATCTGGACAGGCTTTCGCCAGGATATTCCCCGGCTTTTGCGGGCGATGGATCTGCTGGCGCACACCTCCATCGCCCCGGAGCCCTTTGGCCGGGTGTTGATCGAGGCCATGGCGGCGGGCACGCCCGTCATCGCCAGCGACGCCGGCGCCGTGCCCGAGATCATCACCCACGGGGCGACGGGGCTCCTGGTGCCCCCCGGCCAGGCCGCTCCGTTGGCCCAGGCCATCGCCTGGGCGCTGGATCATCCCCAGGAGCGGGCCGCCTGGCAAGGGGCAGCGCGGCGGGCCGTGGAGGAGCGCTTTTCCTTGGCCGCCTATGTGGAGGGCGTGGAACGCGTGTACGAGGAGATGCTCAAGTGACCGGGGCGCCGCAAACTCGGCCTGTTTCCTGGGGCGGACGCCTGTGGCGGGGCGCTTGGCTGGTATTGGGCGCGCTGCTCCTGGCCGGCGTGGGGATCGCGGCGGGGCTGGCCCTGGGGCACAAGATCGCCCAGGAGGAGTGGGCCATCCTCGTCACGGCCACGGGGTTGGCCACCTACGTCGCTGTGGCGGTGACCGATGTGCGCCATGCCCTGCTCTTTTGGGTGGCCACGGCGCCCTTTGCCCGTTTCGCTTATCTCAACATCGAGTTGGGCCAAGGCATCCCCAACCTGACGTTGAACCGCATCATGACGGGTGTGCTGTTGGCGCTGGTCCTGGCCCAGGCGGCCATCGGGCGGCGCAAACTGGTCCGCTTCACCGGGTTGGATGCCCTGGTGCTGGCCTTTCTCGCGGCTGCGGCCCTCTCCGTGCCCAGCGCCCTGGTGGGCCTCAAAAGCGCCGTGCAATCTTTTTTGGATCTGCTGATCATCCCCGTGGCCGTCTATTTCCTGGCGCGGAACCTGATCACCGATCTGCGCGCGCTCCGCTCTGTCATGATCATGTTGACCATCGTGGGCCTCTATTTCGCCCTCTTGGCCACGCGGGAGCAGCTCACCGGCGATGTCTGGTTCTACCCCGAAGACCGCAGCGTCACCTATACGGCCAGCATCCGGCGGGTGGTGGGTCTCTTGGGCAACCCCGCCTACATCGCCGTGACCATCGGTATGACCTGGCCCTGGGCTTGGTATTGGCTTTATCGAGGGCGTCGCTTCCGCCTGGGGAAAGCGTTGCTCCTGGCCGTCATGGGGGCGGGGGTGTTTTTCTGCATGAACCGCTCGGGCTGGGGTGGGTTGGTGTTGGCGTTGGTCACCATGGCCATCTTTGTTCCCCGCTTTCGGCGCACCTTTTTCGTCCTGCTTGTTCTGGCCGTGATCGTCGGCAGCATCTATGGCGCCGTGATCCTCTCCAGCGCCACGGTGCGCGAGCGCCTCAAGGCGCAGGGGCCCATCGAATATCGCGTCGAGACGTGGGATATCGCCCGGCGCATGATCCGCGACCATTTCATCTTTGGCCTCGGCTATGAGAATTTCCCTTATTATTATCGGCGCTATGGGCACTGGGATATCTATCTGCGCGCCCAGCCCACGCCGCACAACACATATCTCTGGGTGCTGTTGATGGGCGGGATTATCGTCTTTATTCCTTTCATTGCGTTTTGCCTCTATCTTGCCTGGTCATCGCTGAAACTCTACCGCATCTCGCGCTCCGCCGAGTCCTTCTTGGATCCGGACCTGGTGGGCGTGTTTCTGGCCTCCATGGTAGCCATCTTTGCGCCGGCTTTTGTCATGGACGTGTTCACGGGCTATTACAACACCATGATCATGTTCCTCATCCTGGGTGCCTTTTGGGGCGCCGTGGCCGGCGAGCGCCGGCGGGCGGAGCGCGCGCGCCTGGCCCAAAGGGCCGTTTGGTCGTGGCGAGGATAGGGCAATGACCAGCGGAGAACAAACCGCCGCAGAATTGCGAGATCACCGGGAAAAGAGCGCCGCCGAGCGCGAGATCGAGGCCCGCTGGCGCGAGCGCCTGCTTCACGGCGCCTCGGCGGAAGAGTTTCAGCGGGCCTATGACGAGCTGCACGCCGAGTTCCTCCGCCGCCAGGGGCAAGAGGGAGAGATCTATGCTACAGTGAACCCGCGCTCCGTGGAGGACCGGGTGCGGCGGGTTCTGCTGCGGTACATTGGCTCGGGCGCCCGGGTGTTGGAGGTGGGCACCGGCGATGGCGTCACGGCCTACCTTTTGGCGCGGCAGGGCAACCGGGTGCTCTCGGTGGATGTCTCCCAGGTGGCTTTGGAGCGGGCGCGGGCCCGGTGGGGCAGCGAGCCGAACCTTGCCCTGCGCTACGAGTTCGGCGATGCCCGCGCCCTGCCGTATCCCGCTGGCTCCTTCGATTATGTGGTGAGCGAAAACCTGGTGGAACACATCTCCTTAGAGGATATGCGCGCCCACCTGGCCGAGGTGCGCCGGCTGCTGGTTCCGGGCGGGTGCTATCTCCTCTACACCCCCTCGCGCCTGTGGAGCGGGCGGGCCTCGGCGGGGTTCCATCTCCACGTGTACACCCTGGGCGAGCTGTGCGCCCTCTTGCGCGCCGGCGGTTTTCGCCCCGCCTGGTTGGAGCCTCGGCTGGCCCATCGCCTGGGC
Source organism: Anaerolineae bacterium (assembly GCA_034433995.1). Classification (GTDB taxonomy): domain Bacteria; phylum Chloroflexota; class Anaerolineae; order UBA1429; family UBA1429; genus DAOTZU01. The sequence continues at coordinate 10,648 of DAOTZU010000187.1, forward strand.
CGGCCTCTGGCCTTCGGCGGGGTGGCGCTGGCCTTGGCCTGCCTCTACGAAGCCTTGTTGGGGGCCTTGCGCATCCATCGCTGGCCGGTGCAGCTCAGGGCGCGCCTCATTCCGGGGATCTTGGTCTGTGGTCGCTTGCCGGGGCAGAAAGGACATCCTGGGGAGGGAGAGAGACGATGAAGATCGCCATTTTAGGACCCTATCCCTTGGATACCCAGCGCCTCGGCGGCGTGGAGGTGGCCATCGTCTATGCCCAACGGGAGTTGCTCAAATTCCCCAAGCTGAGCGTGCACATCATCACCTGCAAACAGGAACTCGCCCGGCCCAAAGTGGTGGAGCAGGAGCGGCTGCGGATCACGTATCTACCTCGCGGCCGCTGGGGACGCATCACCGGCCATCGTCGCGAGGTGCGGGCGATGTTGGCCGCGCTGGAGGAGATCCGTCCCGATGTTGTCCACGCCCATGGCTCGGGCCTGTATGCCGGCGCGGCCCTGGCCGGGCGGTTCCCCGCGGTGATCACCGTGCACGGGATCGTCTCCCAAGAGGCCAAGTTGCTGGAGGGCTGGGGCAACAAACTGCGCGCCTGGTTCGATGTGGCCTATGAGCGAGCGGTGGTGCGCCGTGCCCGTCACCTGATCTTGATCACCCCTTATGTGGAGCAGGTCTTGGCCGGCCTTTTCCACGGCCGCTCCTATTTGGTGGAGAACGCCTGCGACGAGCGCTTTTTTGCCCTGCGCCGCGAACCCGTGCCCGGTCGGTTGCTCTTTGCCGGGCCGGTGATCCCCCGGAAAGGGGTGCTGCCGCTGCTCAAGGCCTTGCGCCCGGTGCGGGAGCGTTTCCCCGAGGCGCATCTCCATATCGCCGGGGCGACGACGGCCGACCCGGCCTATTTCCATGCGTGCGAAGTCTATATCCAACAAGAGGGCCTGGGCGAGGCGGTGACCTTTCTGGGACACCTGGCCCAGGAGCAGGTCTTGCGGGAATATGCCACCTGCGTGGCCTTGGTCTTGCCCTCCTTCCAAGAGACGGCGCCCATGGTCATCGAGCAGGCCATGGCCGCGGGCGTGCCCAGCGTGGCCACCCGGGCCGGCGGCGTCCCCTGGATGTTGGCCGATGGCCTCACCGGCTTGACCTTGCCCGTGCCCGCCTCCTTGGAGGGCGATCCCCAGGCGTTGGCGGAGGCCCTCTCCCGCCTCCTGGCGGATCCGGCCCAGGCCCAAAAGATGGGCGCCCAGGCCAAGGAGGAGGCCGAGCGGCGGTTTCGCCCGGAGGTGGCGGCCCGGCGCACCCTGGAAGTCTATCAGCAGGTGATGGCGAACCCATGAAAGGGCTGATCCTGGCCGCCGGCGAGGGCAGCCGGCTGCGCCCGTTGACCTTGACCCGCCCCAAGCCCATGTTGCCCATCGGGGGCCGCCCCCTTTTGGAGCATCTCATCGCCTGGTTGCGGCGTCACGGCGTGACCGAGATCGGCATCAACTTGCATTACCGTCCCGAGACGATCACCACCTATTTCGGCGATGGCTCCGCCTGGGGTGTGCGCCTGGTCTATTCCTTGGAGCGCAAGATTCTGGGCACGGCCGGCGGCGCCAAGGCGTTGGCCTGGTTCCTGGATGAAACCTTTGTCGTCGTCTATGGCGACCTGCTCACCGCCCTCAACCTGGAGGACGTCTTCCAGGCCCATCGGCGGACCGGCGCGGCGGGGACGGTGGTGCTCTATCGCGTGCCCAATCCGTGGGAGTGCGGCCTGGTGGAGCTGGACGCCCAGGGCAGGATCCTGCGTTTTGTGGAAAAGCCCCCTCAAGACCGGGTGTTCACCGATCTGGCCAACGCCGGCATTTATGTGCTGGAGCCGGAGATCTTGGAGTATGTGCCCGAGGGGCACTTCTATGATTTCGGGCGCGACCTCTTTCCGCGTTTGATCGCCGCCGGCGTGCCCCTTTACGGTTATCCCACCGAGGCCTATCTTTTGGATATCGGCAACCCGGAGAAATACCAACGCGCCCAGCGGGATTGGGCGGAGGGCAAGGTCCAATGATCGTGGTGCAGACGCCGTTGCGCATCAGCTTCCTGGGAGGTGGGACGGATCTGCCCGATTTCTATCACCAGGAGGAGGGGTGTGTCCTCAGCTCCGCCATCGACAAGTATATCTTTGTCATCATCAAAAAACGCTTCGATGACAAGATTCGCGTGGGCTACACCCGCACCGAGATGGTGGATAGCCTGGATGAGGTGCAGCACGAGCTGGTGCGCGAGTCCTTGCGGCTGACGGGCATCACCCGGCAGGTGGAGCTGGCCACCATGGGGGATATCCCCTCCCAAGGTTCCGGCCTGGGCTCCCCCAGCACGGTGACGGTGGGTTGCCTCCACGCCCTCTATGCCTACAAAGGGCAACTGGTGGATGCCGAGACCCTGGCCCGCCAGGCCTGCCAGATCGAGATCAACATCCTGGGCAAGCCCATCGGTAAGCAGGATCAGTACATCGCCGCCTATGGCGGGCTGCGTTTTTTGCGCTTTAGGCCGGATGAGAGCGTGGCCGTGGAGGAGGTGACCCTCTCCAGCGAGCTGCGCCGCGCCCTGGATGCGCGCCTGCTCCTCTTTTTCACCGGCATCACCCGTGAGGCCAGCACCATTCTGAGCAGGCAGGTGGCCAAGATGGGGGCAAGTATGGCCGTGTTGCGCGCCCTGAAAGATCTGGCGGTGGAGGGACGCCGCTCTCTGGAGCAGGGGCAGCTCGACCGCCTCGGCGCCCTGCTGGATGAAGGTTGGGGCTTGAAGCGCCAGCTTGCCGAGGGGATCTCCAACGACCAGATTGATGCCATGTACCAAGCGGCCCGGCGCGCCGGGGCCTTGGGCGGCAAGATCACCGGCGCCGGCGGCGGAGGGTTCCTCTTGCTCTATTGCCCGCCCAAATATCATGACGCCGTGCGCTATGCCCTGCGGGGGCTGCGGGAGCTGCCCTTCCGCCTGGAGCGCGATGGCACCAAGGTGATCTTTAACGCCCGAAGGGAGTGAGATGGTTGCGCGTGACGATCCTCTCCAGGGGATGCTGGCTCATGTTCAAGGGCACATGCAGCGCATCGCCCAAGGGTTGGCGGACCTGCCCTGGGCGCAGGTGGCGCGCGCCCTGGAGCTGCTCCATGCGGCGCGGCTGCGGCGGGCGCTGGTGTTCTTGTGCGGCAACGGCGGCAGCGCCGCCACGGCCGCCCATTGGGTGAACGATCTCAACAAGGGGGCCAACGTCCAGGGCGTGCCGCGCTTTCGCGCCATCGGCCTGATGGATAACCTCCCTCTCTTGACGGCCTGGAGCAACGATGCCCATTACGCGGAGGCTTTTGTCGAGCCGCTCCGCAACCTGGGCCGCCCGGGCGATCTCCTGGTGGCCCTCAGCGGGAGCGGCAACTCGCCCAATGTGGTGCAGGCCGTGCGCTATGCCCGCGAGATCGGCATGTGCACCATCGGCTTCACCGGCGGGCACGGGGGGCAATTGGCCGCCTTGGCGGATGTGGCCATCGTCGTGCCCAGCGCCGATATGGAAGAGATCGAAGATCTGCACCTGGCCTTGGAGCATGCCATGATCGGCGCGCTGCGCGCCCGCGCCCAAGAGGATCTAGTCCCCAGCCTCCTCCTGGCCGAATCCTATGGGGCGTGCACCGAGATCAACCTTCCCAAGCGCGGAGCCATCTTTTTGGATCGCGATGGCGTCATCAATGCCGATCGGCCGGACTATGTCAAGAGCTGGGAGGAGGTGACCTTTTTGCCGGGCGCAGGGGAGGCTCTGGCGGCCTTGGCCGCGACGGGGCTGCCCATCGTGGTGGTCTCTAACCAGGCGGCGATTAACCGCCGGTTGCTCTCCTTCGAGGTGGCCGAGAGCATCAACCGTCGGCTGTTGGCCTGGGCGGCGGCCCAGGGGGCGCGGCTCGATGCCGTGGCTTGGTGTCCGCACACGCCGGAGGAGGGCTGTGGCTGTCGCAAGCCGCAACCGGGCCTCTTGACCCATGCCGCTGAGGTGTTGCGCCTGGACCTGCTCCGCTCCTACCTGGTGGGCGATGCTGAAAGCGACATCGCCGCCGGGCGGGCCGTGGGCTGCCGGACCATCCTGGTGCTCACCGGCCGGGGCGCCGCCCAGCGTGCCCAGGTGGAGCAGCGTTGGCCGGATTGCCCCATCGTGCCCGACCTGGCCGCGGCGGCCCGTTGGCTCCTGGCCGATCTCGCCGCCCAAAGGAGAGGCGATGGCTGATACCCTGATCTCCTACCGGGGCCAGACCGTGGACATCTTGGAGTGGATGCGCCGGATCGTCGAGCATCCCCTGGCCGAACGGTATTCGCCCTGGTTCTTTACCTACTATCGCGACCTGACGGGGCGGGAGTACATGTCCCGTTACCTCCGCTTCCTGCGCAAGTTTGTGGCGCTGTATCCGGGCGGCGTGGCGGGCCGCAAGGTGTTGGATGCAGGTTGCGGTTTTGGGATCATGGCCACCCTCGTGGCCCTGCTGGGTGCTCAAGAGGTGCACGGCCTCGATTGTCACCAAGGGATGATCGATACCTTTCGCACTTACCTGGAGATCCTGCCCGAACGGCTGCCCGTCTATCCCCGTTTGGGAGATGTGGCCGCCATGCCGTATGCGGATGCCTCTTTCGATCTGGTGCTCTCCCACGAGGCTATCTCGCACTATCGCGATGGCGACGCCTTCCTGGCCGAGGCGTGGCGGGTGCTCCGCCCCGGCGGCGCGCTGCTCCTCTCCGATAGCAACAATGCCCGCAACCGCCGGGTGGTGCGCGAGACATGGGAGATCTGGCGGGCCTTTGAGCAGGGCCCGGCCGGGGCCGAGGTGCACGGCCACAAGATCGAGACACCCTTTGTGGCCCAGCGGGCGGCCATCATCGCCGGCGAATTTCCCAAGCTGATGCCCCAAGAGGTGAACCGCTTGGCCCAAGAGACCGCCGGCCTTTGGGGCGCGGAGCTGCGCGAGGCCGTGGAGCGTTATCTGCGGATGGGCACGTGGCCCAACCGCCCCTATCGCCAGGGAGAGTGTCCGGTGGATCCCGTGCAGGGTTATTACATCGAGCGCCTGCTGGATCCTTATGCCCTGAAGCGACGCCTGCAGGAGCTGGGCTTTCGGGTGGCCCTCCGGGCGTATTTGGGGGGCGCCCGGGGAGGATGGGTCGCCCGGGCCAACGACGTCTTGACCTGGCCGCCTTTGACGCCCCTGGTGCTGCCCTGGGCGCGATCGTTTCGCATCTTGGCCCTCAAGGCCGCCGGCTGAGGGAGGCGCTCATGCGGCTCGCCATGGTGACCTTTTACCCCCAGGACCCGGGCCTCATCCCCGGCGGCATCCGCATGGTGGCCTATAATTTGGTGGAGGCCCTGAGGGCGTATGGCGATCTAGAGCTACACGTGATCCATTGCCACAGCGATATCGCCCAAGACGCTTTGGTGCGCGATGGCCCGGTGACGGTGCATTACCTGGCGCCGCCCCGGCGGCGGGTGCTGCCCAATTTGATCACCGGCGTCGGGCGCATGGTGCGCGCGTTGCGCGCCATCCGGCCGGACCTGGTGCACGCCCACGCCGCCCACATGGCCTATGCCGGGGTCAAAGCGGGCTATCCGACCATCTATACCATTCACGGCGTGCTGCCGCGGGAGCGCCAGGTCTACTCCCGCACCCTATATGATCGCTGGCGCTACGGGCTGCTGGCCCTCTACGAGGCCTATGCCTTGCGCCATGTGCAGCGGGCGGTGGCCATCAGCCCTTACGTGCTCCAAGAGTACGGGCAGGTGGAGAGCGCGCGTTGGGTGCGCATCAACAACCCCGTGCCGCCGGTCTATTTCGCCTTGCCGAACCGGGCGGAGGCGGGGCGCATCCTGTACGCCGGCTCCATCACCGAGATCAAGGATCTCCTCACCCTCATCCGCGCGGTGGAACGGCTGCGGGCCATGGAGCCCAAGGTTACATTGCGCATCGCCGGCCGGGCGACCAGCGCCGACTATGAGCGCAAGGTGCGCGCTTGGGTGAGGGCACATCAGCTGGAGGACGTGGTGCACTTCCTGGGTCTTTTGGGGCGCGAGGCCCTTTGGGAGGAATATGCCCGTTGCGCCGTGGTGGCGCTCTCCTCGGTGCAGGAGAACGCGCCCATGACCATCAGCGAGGCCATGGCCGCGGCCAAGCCCGTGGTGGCCACCCGGGTGGGAGGCGTGCCCGACCTGGTGCAGGAAGGGGAGACCGGCTTCCTGGTGCCCGTGGGAGATGATGCGGCCTTGGCCGAGCGTCTGCGCAGGATATTGACGGATCCTGCCCTGGCGGAGCGCCTGGGGCGGCGGGGCCGAGAGCTTGCGCGGGAGCGGTTCAGCGCGGAGCAGGTGGCCCGGCAGTATTACGCGCTGTACGGCCAGGTGCTCCGGGAATGGCGCAGGGCTCGGCCTGATGCTGGGGGGACAGGCTGATGCGCATCGCCGTCTTTGCCGAAAGGCTGCAGCCGCCCTGGGATGAAGGGATCAAGAATACGGCGGTGCACATCATCCGCGCGCTGCGCCAGGCACACGAGGTCCTGGCGCTGACCGCTTTTGGGCAAGATCGCCCGGAGTTGGGCCTGCGCAACGTGCCCTCGAACCCGCTGTTGTGCAGCCCGTGGCCGGCAGCCGCCCTTGGGCGGTTTCGGCCCGAGCTGATCCTTTACGTGCCCACGGCCTGCGCCACGCTGTTCAGCTTTTGGCGGGGGCGGATGCTCAAGCTCTACGGCCGCGGGGCGCCGGTGGTTTTGCTGGCCCTGCAGGTGCGCCGCTACGGCCGCTTGAGCCGGGCGCTGATGCCCCATCTGCGGCCGGAATTGGTGTGGGTGCAGGCGGAACGCACCCGCGCCTCGTTGCAGGCTCTGGGCTGTGCCCTGCAATGGCTGCCGCCGGCGGTGGATTGCAACCGGTTCGCCCCCGTCTCGCCGGAGCGGCGGATCCTTTTGCGCCGCAAGTATGGGTTAGAGCCCCAGGCGTTTATCGTCTTGCATGTGGGGCATCTTAATCGCGGGCGGAATGTGCAGGCGCTGATGCGCTTGGCGGGGAGGCCCAACCAGCAAGTGGTCGTGGTGGGCAGCGCCAGCACGCCCCACGATGCAACCCTCGTCGCCGAGTTGCGGCAGGCGGGGGTGAAGGTTTTCGCCAACTTTTTGGCTGAGGTCGCCGAGCTGTACCAATTGGCCGATTGTTATGTCTTTCCGGTGGAGGGGGAGAACGCGGCCATTGACGTGCCCCTATCCGTGCTGGAGGCCATGGCGTGCGACCTGCCGGTGGTCACCACTCCCTTTGGGGGCCTGCCTGGCCTTTTTCCGGAGGGGCCGGGGATGCGCTACCTTGCCGACCTTGCCTCCTTGCCCGAGCTGGTGGAGGCGGTGCGGCAGTGTCCTCAGCCGGGCAATCGGGCGGCGGTGGCGCCCTATGCCTGGGAACGAGTGATCAACGAGGCGGTGGCGGAGGCCTGGCGAAGGCTCCGCAACCCACACGCCTAAGGGGGATGGCCGGTGCTCTCTCGCGAGGAGAAACAAGCCCTGGAAAGGCGCTATTATCCGGCGCTCCAAGAGACGGTCTTTGGCCGCTTGGACGCCGCGCTGGACCGCTTGCTTCCGGAGGGCGCGGTGACCTTGGACGCGGGCTCGGGGCCGGGAAGCTGGCTGCTGCAGTCACGGCGGGGGCGCCTGCGCCTTCTGGTGGGGGTGGATCTCTACCGCCCCGATGCGCTCCAATTGGATGCTTTTGTCCTGGGCCGCGTGGAGGCGTTGCCCTTTGGCGATGACACCTTCGACCTGGTGGTGGCGTATCTGATGTTGGAGCATCTGCCCGATCCCGCTGTGGCCCTCAAGGAGTTTGCCCGGGTGCTCAGGCCCGGGGGGTATCTCTGTTTCAAGACGCCGGCCGTGCGGACGCCGCTTTTTCTCTTGTCCAGGCTCTTGCCCACACGCCTCCACCGCAGGCTGAAGGTTCAGATCGGCGTGGCGGAGGACGAGGTGTTCCCCACCTATTACCGCGCCAATACCGTGGGCCGCTTGCATCGCCTGCTGACGGCGGCCGGGCTGCAGCGTGTCTGGCTGCAGACGGTGGACCAGACCTACGCCTATCTGGCCCATCGCCGCTGGACGTATGTCTTGGGCCTGCTCTACAGTCGGGCGACGGAATGGCCCCCTTTGGCCTGGTTGCGCAACCAGATCATCGGCCTCTATCGCCTGCCGGAGGGGAACCCATGAGCGCGCCCCAGGATTTGGTCTGTGCCCTGGCCCATCTGCTGGAGCCGCAGCGCCCCGGCGCGCCTTGGCCACATCTGGCGGAGGGCGATTTCCCCGCCCTGCTGGCGTTGGCCCAGGCCAACAAGGTGCCCCTCCTGGCGCTGGATCGTTCCGTGCCGGAGGCAGCGGCCTTTTATGGGAGCCAGGTCTTCCAAGAGGCCCTCGCCGCCGAGGGTGAGGCCTGGGCCCTGTTGCGTGGCGAATATGCTCTGGTGCAACGCGCCTTGGCCGACGCGGGAATCCGCGCTGTGGTCATCAAATCGGCGGGGATCGCCCCCTCTCTGCCCTATCGGAGCGACAACCTGGATATCTTGGTGCCCCTCGCCCAGGGGTTGCGCGCCCGGCGGATCCTCCATGATTTGCACTATGTGGAGCTAAAGAATGTTGAGGAGCCCCACAAGTTCCTCTGGCGCAAGTTCCACCTGGGCGCCACCGTCTGTGCCATCCACCTCCATGAGTTCGTCGGCTGGGGCACGGGTTTCATGGAGGACGCGGGGGTCTTGGCCCGTGCCCGGCCCGCGCCGGATGATCCGACCCTGCTCATCCCCTCGGCGGAGGATGCCCTGCTGATCACCCTGGCCCACGCCTTTTACGAGGACAAGGCCGTCAAGCTGGGCGATCTGTGGAAAGTGATGCGCCTGCTCCGGCAACCGTTGGATTGGGAGCTGATCCTGCGCCAGGCCCAGGAGCGGGGCTGGCGGGACGGTTTGGTCACCTGCCTGGTGCTGTGGAGTGCGTTGGAGCGCCATCTCTACGGCCAACACAGTTTCCCTCCGGAGGTGATGGCCGAGGCGGAACGAGACTTGCCCTTTTACTGCCGGCGTTATCTGGCCCGGCGGCTGGCCGCCGGGGACTGGGGTTTCCCCTTGGCCCTCTCCTTCCGCTTCAGCAAGCGGCATTACTATGGCAAAATCTGGCGCGACCGGGCGCTCACGCCGCGCCAAAAGGCCTTGGACGCCCTGCGCCATTCCCTGGCCGGCGTCAAACGGCGCTTGCCCTTCCAGAGCCAGTGCCCCCTGCTGGTCACCTTCAGTGGCATGGACGGCGCGGGCAAGACGGCCCAGGCCGAGATCTTGCAGCGGGCCTGCCGCGAATGCGCCCTGCGGGCGCGGGTGGTGTGGAGCCGAGGCGGCTCCTCGCGCTGGACCGACGGGCTGATCCGCCTGGTCAAGCCGTTCCTCAAAAAACGCGCCGCGCTGGACATGGTAAGCGACACCCGCCAGGCCAAGGTGCGCCGCAAGCGGCTCTGGTTGGCGCGGCCCTGGCTGCGTTGGGGCTGGCGTTGGTCGGTGACCCTGGATCTCTTGCTGCAATACGGGGTCAAGGTCGCCTGGCCCTTGCTCCGGGGGGATATCGTCCTCTGCGACCGGTACACCTACGATGCCCTGGTGGAGCTGAGCGTCCTCAGCGGGCGCCCGCAGGAGGCGCGTTCGTGGGCCGCCAAGCTCCTTCTGGCCTTGGCGCCGCGGCCGCGCCTGGCCTATCTCTTGGACCTTGACCCCGCCACCGCCCTCCGCCGCAAGCCCGAAGAGGAGCCCGATTTCCTGGCCGAGCAGGCGGAGCTGTATCGCCGCCTGGCGCCGAGGTGGGGATTGCGTCGGATCTCGGCCGAGGCAGAGCTGGCCCAAGTGGCCGACGCGCTGACGGAGGAGGTGCTGCATACGTACTATCGCGGCTGGCGCACGGTGCTCAACGGTCTTTTTCTGGCCAACCCCGTTGCCCCAGCCCCTGCCGACGGAGACGATGTGCGATGCGCGTGTTGATGCTGACCAACATGTATCCCCACGAGGCCGATCCTTCCTTCGGCACCTTTGTCTATGAGCAGGTGCGGGCCTTGCGTGGCCTGGGGGTGGAGGTGGATGTCCTGTTCGTCAACGGTCGGGCCAGCCGCTGGAACTATCTGGCCGGCTACTGGCGCCTCTGGCGGCAACTGCGCTATGTGGCCTACGATCTCATCCATGCCCATTACGTCTTTTCCGGGTGGATCGCCCGGGCGCAGTGGCGCTTGCCCATCGTGCAGAGCTTTCACGCGCCGGGGCAGATGCACACCTATCAGGGCTGGCTCTGTCGCCGGTTGGTGCCGTTGGTGGACGCGGTAATCGTCACCTCCGCCGACCACAAGGCGCGTCTGGGCTATCCGGGGGCGCACATCATCCCCTGCGGCGTGGATTTCGAGCTCTTCCAGCCGCAGCCCCAGGCCGAGGCCCGCGCCGCGCTGGGGTGGGATCCGCGCCGCAAGATCGTGCTTTGGGTGGGCGACCCGCGCCGCGAAAAGCGCCTGGACCTGGCCTATGCCACCTATGACGTGTTGCGCCGGCGCCGCGACGACGTGGAGCTGCGGGTGGTGAGCAAGGTGCCCCACCGGGAGGTGCCCACGTATTTGAACGCCGGCGATGTTTTGCTCTTGACCTCCGACCACGAGGGCTCGCCGGTGGTGATCAAGGAGGCCATGGCCTGCAATCTGCCCATCGTCTCCACGGCCGTGGGGGATGTGCCGGAGGTGATCGCCGGGGTGGAGGGGTGTTACTTGGCGGCGCAAACGCCGGAGGACCTGGCCGCCAAGGTGGAGCTGGCCTTGGCCTTTGGCGGGCGCACCCGCGGGCGCGAGGCCATCGCCCATCTGCAAACCCGCGAGGAGGCGCGGCGCATCGTGGCCCTCTATGAGGAGGTCCTCGCCCGCCAGCGCAGGCGCAAAGGAGGCGCCGGATGAACCCAAAGAGGCTGCTCATTGCCCTGGGTGAAGGGGGGCACACCAAAGAGATGTTGACCCTGGTGGATATGTTGGGCGACGATTTCGTCTATGGCTATCTCTTGGTGGCCGATGACGAGGTCTCGGCGGCCAAGATCCGCCGGCCGGGGCCCATCTATCGCGTGCGCCGCCCGCGAGATAAAGAGCACAACCTGCCCCTGGATATCCTCAAGGCCCTTCAGAGCGGCTGGCAGGCCCTGGGCGCCTTGCGCGCCTTTCGCCCGCAAGCGGTGGTGAGTTCGGGGCCGGCGGTGGCGGTGCCGGTGTCTCTACTGGCCCGGCTCTTGGGGATCAAGGTCATCTTTGTGGAGACGGCCTCGCGCATCACCGCCCTTTCCCTCACGGGACGCATCATGTATCGCGTGGCGCACCTCTTTTTTGTGCAGTGGCCTGAGCTGGCCGAGCGTTACCCCAAGGCGATCTACGCCGGGCGGCTGTTCTAAGGGGGAGAGATGATCCTGGTCACGGTGGGCACGACGGATTTCGATGACCTGGTGCAGGCCATGGATGCCCTCGCCCCCACGCTGGGCGAGGAGGTGGTGGCCCAGATCGGCCGGGGGAAGTATCTCCCGGTGCACATGGAATACTTTCGTTTCGCCCCTTCCTTGGATCCCTACTATGAGCGGGCCAGGTTGGTGGTGGCCCACGGGGGCCTGGGCACGGCCATCGAGGTGTTGCAGCGGGGGCTCAAGCTTGTGGGGGTCAGCAATCCTGATCGCTACGACCGCCATCAAGAGGATCTCCTGCGGGCCCTCTCCGAGGCGGGGTATATGCTCTGGTGCCGCGAGCTGCGCGCCCTCCCGGAGGCCCTGCGCCAGGCCGAGGCGCAGACCTTTCGCCGCTATGAGACGCCGCCATGTCGCATCGCCGAGATCATCCGCGCCTATCTGGCCGGCAAGTACCAACGCTGAGGCCGGTGGCGCCGGAGCTTTGAGCGTGGAGGGGCCTTGGCGTATCTTTTTGCCCCCAAGCGCGTCTTGATAAGAGTCAAGACTTGGCCTAACCAGCCCTGGCCTGGGAGGGCAGGAAAACTCAGGGGGGCTTCCGGTTCTTGCCCTGCTGGTAGCAAAAGTGCTCATGGCTGAGAGCTGCAAGCGCGAGCGGTCTATTTGGCCCGAGATGCACCTCATGGTATGATGGAACCGGTTGGGATGGTCAACCTTGTTTTGCCCCAAGATGGTTTGGACCTCGTGCAGATGGAAAATCCGCCGCGGCATGGCCGCACATTTCAACAACCACGATAGTGAGGGATGATGATGAAGACGATGCCCATCAAAGCGGCTTTGGTGTTGCTCTTGGCCGCTCTGCTCGTTTCCCTGGGGCCGGCATCGGCCTGGATGCCCACCCAGGAGGCGCCCTCCGCCGATAAAGGGGCGTCCATCTCTGGCCCGCTGGAGGTGGCGGGGGCCGTCCTGGATACGGGCCTGCCCCCGGCCCATGACCAGCTCGCCGGCGCCCAGATGCAATGGGTGCCCACCGGCGCCACGCCCGGCTTTTATGCCGCCCGGGATAACCGCAACGTGGACCCCGCCGAATACGGCGTGGTGGGCGGGCACCAGTCCTTCTACTGGGACCAGTTAGAGCCGGCCGAAGGGAGCTATCGCTGGGATATCATTGATGGCTTTATCGCCAACCAGGTGGCCAAGGGCAAGAAGGCGGCCTTTGGCATCATCACCTTTAACGGGCGGGCCAACCAAAACAACCCTTCCAACCCGCCCATCCGCGTGCCGGCTTGGGTCTTTGCCGCCGGCGCGACCAAGGTCACGTGCCCGGATGGCTTCCAAATTCCCGAGTATTGGAACGCCGTCTATAAGCAAAAATACCGCAATTTCATCGCCGCCCTGGCGGCGCGCTACGATGGCCACCCCAATGTGGAGTTTATCCAGATCGGCGTGGGCAAGTTCGGTGAGACCCAGCCTTGCGACGACCAGGATAACCCCTATGTGAAGGCGGCCCTGGAGGCCGATGGCTTGACCGAATATACCTGGCCCTACATTGTCAACGACATCACCGATATGTACGCCGATAATTTTCATCAGACCAAGCTGCTCCTGCCCAACGCGCCCCGGTTCACCATTGAGCCCGACCGCCGCACCTTCACCGATCACGCCATCTCCAGGGGTGTGGGGCTCTTCCCGGCGGGCATCTATGCCGATTCGGAATGGGTGGACCTGCGCACCAAGTCCGGTTGGAACGGGGTCGGCAAGTACGACCGCATCCTTGACCAGGCCGGCACGGACGCGCCCTGGGTGCCCGTCGCCTTTGAGATGTATGAGTATATGACCCCCAACCCCATCGAATTCTTCTGGGGCGTGGCGGCGGCCCTGAGCCGCCGGGCGGATTACGTCACCCTGGAGCGCGACGTGCTCTATGAGGGCGCCGCGGGCGACCCGACGGTGACCCCCATTACAGCCAATATCGAGGTCATCCGTTGGGCCTCGCAATATATGGGCAAACACATCAACACCACGCCCAGCGTGTGGGTGTTGTTGCGCGAATCGGCCTATGCCGATAATTATTACCCCCAGAAGGGCAACTATTCCTGGTGGTTGACCCAAGATGACTCCATCTCCCAGGGGCGCACGGTGGTGGCCACCTACCGCGCCCCCACGGAGCTGGTGCGTGCCGACCTTTATCCCGCCGCCCTGCGGCCGGGGATCGAGACCAGATCCGAGCTGGGCCCCTCCCGCGAGGGCTGGATCTGCCGACGCACCGACCAGGGCAGCGGGAATATCTACATGGGCTTCAAGATTGATGACCGCTATGTCTATGGCGGCAGCCGCCAGGCCACCATCACCGTCACCTATTTCGACGGCGGCTACGATAGCTGGCGGTTGATCTACGACGCCGCCACCGACGCCAACAAGGTGGCCGGCACCATCACCAAGACCAACTCGCGCACCTGGAAAAAGGCCACCTTCACCGTGCCCGATGCCCGCTTTGCCAATTCCCAGGCGGGCGGCACCGATTTTCGCATCGATTGCCTGAACGACGGCAACGAATACATCCACATGGTGGATGTGCGCCTGGGCGGTGGCTCTGGCCAGACCTATAGCATCAACCTGACCACCGCCAACGGCGGCTGGAATCTGGTCTCCACGCCGTTGGTGCCCACGGCCACCGCCGTGGCCGACTTCCTGGCCAGCATCGCCGGCAAATATGACCTGGTGCAGGCCTATTATGATGGCACGTGGCATTCCTATCCCGGCGGCGATCTCACCACCATCAACGAAAAGATGGGGCTGTGGATCCATGTCACCCAGAATTGCACCTTGGTGATCAACGGCCAGCCGCCCACCTCCACCACCATCAACCTCACGGCGGCCAACGGCGGCTGGAACCTGATCGGTTGGCCCAGCGGCAGCACCCGCTCCCTCGCCACGGCCCTGGCCGGCATCGCCGGGCAGTATGACAAGGTGTACGCTTTCCATGCGGCCGACCTGGCCGACCCGTGGAAGCTCTACAATCCTGCGGTGCCCAGCTATGCCAACGACCTGCAGAATATGGAGCCGGGCAAGGGATACTGGATCCATGTCACGGCGGATTGCAGCTTGGTGGTGCCTTACTGAGGCGTGCGCCCCGTGCGCAAGGCACTGTTTAGCGATGGACGAGAGGAACCATGAAGACGAGAACACACGCCTTCTTGATATTGTCCTTGGCCCTTTGCGCCCTGGCGGCGCTGCAGGGGGCCTTGGTGCGGGCGGCTCCGCCCGTCCCGGCCAGCTTCTATGGCACGGTGAAGGTGAACGGGGCCAATGTGCCCACCTATGTCCAGGTGGAGGCGCTGATCGGTGGCGTAACCTATGCCGTGGGCCCTGTGCAGGTTTCGGGGGCGGATACGGTCTATGCCCTTAACGTCCCCGGCGATATTCCCGAGACCCCGGGCAAAGAGGGCGGCACGACGGGGGAGACGATCCAATTCCGCGTGGGGGGATTGCTTTGCGCCCAGACGGCCGTCTGGCAGAGCGGCGCGCACACCAATCTGAATTTGACCGCCACGGGCACCCTGCCCACCCTCACGCCCACCAATACCAGCGTGCCCACCAACACGCCCACACCCACCTTCACCCCCACCAATACCCCGGCGGTGACCGCCACCCCCCGCACGGTGGATTTTACGCCCGACAATACCACGGTGAGGGATACCTACATCTCCTCCTATGATCCGACCGTCAACGACGGCAACGGGCAGCGCATCCGAGTGAAATACAGCGTCTTTCGCTCGCTGATCTATTTCGACCTTGCCTCCATCCCCACCGGTTCCACGGTACAGAGCGCGAAGCTCCGCCTCTACCTGGATTGGTACGACGACGGCAAACCTACGGCCACGCCACGGGTGGCGGTGTACAAGGTGTTGCGGGGCTGGGAGGAGCTCCAGGCCACCTGGAACAAGGCGACCAGTGACATCTCCTGGGGTACCGCCGGCTGCGAGAGCGCGTCGGACCGCTCTTTCAGCGAGAGCGGCGCGGCGGTGATCTCCACGGTGAACACCTGGTACGAATGGGATATCACCGCCCTGGTGCAGGATTGGGAGAGTAACCCCGCCGGCAACAGGGGGCTGATTTTGATCTCTAACCATGCCCGCGAGCTGCGCTTCCATTCGGCCAACGCGCCCACCAACAAGCCTTTGTTGCGGGTGACCTACACGGCGGGCGGCGGCCCTGTGCCCACCGTCACCATCACCCCCTCGCCCACCACCACGGCCTCTGTCCAGCCCACGCCCCAGACCCTGGAGCTGCGCGGGGCCAGCCAGGACGCCTACATCAACTATGCCGACCAAACGCGCAACTATGAGCACCAAGGTCTGCGCATTCAGGGCCAGGGCTACAAGCGGTCGCTGTTGAATTTTGATGTGAGCGCCATCCCGCCGCAAGCAGAGATCATCTCAGCCACACTGCGCCTGACGGCCTCTAACTATGATGATGGCAAGGGACATCTCTCCTTGAACGTGGGCGCCTATCTGGTGAACCGCGCTTGGGTGGCCAACCAGGTGACCTGGCTCCTGGCCTCCACGGGGAACAGTTGGGCCACGGCTGGCTGTGAGGCCGTCCCCGCCGATCGGGCCGGCACCCCGGCCAGCACTACCCGCGTCCAAGAGATTTCGGGCACGCGGCCTTGGGAGATCAAGACCTACACCTGGGATGTCACCGCCATTGTGCAGGCCTGGGTGAATAACCCCTCGGCCCAGGCCGGACTGTTGCTCCTGGCCCAGGATGTGAATTATCGGGATGTGGGCTTTTATGATTCAGCTTATGGGGTTGTTGAGCAGCGGCCACTCTTGGTGGTGCAATGGCGGCCGCGTCCGGCGGCCACAGAGACCCCCACGCCCACGCCAGAGCCCGCGCGCGGCGCCATCCAAGGGTTGGTGTTCAACGACCTGAATGGCAACGGCCGGCGCGACGCGGGCGAGCCAGGCTTGGCGGGGGCGGTGGTGCAACTGTGGCAAGGCGGGGTCATGCGCTCTGCCCAAACCACCGCTGCCTCGGGGACGTTCGCCTTTGGCAGCCTGGATCCGGGCGCCTATCTGGTGAAGGAGATAGACCCGCCCGGCTACCGCTCCTCTCCGGGGAGCCCCAACGAGGTTGCCGTCACCGTCAGCGCGAACCAGACCAGCGAGGTCAACTTTGCCGATCACGATCCGGCCAGCATCACCTTGCTCAGCTTGCCTTTGATCCGCAAAGGGTGAGCTGGCGAGGGCAGCCGGCCGGATAAAAGGGGGAACGTTTTGTCCATTTTTCGTGTTGTGGGGATAGTGACCTGCGTCTTGTTGTTGGGGGTGTTGCCGGTGCGGGCTGCGCCGCCGGAGCTGCCGGCCGATTTCTATGGCACGGCGCGTTTGGCCGGGATGGCCATCCCCGCTGGCGCCCTCCTTTCGGCCCAGATCAACGGGGTCGAGTACGGCAGTTGCGTCGTCTTGGAGCATACAGAGTGGGGCACCGTCTATCACCTCACGGTGGTCGCCGATGATCCCGATACGCCCAGCATCATCGAGGGAGGGCGAGAGGGAGACCCGGTGGTGTTTGTCTTGCAGATGCCGGGCCAGCGCCCTTACCGGGCCCTCCAGGTGGGCACCTGGCACGGGGCCACGGTCAACCGGTTGGATCTGCTCTTTCCCGCTGTGGTGACCCTGCCCCTCGTCGTGCGGGGGAGGTGATCCCCGCGCGCCACCGGCCTTGCAGAGGGAACTGCGAGCCCATGAACAAGCATGTGGGTGTGGTCATCGTCCTGGTGGCGCTGGCGCTGACCTTGGGCCAGAGCCTGGCGCCGGCGCGGGCGTTGCGCGGGCTGGCCGCGCTGGAGGAGGTGATCCTCCAGCCCGCCAGCGGCGATACCACGCTGTTGCAAGATGCCCATATTCTGGAATGGTACCCCGACGAAAACCACGGCGCGGATGGGGGCCTCCAGGTGCGCCCCCATTCGGGCGTCATCAGCAGCCTCTTGCGCTGGAACCTGAGCAGCATCCCCACCGGCGCCCAGGTCCAGAGCGCGCGCTTGGAGCTTTACGCCATCTCCCGTAGCCGCGATTGGCCCATAGATATCGCCATCTATGAGGTGCTCGTCCCCTGGCAAGAGGGTTCGGTCACCTGGAACGTGGCGGCCGGCGGCGCGCCCTGGGCCGCGCCGGGTTGCAGTGCCATCGGCCTGGACCGCAGCGGCAACCCGGTGGCGGTGACGGCTATCCGCACCGAGGATACTGTGCCCGGCTGGTTCAGCTGGAACATCACCTCCCTGGTGCAAGACTGGGTGAACGCGCCGGCGGATAACCAGGGGATGATCTTGGTTGCCTTGGGCTCCACCGTGACATGCACGTTCATCTCCTCCGAGGGTTCGGCGTACAATTTGCGGCCCAGGTTGATCGTCCAGTACGTCTATCCTGCCCAGACGAGCACCTCCAGCCCCACCGCCGCCTCCGCCGTGAGCGCCACCCCCACAGAGACGCCGCCCCCCACCCTCACCTGGACGCCCAGCCTCACGCCGACGCCTTCGGCCAGCCCCACGGCCACGGCCACGCCCCTTTCCTGGCTGGATCCATCCCGCGTCTTGCCCGCGTATTGTGGGGGCGCCTTTGTGAACGACACCACCGGCAAGCCCAACACCGCCCAGACCTATGGCACCCTGCCCTGGGACGAGAGCGGCCCTGAGGATATCTATATCCTGCGCAAGACGGCGTTGGGCGATGTGACCTTGACCTTGGAATCCCTCACCGGCGCGGACCTGGATATCTTTTTGCTGTATGATCTATACCCTTCGGCGCTCCTCAAGGGCGACGATCGGCGCATCTTTTATGCCAATCTGCCGCCGGGCACCTACTATATCGTGGTGGACGGGTTCGAGGGGGCCATGGGGCCGTATCGTCTGCGGGTGGAATGCCCGGGCGAGCCGACCCCCACGGCGACGCCGACTCCCTCGCCCACGCCCACCCTCTCGCCCACGGTGACCAACACGCCGGTGGGGAGCTATTGGCCGCTGATCTGGAAGCAGCCGACCCCCACCGCCTCACCCACCGCCACGCCCACGCCCACGGCCACGCCGCTGCCCTATGCCCAGGCGGTCAACTGTGGAAGCGACGCGGGCTACCAGGCCGGCGATGGCTACTGGTATGCCCCGGACCAGCCCTTCAGCGAGGGTTCCTGGGGCTGGTATGGCGCCGGCTCGGGCGTGTGGGTGACCCAGGCCGAGATCGCCAACACCAGGGATGATCCCCTTTACCAAACCCAGCGTTCGGGCATGGAGGCTTATCTCTTTACCGTGCCCAGGGGAAAATATGAGGTGATCTTGCGTTTTGCCGAGATTTTCCCGTATATTAGTGTGGGCAAGCGGGTCTTTGCGGTCGAGATCGAGGGGCAGCGCGTCTTGGATCACTTTGACATGTTGGCCGTGGGGGCCCGCCGCGCCGCCTGGGATTGGCCCCAGAGCGGACCGGTGTATATTAATGTGACGGATGGCATTTTGTCCATCACCTTTCACAAACAATCTACGGAAGAGTTTTGGCCGGCGGTCAACGCCATCCGCGTCCGCCGGGTGGGGGATGCGGATTGAGCAGAGCAGCTTCTGGGGGCAAGGAATGAGACCGCGGGTTTTTGCCCCGCGGTTTTTATTGCGGAGGTGAGGGATTAGCGCCGAAAACGTCGTCTCTGCGCCTTTAGAGGAGGGGATCGTCGTGCGCGCCCACGGCGGCCACTATTATGTGCATGCGGGGCAAACCGAGGTGGATTGCACCCTGCGCGGCCGCCTAAAACAGGGCCGCCGCCCCAGCGACCTGATCGCCGTGGGCGATCGGGTGCGCTGGCGGCCCACGACGGAGGGTTGCGGCATCATCGAGGAGATCCTGCCCCGCCAGAGGGTCCTCTCCCGCTGCCCGCCGCCGCCGCGGCCGCCGGTGGAGCAGGTAATTCTGGCCAATCCTGATCAGGTGGTGGTGGTCTTTTCCTTGCGCAATCCTCCCCTCAGCCCGTTCATGCTGGATCGCTACCTGGTGGCTTGCGCGGCGGCCCAGCTGCCGGTCCTCATCGTGCTTAATAAGGCAGATCTGCTGGAGGAGGACGATCTGGAGCTCATCGCCCTCTATCGCACCATCGGCTACACCGTCCTCACCACCAGCGCCCTCAGCGGCGAGGGGTTGGAGGCGCTGCGCGAGGCCCTGCGGGGCAAGGTCTCGGTGTTGGTGGGGCCTTCGGGGGTGGGCAAATCCAGCTTGCTCAATGCCCTTTGGCCGGAGCTGGATCTGGAGGTGGGCGAGATCAGCACCTACCACGACCGGGGGCGCCACACCACGGTGGTGGCCTGTCTTTTGCATCCCGAACCGGGCACCTATGTGGCCGATACCCCCGGCCTGCGCCAGTTCCGCCTGTGGGATATTGCCCCGGAACAGTTGGAGGCCTTTTTCCCCGAGATGGCGCCATACCTGGGGCGTTGCCGCTTCAAGCCCTGCACCCACCTCCACGAGCCGGGCTGCGCTGTGCGCGCGGCGGTGGAGCGGGGAGAGATCAGTGAGCTGCGCTATGAGAGCTATAGCAAAATGTTCACCTATGGCTTCTAATCCTCGTTGACAAGCCGTCGCGCCGGTTTACAATGCCATGAGTACGTTATGCAGGAGGCAAAAGATGCCCTATCCGTTGTTCGATCGCTCGCGCTTGCGGCTCAAGCCCCTCGCCCAGCGGCAACACGACCTTACCTTGGCCCAATTTGCCCATTTGGATGATCCTTTGCCCGCTTATACCAACCCCAACCTGGAGGAGCTGGCCCGGCGCATGGTGGCCGCCTCCCGCGCGGGCCGGGCCGTCATCTGGATGATGGGCGCCCACGTGATCAAAAACGGCCTTTCCCGCTATGTGATTGACCTGATGGAGCGGCGGGTGGTGAGCGCCATCGCCTTCAACGGCGCCTGCGCCATCCACGATTTCGAGCTGGCCGCCATCGGCGCCACCACCGAGAGCGTGGCCCGCTACATCAGCGAGGGGCAGTTCGGCCTGTGGCAGGAGACGGGGCGCCTCAACGACCTGGCTCGGGTGGCGGCCCAGGAGGGGATCGGTTTCGGCGAGGCGGTGGGGCGCGCCATCTGGGAGGAGGGCTTGCCCCATCGTGAGGTGAGCATCCTGGTCGCCGGCTATCGGCTGCACATCCCGGTGACGGTGCACATCAGCCTGGGGTATGACATCATCCACGAGCATCCCAATTGCGATGGCGCGGCCCTCGGCGCGGCCTCTTATACCGATTTTCTGGTCTTTGCCCAGGAGGTGACCCGCCTGGAGGGGGGCGTCCTGCTGAGCATGGGCACGGCCATCATGGGGCCGGAGGTCTATCTCAAGGCCCTCTCCATGGCCCGCAACGTGGCCTTTCAGGAGGGCCGTCCGCTGAACCATTTCACCACGGCAGTGTTTGACCTGCAGGACCTGGGCCCTGACCTGGACCACGAAGCCCCCAAGGATGACGCCCGCTATTATTTTCGCCCCTTCAAGACCATCTTGGTGCGCACGGTGCGCGATGGCGGGGAGAGCTTTTACATCCAGGCCGCCCATCAACTGACGGTCCCCTGGTTGCACCATGATGTGGTCAAGGCGTTGGAGGCGCGCTGATGGAACCATCCCGTCTGGCAACGATCTTGGGCCGCTTCGCCACGCTGCGCGTGTTGGTGGTGGGCGATTATTTCCTGGATAAATATCTGGATATCCAGCGCTCTCTGGCCGAGGTTTCCTTGGAGACGGGGCTGGAGGCCCACCAGGTGGTGGCCGTGCGCACCAGCCCCGGAGCCGCGGGGACGGTGGTCTCCAACTTGAGGGCGTTGGAGGTTGGGGTGGTGACCTTGGGCGTCATCGGCGACGATGGCGAGGGATACGAGCTGGTGCGGGGCTTGCGCGAGCGCGGCGCCGACGTATCCCCCCTGGTGCAGACCCGTGAGCGCCTCACGCCCACCTATACCAAGCCCATCATGCACGAGCCGGATGGCACCTGGCACGAGCTTTCGCGCCTGGATATTAAAAACCGCACGCCGCTGCCGGCGCCGTTGGAGGAGCGGGTCATCGCCCGTCTGTGGGAGTTGGTGCCCCAGGTGGATGGCGTCATCGTCGCCGACCAGGTGCCGGAGCGCAATTGCGGAGTGATCACCGACCGGGTGCGTCACGAGCTAGCCGTCTTGGCCGAGCGGCATCCCCAGGTGGTCATGGCGGCGGATTCGCGCCTGCGCATCGGCGAGTTTCGCAATCTTGTGCTCAAGCCCAACGCCCACGAGGCCATGCGCGCCATCCATCCTGAACATGCGGGCGAGGTCACCCTGGCCGAGGCGCGGGAGGCCGGCCAACTCCTTAGCCGACGGAGCGGCCGGGCCGTCTTTGTCACCGTGGGCGAGAGGGGCATCCTCCTTTGCGAGGGAGAGCGCCACCAGCACATTCCCGCGGTGCCGGTGGAGGGGCCGATAGACATCGTGGGGGCCGGGGATAGCACCATGGCCGGCATCGTGGCCGGCCTGTGCGCCGGGGCGAGCTTGGCCGAGGCGGCGCTGCTGGGCAACCTGGTGGCTTCGGTCACCATCCGCTGTTTGGGCACCACCGGCACGGCCAGCCAACAGGAGGTGTTGGACGCTTTGACCCTCTGGCGCAAGGCCTGGGCCGCCTCATGAGCCTGGGGGAAAGATGGGTAGCTTCTCCCCCAAGACGGGCACGGGGCGGCTGATGAAAACCTCCCACCAGGCCAGGGCCGTGGCCGGCACCTCGCGCCACCAGTAGCGGCGGATGTGGAGATAATCGCGCCGGTCGGCGGCGACGCCCACCACATCCAGGCCCAGATGGTCCGCCGTAAAGAGGGCGCGATCCAGGTGATAAGCCTGGCTGACCAGGATGGCCTCCTGCACGCCGAAAATCTCGCGGGCGCGGTAACAGCTATCGTAGGTGCGGCGGCCGGCGTAATCCAGGACAATGTCCTCGGCAGGGACCCCGAGGCTTATGGCATAGGCGCGCATATGGCCCGGTTCGTTATAGTAAATGAAGCGGTTGTCTCCGGTCATGAGCAGCTTGCGCACCTTGCCGTGGCGATAGAGCTCGGCGGCCACCTCCACCCGGTCGCGCAAAATATCGCTGAGGCGGCCATCGGGCCAGACCCCCGCGCCAAAGACGATGGCCACCGGCCGCGGCGGCACGGTTTCCACGGTGTAGATGCGGCCTTGGTAGTGAAAATCGGTCCACCAGCGCAGCGCCACGGGGGCGCCGGCCGCAAGCAGCGCCAGGGCCAGGAGGTAACGTCCGACGCGGCGTCCCTTGGCCTGCCGAGAGCGTTGGGTTCGGCGGTGATGCATCTTGATCCTCATGACGCGGGCCCCCCCTCGGAGCGCCCGCAGGATGGATTCCTTATAATCCATCATGCCCCGAACGCCAAATCTCCCTTGGGGTTCCGGGCGAGCATCTTGGCGCGGCGCGGGGTGTTTTGAGGATAAAACGTGCAGAGAGGAGCGCATGGAGATCCCACGTCCCAGAGGGTTGTGGTTTGAGGAGTTTGTCCTGGGCCAAGAGGTCACCAGCCCCGGCCGCACGGTGACCGAGGCCGACGTGGCCCAGTTTGCCGGCCTTTCGGGCGATTTCAACCAGCTCCATACCGATGCCGAGTTCGCCCGGCAGACGCCCTACGGGCAACGCATCGCCCACGGGTTGTTGGGGTTGGCGCTGGCCTCGGGCTTGGCGGCGCGGACCGGACTGATCGAGGGCACCGTGCAGGCCTTCACCGGGCTCAGTTGGAAATTCAAAGGCCCCATCTTTTTCGGGGATACGCTTCGCCTGGCGCTCAAGGTGACCAAGTTGCGTCCCCTGCCCAGCATGGGCGGCGGGATGGTCGTCTTGGAGGGGCGTGTCTTGAACCAGCGGGACGAGATCGTCCAAGAGGGCGAGTGGTCGCTTTTGGTGAGGAGCCGGCCGGCGGGCTGAGGATGGGTTGACCGCCCCTCTCCCGGGCAAGCCTCGCGGAGAGGGGCGGTGGTGTTCAATCCCGGTGCTGCCGGGTGAACAGGCGAATCAATTTGACATTAAGATGGCGCAGGAACTGGCGGCCGCGGCTGCGCCAGCTGGCCCACAGGTAGAGCCACCGTCGCCAGAGGTTGCGGTAACTGGGCACCAGAGCCTTGGCCGGCATGCTCCAGCGGAGGGCCACCGCGGCCCAAGTGAGGCCGGCGCCGAACCCCAAGAGGACGATATTTTGTCCCGGCGCCAGGCGCCCATCGCGGATGGCCTCGCACAGGGCGATGGGCACCGAGGCGGCCGAGGTGTTGCCGTATTCCTCCAAGTTGACCACGAACCGCTCCAGGGGCAGTTTGAGGCGTTTGGCCGCCGTCTGAATGATGCGCAAGTTCGCCTGGTGAGGGATGATGAGGGCGATATCCTCCAGCTTGAGCCCTGCCTTCTTGACCACCTGCTCGGTGGCCTGCTCGACGATGTGGGTGGCAAAGCGGAAAACCTCTTGTCCGTTCATTTGAATGGTGTGTAGCCGCTTTTCCACCGTCTCCTGGCTGGCCGGGAGGGCGCTACCGCCGGCGGGGATGATGAGCAGGCCGCTCCCTGAGCCATCGGCGCCGAGGAGGGTGGCCAATACCCCGGCCGGCCCCTCGCTGGCCCGCAAGAGAACCGCCCCCGCGCCATCGCCAAAGAGGACGCAGGTGTTGCGGTCTTGCCAATCCACCACGCGGCTCAAGGTATCCACCCCGATGACCAGCACCAAACGGTGTTCCCCGGAGGCGATGGCCTGGTGGCCCATGGCCAGCGCATAGACGAACCCGGAACAGCCGGCGCTGAGATCGAAAGCCCCCGCCCGGCTTGCGCCCAAAGCGTTCTGCACCAAGCAGGCTGTGGAGGGAAAGAGATGGTCGGGCGTGGTGGTGCCGACGATGATCAGGTCAATCTCCCGTGGGTCGGCATCGGCCACTTGCAGCGCCGCCCGGGCGGCCTCGATGGCCATGGTGCTGGAGCTCTCGCCGGGGCCGGCGATGCGCCGCCGGGCGATCCCGGTCCGGGTGCGGATCCACTCGTCGGAGGTCTCCACCCGCTGGGCAAGGTCGTCGTTGGTCAAGATCTGTTTGGGGACGTACATCCCCCAGCCGATGATCTCTGCTCTCCTGGCCAGTTTAGGCCTCCTTCATTCGGCGGAAGATGAGGCAAGCGTTGTGGCCGCCGAAGCCGAACGAGTTGGAGAGCACTGTCTCGACCTTGGCCTTGCGGGCCTGGTTGGGCACATAGTCCAGGTCGCACTCTGGATCGGGGTTCTCCAGGTTGATGGTGGGGGGCAGGATCTGCTCCTCCAAAGTTTTGACGCTCAGCACCGCCTCCAGGGCACCCGCCGCGCCCAAGAGATGGCCCGTCATGGATTTGGTGGAACTCACCGCCAGTTTGTAGGCGTGGGCGCCGAACAGGGCCTTGATGGCCCGGGTCTCGGTGATATCGTTCAAGGGCGTGCTGGTGCCGTGGGCGTTGATGTAATCGATCTGTTCCGGATTCAGCCCGGCGGAGAGGATGGCCTGGCGCATGCAGGCGATGGCGCCCTCGCCGTTTTCATCGGGGGCGGTGATGTGAAAGGCATCGTCGGTGCTGCCGTAACCGACAATCTCGGCATAGATCCTGGCCCCTCGGCGCAGGGCCTCCTCCAGCGTTTCCAGCACCAGGATGGCCGCCCCCTCGCCCACCACGAACCCATCGCGGTCGCGATCAAAGGGGCGCGAGGCGCGCTCCGGGGCGTCGTTGCGCTCCGAAAGGGCGCGCATGATGCTGAACCCCGCCACCGAGATGGGCACCACCCCAGCCTCTGCGCCGCCACAGATGGCCACCTCGGCCGCGCCCCGGCGCACCATCTCATAGGCCTCGCCAATGGCGTTGGTCCCGGAGGCGCAGGCGGAGGTGATGGCCATATTGGGCCCCTTGAAGCCAAACTCTAACGCCACCATGCCGGCCGCCGTATCGGGCAGGATCATGGGGATCAGGAAGGGGCTCACCCGGCCGGGGCCGCGCTGGTGCAACACCAGGGTTTGCTCCGTCACCGTGCCGATGCCGCCGATGCCGGAGCCGATGATGACCGCCGTGCGGTGGGCCAGGCCGTCGTTGGTGGTGAGGCCCGCGTCGCGCACGGCCTCCCGCGCCGCCACCAAGGCATACTGCACAAAGGGATCCATCCGCCGCGCTTCCTTGGGCGGAAAATGCTGGGTAGGGTCGAAATCCTTGACCTCGGCGGCGATGCGGCTGCGATACTCTGTGGCATCAAAACGGGTGATGGGGCCGACGCCGGAACGCCCGGCGACGATCCCTGCCCAAGTGGTGGGCAGGTCGTTGCCCAGGGGCGTGATGGCGCCCATGCCGGTTACTACCACACGTCTCGTCATCCCAATCCTCCTGCAAAGAGTGCCCTTTTTGTTCTTGCGTGTCTTCTAACACGCGAACCGCAAAAAAGTTTCACCGGGGCCAACGGTCGGCGGCGCGCAACCTTGGCGCGCCGAGGGGGTTATTCCAGGTGATTTATGCGCGGAGGAAACATCCATGCTCAAGACGGCATTAACGGATCTTGTGGGCATCGCCCATCCGGTGGTCCAGGGCGGCATGGCCTGGGTGGCCACTTGGGAGCTGGTGGTAGCGGTCTCGGAGGCGGGGGGGCTGGGCATCATCGGTGCGGGAAACGCCCCGGTGGATTTTGTGCGCCAGCAGATCCGCCAGGTCAAGGCCCATACCACGAAACCCTATGGGCTCAACATCCCCCTGTTTAGCCCCTTTGTGGAGCAGGTCATGGCGCTATGCATCGAGGAGCGGGTGCCTGTGGTGACCACGGGGGCAGGCAACCCCACGCCCTATATCGAGCGGCTCAAGGCGGCGGGCATCATCGTCATCCCCGTGGTGGCCTCGACGGCCTTGGCCAAGCGGTTGGAGCGGGCCGGCGCCGACGCGGTGATCGCCGAAGGGGAGGAATCCGGCGGGCACATCGGCGAGGTGACCACCATGGTCTTGGTGCCCCAGGTGGTGGACGCGGTGACGATTCCGGTGATCGCGGCCGGAGGATTCGCCGATGGTCGTGGCCTGGCGGCTGCCTTGGCCTTGGGGGCGGCGGGGGTGCAGATGGGCACGCGCTTTATCTGCACCGACGAATGCATCGCCCATATCAATTACAAGCAGGCCATCGTCAAGGCCAACGAGCGTTCCACCATGGTCACGGGCTATTCCATCGGCCATCCGGTGCGCTGTCTGCGCAACCCCATGGCCCACGATTTTGAGGCGCTGGAGAAGCGGGGCGCCTCGGAGCAGGAGATCATCGAGTTCGGCACCGGCCGTTTGCGTTTGGCCGTGGTGGAAGGGGATTGCGTGCGTGGCTCCCTCATGGCCGGCCAGGCGGCGGGGTTGGTGCATGATATCGTGCCGGCCGGCGAGGTGGTGCGGCGGACCGTGGCCGAGGCCGAGGCCATTTTGCGGCGCTTGCCCGGGCTGATCGTGGCCTGAAGGAGGAGTGACGATGGCGGTGGGGCAAAATAACCTCGCAGTGGTCTTCCCCGGCCAAGGATGCCAATTTGTGGGCATGGGGGCGGAGCTGTATCAGCGTTCCCCGGAGGCCCGGGCCGTGTACGACCGCGCCGATGAGACGTTGGGCTTTTCCCTGAGCCGCTTGTGTTTCGAGGGTCCTCAGGAGGCCCTCAACGATACGGCCAACACCCAGCCGGCGGTGTATGTGACGAGCCTGGCCCTTTGGCAGGTGTTGGTGGCGCGGCTGGGCGTGCCGCTGCCGGGCGTCGCCTTCTTGGCGGGGCACAGCCTGGGCGAGTACACCGCCCTGACGGCGGCGGGGGCGCTGGGTTTTGAGGAGGGCCTGCGCCTGGTGCGTTGCCGTGGCGAGGCCATGGCCGCCGCCGGAGCCCTTGCCCCCGGCGGGATGGCGGCCATCATCGGCCTGGACCACGAGGCGGTGGCTGAAGTAGTGGCCGAGGCCAACGCCCAAGGCGAGGAGGTGTGGGTGGCCAACGATAACGCCCCTGGCCAGGTGGTGATCGCCGGCCGGGAGGAGGCGTTGCGCCGGGCCATGGCCTTGGCCACGGCCCGCGGAGCCAAGCGGGTGGTGCCTTTGGCGGTGAGCGTGGCCTGCCACACGCCGCTGATGCGCGGGGCGGTGGCCCGGCTGGATGAAGCCTTGCAACGCGCGGCTTGGCAACATCCTTGGGCGCCGGTGGTGAGCAACGTCACCGCTGGCCCCCTGGCGGCACCGACGGAGATTCGGGCGGCGCTGCTGCAACAGCTCGCCTCGCCCGTGCGCTGGGTGGAATCGGTGCATACCCTGGCGCAGCACGGGGTGGAGACGGTCGTCGAGATCGGCCCCAAAGAGGTGCTCACGGGGTTGATCAAGCGCATCGAGCCCGCGTTGAAACTGTATCCTGTGACCAACGTCGAAAGCGTGGAAAGCGTCATCGGGGAGGTTTGGGGCCCATGAGCACACTGACGGGCCGGGTGGCCCTGGTCACGGGCAGCTCCCGGGGGATTGGGCGGGCCATCGCCATCGCCTTGGCAGGCCAAGGGTGCAAGGTGGTGGTGAACTATCATAGCCGCGCCGCCGAGGCGGAGGAGGTGGTGCAGCGCATCCGCGAGCGGGGCGGCGAGGCGGTGGCCGTGCAGGCGGATGTGAGCTTGGCCGCCGAAGCCCAAAAATTGGTGGATGCTGCTGTAGCCGCCTTTGGCACGCTGGATATCTTGGTGAATAACGCCGGCATCGCCCGGGATAATCTCCTCCTGCGCATGGCGGAGGAGGATTGGGATGCCGTCTTGGATACGAACCTGAAGGGCGCCTTTCATTGCATCAAGGCGGCCCAGCGCATCTTTTTGCGCAAGCGCGCCGGCCGCATCATCAACATCGGCTCGGTGGTGGGCTTGGTGGGCAACGCCGGCCAGGCCAACTATGCGGCGGCCAAGGCGGGGCTGGTGGGCCTGACCAAGGCCCTGGCCAAGGAACTGGGCTCGCGCAACATCACCGTCAATTTGGTGGCCCCCGGCTTTATCCAGACCGAGATGACGGCGGGGTTATCCGCCGAGGTGATCCAAACGGCCCTCGCGCGCATTCCCCTGGGGCGTTTGGGCGCGCCGGAGGACGTGGCCGCCGCCGTGGTCTTTTTGGCCTCCGACGAGGCCGCGTACATCACCGGCCAGGTCCTCTGCGTGGATGGGGGGATGGCCATGTAATTGCCCAGACCTGCGCTTTATGCGAGTTCCTCCTCAATGTCGGTGCCGGTCCTCGTCGCCCCAAACGATGAGGACCGGTGCCGTTAAAGGGAGGGGGTTGAAAAAAGGCGTTTAGGCCTTGACCGCCGTCGGATGGAATCCGACGGCTCTGTTTGCCAAGCCCGCGTCGCGGGCTTACCATCCCCAGACGTCGGTTTCTAACCGACGGGCGCATTTCTCGACACCTTGGTTAAAGGCGGTTCTTTTGACAGGATCCCCGGCCCATGTTAGCATAGCCCATCATTGGGAAGTGAGGCGCGTTTGACCATGCAATCTCGCCTGTGGCCGGCCGAGCAAGGTCGCCCTCTTTTGGGCGCCAACGGCACCAGCGCCATGCGGGCCCTTCTGGAGGCCGGCGAGGCCCACCTGGTGGATTATCTCAAGGTGGGCCCGTTTATGGGGCGGCCGGCCATCGCGGAGCTGGCTGCCCGTTATCCTTTGCTCCTGCACTTGGATGACACCTTGAGCGGCCACAACGTGCCCGCGCAGGAGATGGTGCAGCGGCTGCTGGATTGGATCGCCCTCACCGGCACGCCGTGGACCTCGGAGCACATCGGCTTTAGCGTGGCCAATGTGGACCTGGATGGGGCCCTCATCACCCAGGCCGCCTCCGACCTGCTGCCGCGGGAGCAGGCCCTGGCCAATATCGTCCGCAACGCCCGCCATTTGGCCGCGCAATTGCCTGTGCCGCTGCTTTTGGAGAATTTGCCCCTCTTTCCTAATTTGGCCCACATGTTCATCTGCGAGCCCGATTTCGTGGCCGAGGTGATCGAGGGAACGGGCTGTGGCCTGCTGCTGGACCTGGCCCATGCCCGGGTGACGGCGGATATCCTGGGCTATGCGGTGGAGG
>DAOTZU010000188.1:0-8063 GCA_034433995.1 Anaerolineae bacterium
CGCGGGCTTGGCAAGCAGAGCCGTCGGATTCCATCCGACGGCGGGCAAGGCCTCTACGCCCTTTTTTCAACACCCCGTGTATTGACAAGAATCTCTGTTCATGCTATGATGGGGTTGTTAGAACACATGTTCTATTAGGTGGTGGACCATGACCGAGAAACCCACACAAGTCGCCGACGTGTTGGATGACCTGTTGCAAGCCGGGGCAACGCTGGATTGGCTCAGCCCCACGGCGGCCGTCATCCAGAGCGCCATCAACGGCCCCGGGCACACTTTTTTGATCCCCCGCGATTGCGGCCTGAGCGGCCAGGCCATCGTGCAGATGTTAAAAGAGCACGGCATTCGTGTTTGGGGAGAGATGGTCGTCTGCGATACCATCATGTTCACCGTCCGCCAAGCCCAGGCGCGGTGGGCGGAATACCTTCTGCAACGCGCCGGCCTCCCCATCATCAGCCGCCCCGTGGTCGAAAGGGGATTGGGCTTGCCCCCTCTGCCGGGCCGGCTCACCCCGGCCAGCGTCGGGCGCTGGCTGGGCCAATGCCTCAAACAGTTGTGGCGCGTGGCCGATCTTTCCTCGCTATTGTAGCGGAGGCGACGGCGAAATTCAAATCAGCGTTCCGCCTTGCACCATCTGGCCATCTGCGCTATGATGCCCCCGCCGGGAGGCGCATGGCAAGGGGGTGCAGATGAAAACGCGCGCGTCCGTCGTTTTTTTGCTGGTTTTGGCGCTTTGCATGGTGCGCCTGCCGGCGCGCTCCGCTCCTCCGCAACTGGCCCTGCCCACCGTGGCCCCGGAGGGAAATTGGCTGGTCAATCCGGGTTTCGAGGGCGAGTTCACCTTTCGCCATGATCCCTACACCGGCCTCTGGGCCGGCGAGTTGGGGGTGGCCGAGGGCTGGGAGCTCTGGTACGATAATCTCCAGGAATGTCCGCCGTACGATCCGGGCTGCAACCCCCTCTCCTACAACCGTCGCCCGGAGTACAAGGGGGAGGTGGATACGGCGCGGGTGCGCTCCGGGCACAAGGCGCAAAAGTTCTTTACCAGTTGGGGCACCCACACGGCCGGGTTCTTTCAACGGGTGGAGGTGCCGCCCGATTCCTGGGTGCGTTTTTCCATCTGGGTGTGGGTCTGGTCCAGCCAGTTGGATAACCCCGAGCATTCATTTCTGCCGGGCCAGTACGGCGTCTCTGTGGGGATTGACCCCACAGGCGGGGAGGATTGGCGCGCCACCACCATCCAATGGAGCCGCCCCATCACCGTGGCGGATCGGTGGTTGCAGTTGCAGGTGGAGGCCTACACGGCCTCGGGCCGGGTAAGCGTGTGGACGCGGGGCGCCCCCTACTGGCCCGTCAAGCATAACGATAGCTATTGGGATGATGCCGCCCTGGTGGTGTTGGAGGGCGCGCCGGAGCCAACGCCCACTCCCACCAGCACGCCCACCCCCTACCCCACGCCCCAGCCCACGCCCACGGGCTACGAACCGAGCCCCTGTTGGCGCTGGAGTCTCTGGGCCGCGGAGGATTTTGCCACCGGCTTGACCCTGCCTTGGGGGCAGGACCCCGCCACCGGAAGCATCGCCCTCGGCGAAGGGGCCCTGTGGCTGCGCAACGGCCCCGCGCCCTCTGAGGCGTTTCCCTTGGTCTGGGCGGCATGGCCCTGGCCGCCCAAGGGCGATCTATGCCTTACGTTGCGCTTTGCCTTTAGCGCCCACACGGCGTATGGCACCACCATCGGCGTCGGCTCGGCCGCCTACGATGGCTACCGCACTTTGGCCGGCTCGCCGGATCCCTACGGCATCGAGGATATCCTCAGCATCCATCAGCGCAAAGGGGGCGACGAGGCCGGAGAGTTCCGCATTGCCCTCCTGAGCCAGACTGTCTGGATGGGGACACCGGGCGATAGCGGCTGGCACCAGGTGCAGCTTGAGCTGCGCGAGTATACCTACATTCTCACCGTGGATGGTACCGAGGTGGGGCGGGCGTTCTCCCAGTTGCGACCGCGCAGCTTTTATTTGGGCAACCCCGTCATCGTCTGGACGCCCGGCTTGTGGACGGAGCTGGCCTTGGATGACTTGAGGATACAAGTGTGCCGTGGCGAGTTGATGTTGCCGCTGATCCTTCGCCCAGGCGCATAGCGCGCTCATTTGCCCGCGAGCTGGCGCAGATGGGCCAACGCTTCGTCACGGGTGCGCACCAAACCCTGCACTTGGGCCTCGCGGAGCATCTCCACCAGGCGACCCACCCCCGGCCCGGCCGGCAGGCCCAGGGCGGCCATGATCTCCCGGCCGCTGAGCAGCGGCGATGGCTCCACCAAGGTGGCCCGTTCGCTGAACCAAGCCCGCAAGAGTTGTGCCGCCAGGCCCGGCAAGGTCGGAGCGGCGCCGGTTACGGCGTCTTGGGCGACGCTCCCTTGAACCAAGGCCAACAGCGCGCCATCCACGCCCGCCTCGCCATGTGCGCGGTAGTAGCGGTAGACCTGGACAGGGGCGAGAGGGTCCCCGCGGTGTGCCCATTCCCGGAGCAAGCGGGCGGAGCGGATGGTGGCGCCGATCTGATGGATCTCGTGGCTGCTCAGGCGCAGTTTCCGGCCGGCGCGCTGGGCCTCCTCGGCCGCGAGGGCACCGCTCCACAATGCCGCCAGCTTCACCGCCACCTGGCGCTCCCGTCCCAGGGAGAGCTCCTGGGCCCAATGGGCCCTCAAGCCTTGGGCGTAGGGCTGCCAAGGGGCCTCGGCCGCCTCCGCGGAGGGGGCGCGGCAGTCGGCCATGATCCGCTCCACGGCGGCTACGGTCTCTACCCCTGCCCGATATGCCTCGCCGGACAGTTCGGGGAAGAGGAGTTCCCCAAGGCCCAATGTCCCGGCATAGGCTAGGCTCTCCGCCGCCTGGGGCAGGGCCAGGATCTGGGCCAGCTCGTCGCGGATGCGCTCCGCCGAGACGCGACGGAGCATCGGCGCCCAGCGGCGGGCCAGCGCCTCCGTCTCGGCGGTGAAGGTGAACCCCAAGGTGGCGCGCAGGCGGATGCCGCGCAGAATGCGCAAAGGGTCATCGGCAAAGGCCTGGTCGTAGGGGACGCGTAACAGGCCGGCGGCCAGGTCCCCTCGGCCGCCGGTGGGATCCAGGAGATTATCCAGGTCCCCCGCGATGGGCACCGCCAAGGCGTTGATGGTGTAATCCCGTGCCCGCAGGTCGGCCTCGATCCCCTCGGCGCGCAGCCGGGCCAGGTCCACATGGATCTGGCCCTGGTCGGTGCGCAGCACCACGCGGGCCACGTCACGGGAGGCATCCAAAGGCACGTAAGCGCCGCCAAAGGCATCTGCCAGATGGCGCGCCAGGGCCATGGCCTCGCCATCCACCGCGAAATCCAGGTCATAGCTGGGCCGCCCCAAAAGGAGATCGCGCACCGTTCCGCCCACCAAATAGATGGGCAACCCTTGAGCGCCAAGATAAGCGGCGATCTTGCGCACCAGGGGACTGGCAGGGAGGCGTTCCGCCCAAGAGGGATGGTCCACAGGATGAGCTCCTGAAGGGGTTAGCGGGTGGCCTGGCCGGTGCCGGCGCCGGAGGAGGCCCGCAAAGCTTCGGCCACCTCGAACCCGGCCGCCAGGGCCTTGAGGTTGATCTCACCCGTGCCACGGGGGGCGCGGGCCAGCACGGCGGCCTCCAACGCCTGTCGAGAGACGATGCCCGTTAGCCCCACCAGCACGCCCAGCCCCACCATGTTGGCCGTGATCACGTGGCCGGTCTTTTCTTTGGCCAACTGGCTGATGTGCAGGCGGTAGGCTTGGCTGGTGGGAATTCGTTGGACATGGTCGGCATCCACGATCAACAGGCCGTCGCGCTTTACGTCATGGTAATATTTGTCGCAGGCCTCCTGGCTCATGGCCAGGAGAACGTCGGCGGCGATGACCTGGGGGTAGTCTATCGGCTCGTCCGAGATCACCACCTCCGATTTGCTCGCGCCGCCCCGGGCCTCGGGCCCGTAGGATTGGGTTTGGCAGGCGTATTTGTGGTCATAGAGGACGGCCGCCTCGGCCAAGATCAGCCCGGCCAAGATCAAGCCTTGCCCGCCCTCGCCGGCCAGCCGCACCTCAAAACGTTCGCCCATGGCACTCCCTTGAAGATAGCTCTCAGCTTTCAGCGATCAGCGCCGTCGGATTCGAACCGACGGCGGGCGCGGAGAGCGGCGCTCGAACGCCTTTTTCATCCGCCGTGATGAGCCTATAACGCAATCACCCACCCGGCCGCACGATCAAGCGCGCCCCTGGGCCCGGGCGATCACCTTGTCGTACTCGGCGGTGTATTCCGGCAGCTCCCGGTCGGCCAGGACGCCGCGAACGATCTTGCCCCGCAATTCCTCCTCACCGAGCTTGGCTGCCGCTTCCACGGTGAGGCTGTTGTCCTTCAGGGCGCGCATCATCTCCACCGCCGATCCGGCTTGGTTCAAGCGTCCAAAGGTGGTGTGGCAATAGCTGACGGCCTCGATGACGGCAAAACCCTTTTTGGTGATCCCTTGGGCGATGAGGCGGTCCAGCTCGCGGGCGTGGTACACCGTGCTGCGGGCCACGAAAGACGCCCCGGCCGCCAGGGCCAGCTCGCAGGCCGAGAAGGGCCGCTCGATGTGGCCGTAAGGGGCCGTGGTGGCCAAGGCGCCCATGGGCGTGGTGGGCGAGTACTGGCCGCCGGTCATGCCATAGATGTTATTGTTGATGACGATGGCCGTCAGGTCAATGTTGCGCCGGGCGGTGTGGATAAAGTGGTTGCCGCCGATGGCCAGGGCGTCGCCATCGCCCATCACCACCAACACATGCAGATCGGGCCGGGCCAGCTTGAGCCCCGTGGCAAAGGCCAGCGCCCGGCCGTGGGTGGTGTGCATGGTGTTGAAATCCACATAGACGGACATGCGCCCGCTGCAGCCGATGCCGGAGAGCATCGCCACCTTGTTGCGGTCCAGCCCCAGATGGTCCACGGCGCGGATGATGGCCGCCAAGACGATGCCGATGCCGCAGCCGGCACACCACACGCCGGGGAACTTTTTCTTGTGGCGCAGGTAGGCATAGATCTCGTGTTCCTGTTGGGCCATGGTTCAACCCTCCTCGATGGCTGCCATGATCTGCTGCGGCGCGATCAGCTCGCCATCGGCCCGGTTGACCCGGCGCACCTTGTGCCGTCCCACCACCCGCTCGATCTCCAACGCCAGCTGCCCCAGGTTCATTTCGGGCACGATCACCCGCTGGGCCTCTCCCGCCAGCTGCTCGATGAGGGATTCACTGAAGGGCCAAATCGTCTGCAGCACCACCAGCCCCACCTTGTAGCGCCGGGCGCGGGCCAGCTTGACGGCGTGGGCCGCCGAGCGCGCCGTGGCGCCGTAGGCGATGACCACCGTGCGGGCCCGGGCCACCTCCGCCTCTGCCCGGTAGAGGACGATCCGCTCCAAGTTGCGTTGAATCTTGGCCATCACCCGCCGCCACCAGGGGTTGATCTCGTCCAGGCGTTGGGTGGGGAATCCTGCCCGGTCGTGGAACAGGCCGGTGATGTGGTAACGAAAGCCCTCGCCAAAGCTCACCAAGGGCGGCACGTCGCTGGGGTGTTCGTCGTAAGGGTAATACCATTCGGGCGGCACGTCGGTGCTCATGCGGTCCACAATCTCCACCATCGTCCCCGCCGGCGCTTCGAAAGGTTCCCGCATGTGGGCGATGACCTCGTCCATCAACAAGATCACCGGCGTGCGGTACTTCTCGGAAAAGTTGAACGCCTCCACCGTCAAAAAGAAGGCCTCCGAGACCGAGGAAGGACACAGGGCGATGATGGGGTGGTCGCCGTGGGTGCCCCAGCGGGCCTGCATCACGTCGCCTTGGGAGGGGGCCGTGGGCAGGCCGGTGCTGGGGCCGGCCCGTTGCACGTCCACGATGACACAGGGGATCTCGGCGGCCGCCGCGTAGCCCAGGTTCTCCTGCATCAACGAGAATCCGGGCCCGCTGGTGGCAGTCATCGCCTTCAGGCCGCCCACCGAGGCGCCGATGACGGCGGCCAGGGAGGCGATCTCATCCTCCATCTGGATGAACTTGCCGCCCACTTGAGGGAGTTCCCTGGCCAGGATCTCGGCGATCTCGGTGGAGGGGGTGATGGGGTAGCCGGCGTAAAAGCGGCAACCGGCCACCAGTGCGCCCTCGGCGCAGGCCGCATTGCCCTGCAACAAGCGCACCGTCACTTGCCCGCCTCGCTTTCTACCTTGGTGACCACGATGGCGAAATCAGGACAATGGTCGGTGCACCAATGACACCCCACGCACCGTTCCGGATAGCTGGCCACCGGCCGGTGTTCCTCGCCCTCGGTAAAGACCTTTTGGGGGCAGAAGGCGATGCATAGGCCACAACCCTTGCACCATTGGCCATACACCCGCACGCGATAACGCTGGTGCAGGGCGGGTTTCTCTTTGATCGCTTGAGGCACGTCCACGGGCAACCTCCTTGTTGCCTGATGAAGGGATCTTGCGCCCAGTGCACCCAACGCGCCCCGGCGACCATGGGCCGTCGCCGGCAAGGCGGTGAACCTTCCTGATTGCATCTTAGCCCGGCGCTGCCATCCTGTCAATTTGAACGGCGGCGGAGGGGCCAGGCCTTGGCGCGCCGAGACCTGACAGGTCTTAAGACCTGTCAGGTCTGAGTCGTCCCCCAAAGGAAATGTTAACTCAGGGCCTTCCCGCCCGAAAGTTGGCGATGGCCTCTGCCGTGCGCAGGGCGCGGCCGTAGAGGCGCAACCCGCCCAGCTCTCCGCGCAAGGAGGGCCCCAAGCGCAAGGTGGCGCTGCCGCTCACGTGGCGCAGGTGCGGACTGAAGCGTCCCCAGCCGAATTGGCGCAAGTCGCCGCCATCGTTGAGCCGGCCATCCACCACAAAGGAGATGATGTGAGGGCCGCCATCCACGATGGCCACCAGATGGTGCCACGAACCCGGCATTATCTGGCCGGGATCGCAATCCCAGCGGTTCTCCGTTTGCCGGTCGCGGAGGATGAGCTCCACGGTGCCTTGGGGCGTGGTCTGCAGGGCCAGGCCTTGGCCATCCTCCCGACGGCTATCGAGGATCATCTGCCCCGCCTCCAGGGAATCGAGGCGCAACCACAGCTCGATGGTGAACCCCGTGCGCAGGAGCAGCATGCCGTAATCTGCGCGGTTGCTATCCCGTCGGTAGAACTCGGGCAGCTCCGGCATGGGCACTTCTGGGGGCAGCGCTGCGCCGGGGGCGAGCTCCAAGAGCAGCCCCTCCCGCGTTATCCGGCAGGGTTTATCCTCCAATTGGCCCCACAGCCCTTCCACCACCTCCGTCGGCAGCTCGTGGATGCGGGCATGGTGTTTGTCCGTCTCGGTGAGAAAATAGCGCCTGTCCTCCTCCACCAAATCGGGGTAGCTCATGCGCACCAGCGGGTCGTCATCATAGAGGATGATCTCCGGTTGCGACCAGCGGATGATCCTGCC
This sequence comes from Anaerolineae bacterium, assembly GCA_034433995.1. Lineage (GTDB taxonomy): Bacteria > Chloroflexota > Anaerolineae > UBA1429 > UBA1429 > DAOTZU01. The sequence continues at coordinate 7,474 of DAOTZU010000188.1, forward strand.
CTCCGGGCCATCCGCCTCCACGCCGCCACAGAGCCAGACGGGGTTGCGATCCTCGTAGGCAAAGACGGGCCGGCGGGGATGCTCGCGGATAAAGCGTCCGCCGTGGTTGTGGAACCAGTACAGGTATTTCCCGTTGCGGCATCTCCAGGCGAAATTGGCGGCTCGCGGGTGCTTGATCAGGCGGCCGTCGGCGTAGCGCATGTACTGGGGCGTGCTCCACGTGTGGCCGCCATCGCGGCTATAGGCACAGGCGGGGTGGCCATCAATGGTGCGATAGACGCAAAAGAACGAGCCGTCGCTCAGCACCACGTAGCTCTGTTCCTCGGCGATGGGGCCGCCGCCGGGCGGCGTGCGCAGGCCGGCATCGCCATCGGGCAAAGTCTCCCAGACGATTTTTTCAGGGTCCCGTTCGGTGAGCAGGTTGGTGCTCTTGAGCAGCACCCCCTCGCTGCGGGTGAAAAAGCCATCGCCGATGCCGCCCACTTTGTGCAACGAAACATACGCCGCCCCCTGATGGATAAAGGGCCGGCCCACGTTCCAAAAATAGAGCAGCCGCCCGCCGTAGGGGTTCTCGCGATCTATGGCCATCA
>DAOTZU010000189.1:0-25979 GCA_034433995.1 Anaerolineae bacterium
GTGCTGCCCTACATGGCGCGGCGGGGTTGGGGGCGGATCGTCAACGTGGCCTCCCGGGCGGCGGTGGAGCCGGGTCCGCGTCAGGCCGCCTATAACGTGGCCAAGGCCGGCGTCGTCGCCCTGACGGCCTCCATCGCGGCGGAGTATCGTCGTCAGGGCGTGGCGGCCAATGTCATCCTGCCCAGCATCATCGACACGCCAGCCAACCGCGCCGCCATGCCCGAGGCGGATTTCTCCCGCTGGGTCAAGCCAGAGGCGCTGGCCGCCCTGCTGCTCTACCTTGCCGGCGATGCTGCGGGGGCCCTGAACGGGGCCAGCATCCCGCTTTATGGCCAAGTCTGATGAGGAGGAAAACAGAAAATGAGGCAACAGATCACCGCTGAGAAGGGCGCCAAACCCGTGGGGCCCTACTCCCACGCCATCGCCTGCCGGGGGACCTTGGTCTTTGTCTCCGGCCAAGGCCCCACCAACCCGGCCACCGGCCAGGCGCCGAGCACTTTCCGCGAGGCCGCCATCCAGACGTTGACCAACGTCAAAACCATCGTGGAGGCGGCGGGGGCCACCCTGGCCGATGTGGTCAAGGTGAACGCCTACCTGCGGGATATGGCCGATTTCCCCGTGTTCAACGAGGTGTACAAAACCTTTTTCTCCGCCCCCTACCCCGCCCGCACCACGGTGCAATCGAACATGACCATCCCCATCGAGGTGGATGCCATCGTCGTCCTGCCCGAATGATCGGGCGCCGCCCGGTGAGGCGGCCCCAAAGGGCCGCCTCACCGAACCGATGGCCTTAGGGGCTCAGCAGGTCCTGTTCGGTGAAGGAGGCCTCCATATCCAGCGCCAGGTCGCCGGCCTTGCGGCCCCGCAACACAAAGCGCTCGGCGGCGCGCTGGCCCCCTTGGCCAAAGAGGGCGATCAGTCGTTTGATATCTTGAAGCAGGATCTCGTCACGCAGCTTGCGGTCGGCCAGGCGGCCGGCCATAGTGTACAGGGCGTTGACGGTATCCTCCAGCCAGGATTCGGTGAGGGGCGAACCGGGCAAGAGCGATACGGCCACATCCTCGAACCCCACGGCGCGCAGGGCCAGGGCCGCCCGCTGCAGGTTGACGGCCAGGGCCGTCGGGCGATCCAGGGCGCGGCTGAGCTTGCGCACGATGGCGTTACGCAGCGCCCAGGCCTGGTTGTATGCTGCCTCGGTCGGCTCGATGATATCGGCGATGCGGAAATGTCCCCCCGGCACGAGGACGCGCCAAAACTCCTCAAAAGCCTGCTCCAGCCTCTCCTCCGGCACCTCACGCAAGACGCCATTGATGACGAGGAGATCCACCGTCTCGCTTTGCAGGGGGATCTGCCGCCAGCGCCCGCGCATGAGGGTCAGCGGCCCTTGCTGCAACGGCACCAGAGGGCTCAGCTCCCGCATGTGGGGGCTGAGCACCACCAAATTACCGCCGGCCAGCGCCGCTTGTTGCTTCAGCAGGGCGACCAACTGGCCTGTGCCCACCCCCAGCACCAGGGTCACCCCCGAAAGATCCACTCCCCGCCAGACAGCGTCTTTCATCCCCCCGTGGTCGCTGCCCGGTGCTACCTCGTCCATCGTGCCCCCTTTCTGCCCACAGTGTAAGGCGAGATCCGGCGTCTGTCAATATTCATTGACAAGGCCCTCATCCGCGGGTATAATCAAGGTAGATCAATCCCAAGCCAATACAGCACACATCGATCCGATCACGGATAACCGCAGGGCCATCTCGTCACCCAGCAGCAAGACCGGCGCACGGCGCGCCCCGGAAGCACGGAGATGGAGGGGATACAGGCAGCCACAACCCACCGATTGTGAGGGCGAACATGACAGAGCGCAACCGCAACACCGCCCAAGGCGAGGAGGATTTCGCCTCTTTGTGGACGGAAATGGAATCGGCGTACGATTATATCACCCCGATGCGGGGTGATGTTCGCCGAGGGACTATTTTGAGTGTTCGCCCGGACGAGATCATCATCGATATCGGCGCCAAGAGGGATGCCATCGTATCTCCTCGGGAAGTGCAACAGCTAAGCCCCAAGGAACGCGAGGCCCTCAAGGTTGGCCAGACGGTGTATGTGTACGTGATGCACGCCAACGACCGCGAGGACGAGCTGGTCGTCTCGCTCAGGTTGGCCAAAGAGTATGAGGATTGGCTCCGCGCACAAGAACTCTTGGAAAGTGGCGAGATCATCCGCGCCAAGATCACCGGCTACAACAAGGGGGGGCTGCTCTGCGCGGTGGGCACGCTCCAGGGGTTTGTGCCGGCCTCGCAGATCATCACCCACGCGCCGAGGACCACCGAGGGCGAGGCTGAGGAGAGCTGGGCAGACCTGGTGGGCCAGGAACTGCCGCTGAAGGTGATCGAGGTCAACCGCCGGCGCCGACGGCTGGTCCTTTCGGAGCGGGCCGCGCGCCGCGAGTGGCGGGCGCAGCAACGGGAAGAGCTTTGGGCAACGCTGCGCGAGGGCGAGATCCGCACCGGCACCGTGAGCAGCTTGCGCGATTTCGGCGCCTTTGTGGACCTGGGCGGCGTGGACGGGCTGATCCATATCTCCGAGCTCTCCTGGGAGCGGACCAAGCACCCCAAGGAGGTGCTGCGGGTGGGACAGACCGTGGAGGTGATGGTGCTCCGGGTTGATCGCGAGGCGGAAAAGATCGCCCTCAGCCTCAAGCGCACCCGCCCAGATCCTTGGGAATCCGTCGCCGCAAGGTATCGGCCCGGGCAATTGGTGCAAGGCACCGTCAGCCATTTGGTCAAGTTCGGCGCCTTTGTGGAGCTGGAGCCGGGCGTGGAGGGCTTGGTCCACGCCTCGGAGCTGGCCGAAGGGGATTTCGGCGATCCCAGCAACGTCGTCACCGAGGGCGAGGAGCTGACCTTCCTCGTGCTGGCGGTGGAGCCGGAGAAACATCGCATCAGCCTCAGCTTGCGCCAGGTGCCCCCCGAAGCAAACGCCACGGGATCCTCTGCAAAGGCGTGATCGCGCCTTGCAACTTTCGCCCTCGCTTAGAAACGATCGGACATGGCGATATAAAGGTATCCCTGCGGAAAGAGGACGGGGAGGAGAGGCTGCAGGGCCTCATCCGCCCGCGCTTCCGTCTCAAAAAGCGCGTCCTCGACGGGGCGATATCCCAGCAAAAGTTGCAACAACATCCACTGGGGCAGCGCCAAAGTATAGCTCGGCCCGCCGCCGAAGACGAGGGCATCCTCGCCCAGGTCCGTCTTGCACACCAGGGTGCCCAGCGCCCCCTCTTGGCCGGCGGCCCGGAGCCTGGCCGCCAAAAGCGGTTGCACCGCCTCCAGGAGCTCCGTCTGGCGGATGATCCGCGCCATCCCTCCCGCCTGGCGCCGGTAGATCAGCTTGATCTCGCAGCCATAACGGCGACAATACTGCAAAAAAGGATCATCGGGCGGCGCGTGGACGATGATATGCTCCACGCGCCGCTCGATGGCCTGTTGGGCCATGTGGGCCAAAAGGGTGCTGAAGGCCCGCCCATCGGCATAGCCCACCTCGCCGATGGCATAGCGCCAGGGATCCAGATTGTAGGAGGCATAGCCGATGATCTCCTGGCCATCCAGCACCACAAAGGCGCCCACCCGATCGGTCCATTGGCTACCGCGGCGGAACTCGCGCCAGGTCTCTGGGTTGCGCAGGACGCTGCCGGAACGCTGCCCGTTGCGCCGTTCATAGAGCGTGACGAGGGCGCGGGCATCCTCAGGCTGGAAGGGGCGCACCGGATAGCGGGCCGTCGCCGTCTCGGCATCGCGGGTGGCAATGGTGGTCTCGCAATCCATCAGCGCCGAGGCAAAGCCGAACTTTTGGTAAAAATTGGGGATGCCAAAGAGGGCCGAGATGAGGTAGCCCTCAGCATGCATAAAGGCGATGCTCTCAGATAAAAGCTGTCGCGCATAGCCCTTCATGCGGTACTCGCGGGGCGTGCTGACGTTGGCGATCCCGCCGCAACGCACGGCGATGGGCCCGATGCGTAGGCAAAGATCCTCCACCACCAGGCGGCTCAAGACGGTTTCCCCCTCCACCCATTCGAGGGCGGTCCCGCCTTTGGCGGGAGACCTGCGGCAAGTGGCCATGGACACCTCCGTGAAACTAGGCTGCTCGCCGGCGCCATCTACCCGCAACAGGGGCAGGCATGTAGCGGGGCGGCCGAAACCTTGCGCTATTATAGGATGTCCCTGATGCGGGGCAAAATGGCGGCCGGGGGCCGCCCCTGAACGGTTTGACAAGAGCCGGAAAAACTATTATGATGTATATACCCTAGTGGGGTAAGGTTATGGGGCGCCATCGCCATGGCCCCCAGCCCAAGCAACCGACGCGAAACGGTCGCCAACCGTGAAGGAGGCTTGCCATGTCACAGAAAACCACCCTCAAAGCTCCCGCCATCTCTTGCCAGCATTGCGCCATGACCATCAAGCGCGCCCTGGCCAACGTCCAGGGGATCGGCGAGGTGGAGGTGGATGTGCCCAACAAAACTATCACTTTGGCCTATGCCGACCCCCAAGCCCTGGCCCGGGCCAAGGCGGTGCTGGAGGATATCGGTTATCCCGTCTCCGGCTAGGCCGAGGCCCGCCCGTTTGCCGCCCGTGGCAAGATGCGCTAAGATAAAGACCAAGGAAGTCTTGGAGGGAAACAGGTGGTCCTAGGGCGCCGACGTGTGTCTCTTGTGATTGGGCTGATGGTGGCCCTGGTGCTTTCCGCCTGCGCGCCGGCGCCGACGGCCGCACCCGTGGCCACGCCCTCTCGGCCCATGGGCCCCTTGCCGGCGCCCACGGGTGCAGCGCAGGCATCGCGCCCTCCCAAGGCCGGCGACCAAGCCCAAGACTTTACCCTGAACGACCTACAGGGCAAACCCCACTCCTTGAGCGACTTTCGCGGCCAAAAGGTCATGCTGAACTTTTGGGCCACCTGGTGTGGGCCGTGCCGCATCGAGATCCCCTACATGGTCAAGCTCTATCACGAGCTTCAGGGGCAAGGGTTCGAGATCATAGCCGTCAATCTTCGGGAGGATCCGGCCAAGGTGGCCTCCTTCGTCAAACAATTGAACATGCCCTTTCCTATCCTGCTGGATAAAAGCGGTCAGGTCGGGGCCGCTTATTACGTTTATGGCATCCCCACCAGCATCTTTCTGGATGAACACGGCGTGATCAAGGCCGTCCACGTGGGCACCTTAACGGAACAGGCCCTGCGCAATTATGTCAATGCACTTATGCATCCCTCCCCTTGAGGCCAACGTGGAGACATCCCGCCGCGAGAACCTGGACCGTTGGACACTGCAGCTCACCCGCCGGTTGACGCGCCTGCTCAACGGCATCAGCGCCCACTGGCTGCTCCTGGCCAACCTGGCGTTGGCGTTGTATTTGGGCCTTCCCGTCTTGGCCCCCATCCTGCGCTGGGCGGGGCATCCCCGCGGGGCCGACGCGATCTATCTCCTCTTTCGGCCCCTGTGCCATCAATTGCCGGAGCGTTCCTTTTTTCTTTTTGGCCCCCAGGCCGTTTATTCCTACGAGGAATTGAGCGCCTTTTTGGGGGGAGGAGCCGTCCCCCAGCGTTATACGGGCGCGCCGGAGATCGGCTTCAAGATCGCCATCTGCCAGCGCGATGTGGCCATCTATGGGGCCATGCTCCTCGCCGGCCTGCTCTTTGGGCCCTTGCGTCGGCGCATCAAACCGCTGCCCTGGCGTTATTTCTTGGCGTTGATCCTCCCCCTGGCCATCGATGGCACAGGCCAGTTGCTGGGCTTCTGGGAGAGCACCTGGTGGAGCCGGCTGCTCACCGGCGCCCTGTTCGGCGTGGCCTGTGTTTGGCTGGCCTTCCCCTATCTGGAGGAGGGAATGGGCGAGGTGCACCGGGAGACGAGCCAGGCTTTGCGCGATGGGAGTTGACATGGAACTAGCCGGCATCTCGGCCCTGGCCGCCTTTCTGGCAGGAATGATCGCGTTCTTTTCCCCGTGCGTTTTGCCCTTGGTGCCCATCTATTTGGGCTACATGACCGGCACCGCCCTCCAAGAGCTGAAGGGCACCCGGCGGCTGGCGGCCTTGGTCCATGCCCTAGCCTTTGTCTTGGGATTTGGCCTCCTCTTTGTCCTTCTAGGGGCGACGGCGGGCCTGGTGGGACACTTGCTCTACCCCGCCTTGCCCTATCTCCTCAAGGGCGGTGGGCTGCTGCTCATCGTCATGGGGCTACACTTTATGGGGGTGATCACCATCCCCTGGTTGAACATGGAAAAGCGCCTGGAATGGCGCGGCCAGCGCAAGGGCTATGTCTCTTCCTTCGTCATCGGGCTGGTTTTCGCCGCCGGCTGGACGCCCTGCGTGGGGCCAACCCTCTCGGCCATCCTCCTCCTGGCCGCCGATAGCCGCACCCTGGGTCATGGGGCGCTCCTCCTGGCCTTCTACGCTTTGGGCCTCGGCCTCCCTTTCCTGGTCCTGGCCGGCATTTTGGATATCGCCCGGCCGGTCCTCCAGCGGGCCGGCCGCTGCCTCCGCGCGGTCTCCATGGTCGGCGGCGCCCTCCTGGTGCTCATGGGCGTGCTCCTCCTGACCGGTCTCTGGAGCCAAGTGGTGGGCTGGTTCAATGCTTGGGGCTATCCCATAGAGCTACCTTAGAGCCAGCTGCCCTTTCCATCCTTGCCGAAGCTCACAGGCGAGGGTATAATGGAACCAGCTACCCAAAGGAGACGAGCAATGTATCAGCCCTCCCCTAATCCCGACCGTTTGGCCAGTATCTTGCGCCACGAGGGCCGGCCTGGGCCGGTGCCCTTTATCGAGCTTTTTGCGGACGAGCCCATCATGGAGGCGGTCTTGGGGCACCCCATGGTGCCCGCCGAGGCCCAGGGTGAGGAGGCCCATCGCGCCCGCGCCCGCAGCCTTATCGCCTTCTACCGCCAATTGGGCTATGATTACGTTCCCGTGCAGCTCGCCTCGGGTTTGCAACGGGCCACGGCGGTGGCTGCGGATACGGCGGCGCTCTCCCGAGGCGCGCGCCATTGGGATAACTCTACCACCGGCCGCATCACCACCTGGGCCGAGTTCGAGGCCTACCCTTGGCCCAGGCCGGAGCATATAGACTATACCCCGGCCGAGGTGCTGCTGGAGGAACTGCCCGACGACATGGGCGCCATCGCCCTGGGCGCCGGCGGCGTGCTGGAATGGGTCATGTGGCTCATGGGTTACGAGAACCTGGCCCTGGGCCTCTATGAACAGCCCGATCTGGTCTATGCCATGTTCCAGCGGGTCACGTATACCCTGCTCAACACCTGCCACAGCTTGATCGACATGGACGGTTTCCTGGCCTATTTCGTCGGCGATGATATGGGCCATGTCTCGGGCACCTTTATCTCGCCCCAGATGATGCGCCTGTTCGTCTTTCCTTGCCAGCAACGCCTGGTGGAACTGGTCCACGACCACGGTCTGCCCTTCGCCCTGCATTCCTGCGGCAACCTATCCGCCATCATGGATGACCTCATCGACACCGTCCAGATCGACGCCAAACATTCTTTTGAAGACAAGATCGAGCCGGTGGAGAGCGTCCACGCCCGCTACGGCCGGCGCATCGCCCTGCTGGGCGGCGTGGATATGGACCTCCTGGCGCGGGGGAGCGAGGCCGCCGTGCGCGCCCGCACCCGGCAACTGTTAGACGCCTTGGGCCCCTCCGGCACCTGGGCCCTGGGCACGGGGAACACCGTGGCGAATTACATCCCCCTGCGGAATTACCTGGCCATGTTGGACGAAGGGCGGCGTTGGAACCAGGAAAACTATGGCGGGTGACCCCATGGCGCGGCGCAAGACGGTCAGGGAAGCCATGTGGCGGCACGGCCTGGCCACGGCGGTGATCTCGGTGCTCTCGGCGCTTGTGCTGGCGGGCTGTGGGGTATTATGGCCCACGGCGACGCCCACCCCAACACCCACCGCCACCGCCACGGCCACCCTCACGCCTTCGCCCACCGCCACGGCCACAGCCACCACCACGCCCACGCCCAGCCCCACGCCAACCCCCACAGCCACGCCGACTCCCACGCTGCCGCCCCTGCAGGCGCAGGTGGAGCTGAGCCAACCCTCGGTGGCCCAGGGGCATAGCGTGGCGCTGCGGGTGACCAGCAACCGCATGGCCCGCGTCCGGGGAACCATCGAGGGGCGGCCCCTCTATTTCGTCTCGGAGGATGGCCTGCAGCACGTCGCCTTGTGGGGCGTGGCAGCCGTGGCTACGCCGGGGAGCCGAGGGGTGAAAATCACCATCGAAGGCCAGGACGGGCAGCAAGTGTCGCTGGAGACCTTGTTGCACGTCGTGCCGGGGAGCTATGCCAGCGAGACCATCTCCTTCACGCCGGAGGTGAGCAAATTGCTGGATCCGGCCATCTCGCGTCCGGAGGCTGAACGGGTGGCCGCCCTTTACGCCCTCCTCTCGCCCCGCATCCTCTGGCAGGGGCGTTTCGCCTGGCCCGTGGCCAGCCGCATCACCTCCGCCTTTGGCACGCGGCGCTTGTACAACGGCCAGCTATCCTCGTACCATGCGGGGGTGGACCTGGCCGGCGAGGTGGGCGACATCGTCCGCGCCCCCGCCGCCGGGGTGGTGGTGCTGGCAGAGAAACTTCAGGTGCGGGGCAACGCGGTGATCCTGGACCATGGCGCCGGGGTGGTGAGCGGTTATTACCATCTTGCGGCCATCGAGGTGACAGTGGGGCAAAAAGTGGGCGCCGGCGACATCTTGGGCAAGGTGGGCGCCACGGGCTTGGTCACCGGGGCGCATCTCCATTGGGAGCTGCAAGTGGGCGGCGTGCCTGTGGATCCCGCCGAATGGACCGAGCGCTCCTTCCCCTGAACCGATGGCCGAATGACGTTTTGTGGAGGTGATCATGTTGCCGGCGGATGATTTTTATCTGGAACAACCCCTGGTTTTTGCCCATCGCGGGGCACGGGATGTGGCCCCGGAGAACACCTTGGCGGCCTTTCGCGCGGCTCTGGAGGCCGATGCCGACGGCATCGAGCTGGATGTGATGCGCTGCGCCACCGGCGAGATCGTGGTGATCCACGACGACACCCTGGAGCGCACCACCAACGGCGCCGGCCCCGTGGCGGCCATGCCCCTTTACGCCCTGCGCGAACTGGACGCGGGCTCTTGGTTCGCGCCCCAATTCGCCGGCGAGCGGGTGCCCCTCCTGCAAGAGGTGCTGGATGCGTTCGGGGGCAAGCTACGCATCAATATCGAGATCAAAGGGCGCGGCCTGCGCGATGATGGCCTGGAGGAAGAGATCGCCGAGATGATCCGCGCCCGCGACCTGGCGGATACCGTGCTCATCTCCTCCTTTAACCCCATGGCCCTATGGCGCATGAAGCGGGCCGCCCCCGAATTGCGCCGCGCCCTGCTTTACGCGCCGCGCATGCCCCTTTACCTCTCCCGCGCCTGGGCGCGCCCCCTGGTGCAACCCCAGGCCCTCCACCCTGAGCAGAGCCTGGTGGACCGCGAGATGCTGCAGACCGCCCACCGCCAGGGCTACCGGGTGAACGTGTGGACGGTGAACGAGCCGGCAGAGATGCGGCGGCTGATCGCCCTGGGGGTGGATGGCATCATCACCGACCATCCGGCGCAACTGCGGCAACTGTTGCCGCGCTGATTCTTGCCAAGGGCGACCTTCTGCGCTAGGATAACGGCCAACGGAGGCCGCGGAAGGAAAGGGGCAAGCAAGATGGCAACCGAAGAACATCCCTTGGTGCGCTTGGCGCGACAGACCATCGAAACCTATGTGCGGACCGGGCGGGTGATCGCCCCGCCCGCCGAGCTGACTCCGGAGATGCAGGCCAAGGCGGGCGTCTTTGTCTCCCTGCATAAAGGAGGCGAGCTGCGGGGCTGCATCGGTACCATCGAGCCGATGCAGGAGAATGTGGCCAAGGAAATCATCGCCAACGCCATCAGCGCCGCCACCCGCGATCCCCGCTTCCCGCCGGTGCGGCCGGACGAGCTGGCCGATCTAGAGATCTCGGTGGACGTGCTCACCGAGCCGGAGCCCATCGCCTCTCTCAAGGAGCTGGATCCCAAGGTGTACGGCGTCATCGTGGAGAGCGGCCGCCGCCGTGGTTTGCTCTTGCCCGACCTGGAAGGGGTGGATACCCCCGCCCAACAGGTGGATATCGCCTTGCGCAAGGCCTGGATCCGGCCCGGCGAGCCTTACAAGATGTACCGCTTTCGCGTGGTGCGCTATCACTGATCAGGCGGTCGGCTGCAAGACGACCACCTCCACGCTCTGGGGCACCAGCTTCTGGAAGCGGGCCACATCGCCCTTGGAGCCGACGATATCGCCCCAATGCATGGGCACCACCGTCTTGGGCTTGATCCGTTGCACCGCCTGGGCCGCCTCTTCAGCGTTCATGGTGTAGGTGCCGCCGATAGGCAACAGCGCCACATCGCAGCGGATGGTGGCCATCTCTGGGATGAGGTCGGTATCGCCCGCGTGATAGATGCGCCGCCCCCCCACCTCGACGATATAGCCCACGTTCCCCGCTTGCTTGGGATGGTAGGGCTTGCCGGGGTTATACGCCGGCACCGCCTCCACGGTCACCTGGCCCACCTGCAGCGTCTGCCCCGGCGCGATGGGGCGCACATCCCCCTTGAGCTTGGCCACACACGGGGCAGGACAAATGATCACCGTGCCCGGCTTGCTGATCTTGGCAATATCCTGGGGCGAAAGATGGTCATGATGGTCGTGGGTGACCAAGATCAGGTCGGCGGCCGGGCCCTTTTTCAATTTCCACGGGTCAATGTAGATCGTCACCGTGTCCTCGATCCGAAAGCTGGCGTGCCCTAGCCAATAGATCCCCTGCAACATGGCTCACCTCCTCGTAGCGTTCAGCTAGCAGCCATCAGCACCAAACAAACGCGGCCATCGCGCTCATTACCTCTTATACCGGCTGTGGCGCGGCGTCTATGCGCTCCAGTTTTATGGCGATGGAGATTTGGCCTTCCCTTCCCTGCTTGGTGATGGCGATGCGTTTCTGCACCGCGCCGCCCAAGAGGGGCAGCTCATCCACCCGCACGGCGCACTCCTCCGGGGCCTCCATCACCACCCGCCCCCGTTTCCCCAAAAGGATGATGGTCCGCCCGTGCACCTCCACCTCCCGCTGGGTCTGCCAGTAGAACGCGACGCCCTCACCCTGGGCCAAGGCATACGTATCCGTGATGGTGAGTTGATCCGGCGCGGGCGAATCCCACGTGCGCACCCACTTGGTGTAGTATCCCTCCCAGCCGGGGGTGGCGTCTATCTCGGCATGGAAGCGGGTGGCATCGCCCTCACCCCGAGGCTTGACATCCACCAGCAGCGGGCTTTGGGGGTGGGGCCGCTCGGCCAGGCCCGTTGGCACGAGCATGTTGTGACGTTCGCAGTTCTTGAGGATGATGGAAAAGGGGCTGGAATAATCGCAGGTGCCGGGGTCCAGGGCAAAGGTCTGGCCGGCGAATTCCAGCACAAAGCTCCCCTTGTCCTCGTGGGTGTGGCCGGCGCCGGCCTTGTTCCCCTGGATAAAGAGTTTGACCCACGCGTCACCCAATTTGCGAGTGGAGGCGATGGGCCCCATCTCCGGTAGACAGACGAAAGGCTCCGGTTCCGGTCCTTGGGCAGGGATCTGAGCGGCCAGGTTCAAGGTCAAAAGGGAGGGCGGCAAGGCCTTTTCGCGGGCCAGGGCCTTGCGGAAAAGCGTGACCCAAGGGCTCTGGGGCAGGGCAGCAGCCAGGATGGCCAGCGCCCCCGGATTGGCCTGGGCGTGGGCGTCACAGATGGGGATGACCTCGGCCTCCTCGTCGGTGGAAAGGAGCGCCGCGGCAAAGGCGGCGGAACGTTGGAGCCGCTCCGGCAAGAGATCGGCCAGCTTTCTCCCGCGCGAGCGCGCGTGGTAGTAGAGGGCCTCGCCCCCCTTGCCCAGAGCATAGAGGAAATAGGAGGGGCCCTCCACATAGCCGCCATCGGGCAGGATGGTATCGTTTAGGCTGGCGACCAAATCTTGATAGGCCAATTCCTGATAAGGGCGCACCCGCGGCCAGTGGCGCTCCAAGAGGGCATAGCCCAGGATGCGCCCCGCCGAGAAGGCAGGCAATTGGTTACAGTGATGGATGTACTCGTGCTTCCAGGCGTTAAAATTGATATTGCCCAGGCCGTCCTCGGCGATACGCCGGAGGAGCAGATCGCGCCCCACGGGGGTGAACAGCTCCCCGGCCAGGTCCAGCACCAGGGCCAGATCCTCCAAGACGTAGGCCTGCACGAAGGAGCGCACCTCAAAGCTGCTGCCGGGGAAATGGGAGATCATCCCCCAATCCCAGCGGCCGCAGAAGGCCAAAGCCATGGCATAGCGCGCTGCCAGGCGCAGCAGGCGGGGATCCTTGAGGAGTATGCCGGCCATGGCCGCCCGCGCCCCCTGGCCCACCAACACCAAGCCATGCTCCCGCTCGCGGTTATAGCGGGTGTCGTTGCCGATATTGAGGAAATCGGTCACCAGTTCCTCCGGGACGCCCCACGCCCCCTCTTCCCCGCTGGGGCGCGGAGGCGCCGGCCTGGCCGACATCCCCCAGCGCGGGGCCAAGCCCCGTTCCGCCTCGCGGGCAGCGCGGGCAAAAGGCGAATCCCCCTGGGCGGCGAGGTGGGCGGCCCGCAGAGCGTCCAGCTCCTCATCGTTCACCAGCAAACCGTAGGTGGGCCGGAAACTCGGCGTGTAACTCTCCGGTTGGAGATAAGGTGCCCAGGCCGCGTCGAAGCGCCGCCATTCAGCCAGGTACCGGGGCAAGAGCGCCGCGTTCTGTAGCCCCAGCCAGTTGAACCAGCCCGCGGCCGCGCCATTCTCCGCTGCCTCGATCTCCAGCGTGATGGTGCCGATGCGGCCGGCGCCTTGCAGGTCTATGGCGTGTTCCTTCTTGAGCTTGGGCGCGGGCGGCGCGACGTACGTCACCCTCCCTCGGTCGGTGGTGGCCATCACCCGCAAGATAGAGCCCTCCGGCGCCATCACCGAGACCAGGAGGTGATCGTAGCCGGTGCAATCCAGGTCGAACTGCCGCCACATGCGCAGGGCTGGGCCAGAGGCGGGTCTGCGGGTCCATTCGAAATTGACCCAGCACCAGAACTGGGTCACTTTGAGGCCGTGGGCCGGGCCCGGCTCCACGGTCCATTGGGCCAAGCCACTGAGCTGGGGATCCCAAAAAGGCTCAAAGATGGCCTCGGCCAGGTTGATGGGGGTCGGTTTCATCGCGCCTCCTTGGCAAAGAGCTGGTAAGCGTCAACCCTCAGCAACCGTGGGACAACGGCTGCTCAGAAGAAGCTTGCCGCTCGGGCTTGGGCTGAACCGCCGGCCGCCATGCGAGGGCGGATCCGGGAAGCCGACAGGTCGAGCCTGTGACATATTCTAATCCTCAGCAACGGCCCAGGCAAGAGGAAAAACAGCCGGCGTCTTTGCCTCGGCTTGAGCTGGGTGCTATACTTGCTCACGGCATCCGGATACAGTGTTGTCCAGCGCCTCCGGACCTCCGTGGTGAGGGAACCTCTGGATGCTCTCAAAACACGGAGACGCGGAGCACACGGAGAGGAACAGAAGATTCTCCGTGCTCTCCGTGACTCCGTGGTGAGGGAACCTCTGGATGCTCTCAAAACACGGAGACGCGGAGCACACGGAGAGAAACAAGAGATTTTCTGGAGGAGATGGCTCCATGCATATCATCGTCTGCATCAAATCGGTGCCCGATACCACCGCTGTGCGCTTTAATCCGGAGACCAACACCCTCATCCGCGAGGGGGTGGCCTCCATCATCAACCCCTTTGATACCTATGCCATCGAGGAGGCCCTGCGGCTGAAGGAAGTCCACGGCGGCACGGTGACGGTGCTCACCATGGGGCCGCCCCACGCCGAAAAGGAGCTGCGCGACGCCGTGGCCATGGGCTGCGACGCGGCCATTCTGCTCAGCGCCCCCGAATTCGCCGGCGCCGATACGTGGGCCACCGCCTACACCCTGGCCGGGGCCATCAAAAAGCTGGGCCAGGTGGATCTGATCCTCTGCGGGCGCCAGGCCATTGATGGCGACACCGGCCAAGTGGGGCCGGGGATCGCCAACCAACTGGGCCTTCCTCAGCTCACTTACGTCTCCAAAATCCGCCACCTGGACCCATCCCAGGGCACCATCGAGGTGGAGCGGCTCTTGGAGGAGGGCATAGAGGTGGCCCGCAGCCGCCTGCCGGCCCTGCTCACCGTGGTGAAGGATATCAACCAGCCCCGTTACCCCACCTTCCGGGGCATCCGCATGGCCCGCAAGATGGAGATCCCAATCTGGACCGCCGCCGAACTGCCGGTGGAGCGGCGCTTTTTGGGGCTGGAGGGCTCGCCCACCAAGGTGGTCAAGATCTTTACCCCGCCTAAACGGGAGGGCGAGGTCATTTGGATCACCGGCGAGACCGTCGAGGAGATCGCCGACAAACTCTCTGACAAACTCTTGGCCGCTAAGGTCATTTAGGTTGAGGGGGGGCTGATGGCACTGTTGCGCATAGATGTGGAGGCGTGCATCGGTTGTGGCGCCTGCGTGGAGGTCTGCCCCGTGGGGGCCCTCAGCTTGGTGCACGACGTGGCGGTGGTCAGCGAGGCCTGCACCGCCTGTGGAGCCTGCCTGGAGGAATGTCCTGTCCACGCCTTGAGCCTGCCGCGCCCAGAAGAGCCGGTGGAGGACCTGGGCACGTATCGCGGCGTGTGGGTCTGGGTGGAACAATTCGATGGCGTCGCCGGCGGCATCTCCTGGGAGATGCTGGGCCAAGGACGCGTTCTGGCCGACCAACTGGGCACAACCCTCACAGCCTGCGTCCTGGGCCAGGGGGTGGACCAGGTGGCCCGCCAGGCCATCGCCTTCGGCGCCGACCGGGTGTTCCTGGCCGATGATCCCGTGTTGCGGCACTATCGCACCGAACCCTACGCCCGCATCCTGGTGGAGCTGGCCCGCCAATACAAGCCCGAGATCTTGCTTTTGGGCGCCAGCGCCCGCGGGCGTGACCTGGCCGGCGCGGTGGCCACCCTCTTGCACACCGGCCTCACCGCCGATTGCACCGCCCTGGAGGTGGACCCCGCGACGCGCCAACTGCGCCAGACCCGCCCGGCCTATGGCGGTAACATCATGGCCACCATCCTCACGCCCCATCATCGCCCGCAAATGGCCACGGTGCGCCACCGGGTCTTTGATCTGCCCCAGGCCGACCCCACGCGCCAAGGAGAGATCATCTCCGTGCCCGTCCAAGTCCGCGAGGAGGAGATCGCCACCAAGGTGCTGGATTTCATCCCCGCGCCCCAAGAGGTGAACCTGGCCGAGGCGCGGATCATCGTCGCCGGCGGACGGGGCGTCAAGGGGCCGGAGGGGTTTGCCCTTTTGCGCGAGCTGGCCCAGGTGTTGGGCGGAGCGGTGGGCGCCTCCCGGGCCGCCGTGGACGCCGGCTGGATCCCCTACGCCCACCAGGTGGGGCAGACGGGGCGCACGGTGCGCCCGGACCTGTACATCGCCTGTGGCATCTCGGGGGCCATCCAGCACCGGGCGGGCATGTCCACCGCGCGGGTGATCGTGGCCATCAACACCGACCCGGAGGCGCCGATCTTTGACCTGGCCACCTATGGCATCGTCGGCGATCTCTTTCAGGTGGTGCCCGCCCTCACGGCCCAGTTTCGCCGCAAACTGGCCGCCCGTGGCGGATGAGTTACGGTGGCTGCACCATGAACGTGGATTACACCCTTGAGGCACTCGAGGCCCTGCGCGATCTGCGCTATCACCGCACCCCCGCCCTGCGGGTGACGACGGAGGCCCAGGCGCTCCAGTTCGTCAACGAGGTGGGGTTCTGCTACCTCTTTGGCGACCGCGAGGTAGAGATCCCTACGTTGTGGGCGGCCGTCTGCGGCAGCCGCCGTTCCCTCACCGACGACCATTTCGATGCCGATGTGGGGCGCACCTGGGATTGGAAAGACACCCTGCCCACCCGTGGCGAGATCTATTACGGCAAGCTCCTGCGGGCCAAACCCACCCTGGTGGCCCTGGACCTTTTGCCCCACTTTTATGCCCTCTCGCCCAACTATGGCGATATAGAGGACTATTTGGAGCAATATCACGAGGGCCGCTTGAGCGTGGAGGCCAAGAATATCTATGAGGCCTTGCTCAAGGAAGGGGCCATGCCCACCAGCCATCTGCGCCAGGCGGCAGGGCTGTACGGCGGCGGCGAGAACGCCCGCCGCTTCGAGCGCGCCTTGACGGAGCTCCAGGTGGAGCTCAAGATCGTCAAGGTGGGCATCTCCGACGCCAACCGTTGGGGCTATGCCTATGTATACGACCTGTTCATCCGCCGCTTCCCCCACATCCCCGAGGCGGCGCGCAAGATCAGCACCGACGAGGCCATGACCACCCTGCTGTTGCGCTACCTGCACAACGTCATCGCCCAGCCGGAGCGGGCCGTGCAGCGGCTCTTTCGCTGGAGCGACTGGGAATGGCGGCGCCTCTTGGAGCGGCTGACGGCGCGCGGGCTCATCCGCAGGGTGCGGGTGGAGGGCGCAACGGAGGAGTGGCTCGCGGCGAGCACACAAGACGCGTGAAGGATATCTACGACACAACGAAGGAGCATGAGGATCATGAGCGAGCGCTTACTTTACGGCCGGGTCGCGTGGGTCACGGGCTCATCCCGCGGGATCGGGCGGGCCATCGCGGATCACCTGGCCAGCCTGGGGGCGCAGGTGGTGGTCCACGGGACAACGCCCACCTCGCCCCGGGCCTTTGGTGAGGGGGAATCGCTGGAGGCGGTGGCCCTGGAGCTGGCCGCCGCCCACGCCGTGCAGACGCTGCCCGTCTGGGGCGATCTCACCGACGAGTCGGTGGTCCAGGGGATCGTCGCCCAGATCGGCGAGGCTTTCGGGCGCATCGACATCCTGGTCAACTGCGCCGGCGGCGATATCGGCGCCCGCGGGCTTGACGCCCCCAACGCCGGCAAGCCATCGCGCAACGATGCGGTGTTCATCTCCCTGGAAGACCTCCAGGCTGTGCTCAACCGCAACTTGCTGACGTGCATCCTCTGCTGCCGCGCCGTGGCGCCCCAGATGATGGAGCGGCGCGCCGGACGGATCGTGAACATCGGCAGCATCGCCGGCCTCCAGGGAAGCGAACAATCGGCCATCTATGCCACCGCCAAGGCCGCCGTGCACCATTATTCCCGCTGCCTCGCGGTCATGCTCCGCCCCTACAACGTGACGGTGAACGTCGTCGCCCCGGGCGATACCGTCACCCAGCGCTGGCTGCATAGCCGCGAGGTAGATCCCGCCAAGCTGGTGGAGGAAGGCACCCTGGAGCGCTACGGCCGGCCCATCGAGGTGGCTCGCGCCGTCGCCTTCTTGGCCTCCGATGCCGCCTCGTACATCACCGGCCAGGTGTTGCGGGTAGATGGCGGCCGCCAGTGCTGGCCGGCGTGAGTTGCGCCCAAAATGCTGCGCCGCCCGGCTCGTCCGAGCGGCGCAGTGTGGCACTCCCAGAGTATTGACCGGCAGGCGCCGGACGTTTAGGCCTTGAAGGCGGCGTCAAACGCCACGTTGGAGGGGGTGAGATCCAGCCGCCGCACCATGGCCAGGGCCTCCGGCGCGCCCTGCTCGCGGTTCATGCCGTTATCCTCCCACTCCACCGAGAGCGGCCCCTGGTAGCCCACGGCGTTCAGCGCCCGGAAGATGCGCTCAAAGGGCACCCCGCCGCGCCCGGGCGAGACGAAATCCCAGCCCCGGCGGCGATCGCCAAAGAACAGGTGCGAGGCGAGGATGCCGTTGCGCCCATCCAGGACGCGGATGGACTCTTTGACATGCATGTGGTAGATGCGGTCGCCGAATTCATAGACAAAGGCCACCGGATCCACCATCTGCCAATAGAGATGGCTGGGATCAAAGTTGATGCCGAACGCCGGACGGCGTTTGATCGCCTCTAGGACCCGCTGGGTGGTCCAAAAATCGTAGGCGATCTCGGAGGGATGTACCTCCAGGGCGAACTTGACCCCCACCTCATCAAAGACATCCAGGATGGGGTTCCAACGGTCGGCGAAATCGCGATAGCCGGCCTCGATCATCTCCGGCGGCACAGGCGGGAACATGGCCAAGCAGTGCCAGATTCTGCTGCCGGTGAAGCCGTTCACCACCTTCACCCCGAACTTGGCCGCGGCGCGGGCGGTGTTCTTGACCTCCTCGGCGGCCCGCCGGCGCACGCCCTCCGGCTTGCCATCGCCCCAGATGCGGGCCGGGAGGATACTCTTGTGCCGCTCGTCAATGGGATCGTCGCAGACGCACTGGCCCACCAGATGGGTGCTGATGGCGAAACACTTTAAGCCGTATTTATTGAGGATATCCCAACGGCTCTGCACATAGCCATCCTGCTCCAGGGCCTTTTCCACATCGAAATGGTCGCCCCAGCAGGCGAGCTCCAAGCCATCATAGCCCCACTTGGCGGCCTTTTCGGCCAACACGGCCAAGGGCAGGTCGGCCCATTGGCCGGTGAACAAGGTAACTGGTCTTGCCATGGGAGATGCTCCTTTCTCTGCAGTTTCGGCTTACAGCTTGAAATCCATGGGCGTCCATTTGACGCTGCTGGCGCTGGATTCCACGGCCTTGTTGATGAAATAGACGCCCCGGGCGCCATCCTCGACGGTGGGGAAATCCAGCATGATCTCGCTGGGGGCGATGCCCAGCTTCTTGGCGCGGATGGTATCGGTAAAGTTCTTGTAGATATTGGCAAAGGCCTCGATAAAGGCCTCCGGGTGCCCAGCGGGGATGCGCGAGCCGGCCTTGGCCGCCTCACAGAGATAGGCGTTGCCCCGCTTGTAGATCTGCTCCGGGCCGTCGTTGCTGCGCACGTACAGATAGTTCGGCTCCTCCTGATGCCACTCCAAGCCCGCCTTGGTGCCCCAGACGCGGATGCGCAGGCTGTTCTCCTGCCCCGGACAGATCTGTGAGGCGGTGAGGATCCCCTTGGCCCCGCCCTTGAAGCGCAGGAGGATGTTGCCGTCGTCATCCAGTTGGCGGCCGGGGGCGTAGATGGTCAGATCGGCGCAGATGGCCTCCAGCTCCAGCCCGGTGATGTACGAGACCAGGTTCTCGCAGTGCGAGCCGATATCCCCGATGCACCCCGAAACGCCGGAGCGCTTGGGATCGGTGCGCCATTCGGCCTGCTTCTGCCCCTCGGTCTCGATGCGCTGCAAGAGCCACCCTTGGGGATATTCCACGATCACCTTCTGCACCTTGCCCAAGGCGCCGCTCTGCACCAAGTAGCGCGCCTGCTTGACCATGGGGTAGCCGGTGTAGTTATAGGTGACGGCAAAGACCACATTGTGTTTTTTGACGGCCTGCACCAAATCCAGCGCCTGCTCCACGGTGTGCACCAAGGGCTTGTCGCAGGCCACATTGAAGCCGGCCTCCACAAAGGCCTTGGCGATGGGATAGTGCAGATGGTTAGGGGTGACGATGGAGACGAAATCGATCCGCTCGCCTTCGGGGAGCTTGCTCTCCTTCTCGAGCATCTCTTGCCAGGTGCCATAGACGCGGTCCTCGGCCAAATAGAGATCCCTACCCGAGGCCTTGGATTTCTCCGGCGTCGAGGCGAGACATCCGGCCACGAACTCGACCATCCCCTCCAGCATCGCCGCGCGGCGGTGCACCGCGCCGATAAAGGCATCGCGCCCGCCTCCCACCATGCCCATGAGCAATTTGCGTGGGAAGAAGGCCTCTTCACTCTTGCCACTGACCATGGTTCACCTCCTGTTCGGCTGATGAGATCTTGCCCCTCACCGGGGAAGCTGATTTTATTGTGCCACAGTCTCGTTGGCGGTGTCAAGCTGAAAAAAACGGGCCGGCAAGGGCGCTTGCCGTCCCGCAGTTGATCTGACCCACCACGCGCGGCGCCGGTGCTAGCCGAGCCGGAGAGCATAGAGCAGGCAAAGCTCGCTACCATCATAGTAGCGATCGATAAAGCCGCAGAAGGAGTAACCCCGCCGGGTCAACAAGCACAGGGCGGGATCGTTTTTCGTTTGCACGGGGATGACGATGGCGCGCAATTCGCTGCCCCGGGCCCAGTGCTCCGCCGCCTCCAGCAGGCGCGTGGCCACATGTTGCCTCCGATAGGCCGGGTGCACCACCAAGTGCTCGATCCAGCCGAGCCAAGGCCCTCGACGCACGGTCATATCCAGGTAGCCCAGGATGACGCCCAGATGATCGGCCACCAGAAAACACTCGTTGCGCTGCAGGTCTGCGGTCAGCTCCTCCTCGCTGGGACGATAGTGCACCTCCACCGGCCGGGGCACGCGCACACGCCGGAAGGAAATATCCCTTCCTTCCGGCGTCTCCCGTTCCTCCATCTGCCAGACATATTCGCTGCGGAAGGAAGCCTCGATCCGGGCGCAGCGCTCGAGATCACCGATGTTGGCCGGGCGGATGCGCATGGGCTCAGCCTCAACGTCCGGCGCCACGGGGCCGCGTGCCGGGCACCGGCACCGTGCTCAAGATCTCTTGCACCACGGCGCGGGTATCCACGTTCTTGATCCGCGCTGACGGACTGACAATGATGCGGTGGGCCAAGGTCGCCTCGGCCAACACTTTGACATCATCCGGGATGACGAAATCGCGCCCCTCCAAAGCCGCCAGCGCCTGGCTCGTGCGGTAAAGGGCCAGCGAGCCGCGCGGGCTGGCCCCTAGGTAGACATCGGGATAGGTGCGGGTGGCGTTCACCAGGGCCACGATGTACTCTTTGATCAAAGGATCCACATAGATATCCTTCACCTGCTCTTGCACCTGCAGCAGCTCCTCCACCGAGATCACCTGCCCGATGGTCTCGATGGGGTGGACATGCTGTTGCGCGTCCAGGATGCGCACCTCCTCCTCAGGCTTGGGGTGCCCCAGGCTGATGCGCATGAGGAAGCGGTCCAGCTGCGCCTCCGGCAAGGGGAAGGTGCCTTCGTATTCAATGGGGTTCTGGGTGGCCATGATAAGGAAGGGATCGGGCATGCGGTAGGTGTGCTCGTCCACCGTCACCTGGCGCTCCTCCATGCACTCCAAGAGCGCCGATTGTGTCTTGGGGGTGGCGCGGTTGATCTCGTCCGCCAGGACGATTTGAGCCATGATGGGACCGTGGCGGAACTCGAACTCGCGGGTCTTGGGGTTAAAGATCGAGACACCGGTGATATCGCTGGGCAAAAGATCGGGCGTGAATTGGATGCGCCGGAAAGTGCAACCGATGGACTTGGCAAAGGATTTGGCCAACATCGTCTTGCCCACGCCGGGCACATCTTCGATGAGGATGTGCCCCCGGCAAAGGATGGCCACAAAGGCCAATTGCACCTCGCGGTGTTTGCCGATGATGACCTTTTCCACGTTGCGAATGACTTGATCACCAACTTCTCGAATCAAACTCATACAACTCCTTTCACAAGGCCGCCTTGGCCGATTGCTTGCAGGATACACCAGTTATATTCAGGTGTCAAAGTCTCCGAATTAAGCAAGACCTGACAGGTCTGAAAGACCTGTCAGGTCTCACCTGATCTGGTTCAGCGGGGCTTGAGGATGGCCGGCAAAAAGACACGGCATGGCGTGGGCGTTGGCGTGGATGTGGCCGTGGGTG
The DNA here is from genome assembly GCA_034433995.1 of Anaerolineae bacterium. Lineage (GTDB taxonomy): Bacteria > Chloroflexota > Anaerolineae > UBA1429 > UBA1429 > DAOTZU01. Next base: position 21,653 of record DAOTZU010000189.1, read on the forward strand.
TAAGGGTGGGCGTCTCGGTGGGGGTCGCCGTGGGGGTGAAGGTGGCCGTCGGGGTGGGCGTGGGCAAAGTATAGACGATGGCCAAGGACGGACGGAGGCCATACAAGCTGAACTCGCTGGAATAGAACCCCAACGTGCTGAACCCGCGAGATCCGGTGGGGATGATCACCCAGCCATAGTTGGGCCGGGCACCGCTCAACCACGCCTGCACCAGCTCGCGGACATCCCAAGCATACGATTGGGCCTTGCCGCCCTCCTGGAAGGTGTTCAGCACGCCGGTGCTATCGCGATCCGAGGCCGTATCCAACGCGCCGGGCTGGGCCCACGGGTCATCTTTGCGGGCATTGCGCCAGGTGGCCTCCATCTCACGCCAGGGGCGCTTCAGGCCAAAGGCCGTCAAGGGGAGGGTGCCGCCTCCGGTCAAATCCTGGCCATAGAGGCGCAAAGTGGCCTCGGTCACATTGGCCCCCAGAGGAATATCGGTGAGATCGAACCAAACCAGGATGGTCTTCAGCGGGCTGGTGCCCAAGCCGGCATGGAGATGCCCGATGGAGCCGTAATTCTGGTTGGGGTTGCTCAACTCCAGATAGGTATCCATATCGGCCCGGCGCGAAGTATAGATGGGCACGCCGGGCGGCACGGCTGTCGGCGAGGGCGTGCCCACCGTGGGGGTTGGAGTAAGGGTTGCCTCGCCTTGAGGGCGGTCAAAGAACATGGTGCCCTCATGGACGCCTGGGGCTAGATCGCGAAACTCGACCCAGTTGCCGCTGGAATCGGGGACGAGGCCGCCCATGCCGGCGACAGCCCCCACAGAGACGTATCCGGGCGGATCTATCTCCACCAGGCTATAGTGGGGGAAGCTGCCGGTATAGTTCAGCTCAAAGCGCCCCTGGGCGTTGGTCACCGCCCGCAGGAGATAGGTGCCGGGGTTCCCCGCCACCCACGAACCCCGCAACTGCACCTCCACCCCCGCCAGTGGCCGTGACGTATCACCCAGGCCGCCCTCGTAGACATAGCCCACAAAAGTGTGCGTCGAGGGCGTGGGCGAGGCGGTCGGCGTCGCCGTGGGCGAGGGGGTCACGCCGGGCGGCAAGGTGGCCGTGGGGGAGGGCGAAAGGGTCGGCGAGGGAGTAAGGCTGGGCGTGGGGGTGAGGGTGGCCGTCCCCGTCGGGGTGGGGGTGAAGGTGCCCTCAGGCGTGGCGCTGAAAGTCGGTGTGGCGCTGGGCGTGGGGGTAGGCGTGTTGGTGGCGGTGGGCGTCGCCGTGAGGGTGCCCACCTGGATGAGGCATGTGCCCGCCGTGGCCGGGATGCCCAGCGATTTATCGTTGACCAGTTGGTAATAGACGAACTGCAAAGTGGTGCTGCCGTTTCCTTTGCCGCGCAGATGGATGAGCAACATGGGACCGCTGCCCGTCAGCGGGCCGTGGGGCGGCAACTGGGTGACGGCATAGGAGATGGAGCCGGTGGTGTTGTTATAGTCTTTGAGCACGAAATCGGGGATGGGCCAGGAGCCGTTGGTGAGGCCTGTCACCTCGACCACCGCCGGATCGAAGGAGAGGCGCAGCTCGCAGCCATAGAGGTCCACCACATCGTTGACCCGCACGGTGACCGTCGCCGCGCCACCGATGGTGAGGGAGAGGGAAGAGGGATCGAAGGAAAGGGTGGTGGCGGCCAGGGCTTGCCAACCCACCTGTTGCAGCCACTGCGCCGGCAGGAAAATCTGCAACAGGACCAACAACAAGGCCAGCGGCGCCAAAAACGATCCTTTGCGCAACAGTGCCATGTGATCACTCCCCAGTGAGTTGAAAAAAGCATTTCAACTATGAATAATGACGCGATAAGGCGTGCTTGGTTACGAGGTGACAAGCTAAGAAAGACCCGTTTTGCGCCCGCGGCCCAAGTAGAGGGCCAAGGCCAGGGTGAGCAGGACGAGCCCGACGCTGCAACACACAAAGACGCCCCTGGGCACCAGGGGTTCGCCGGCCCTGGGCATGGGGGTGGCCACATATGCCACGGTGGGCAAAGCCGGCGCCGGCCTTGCCGTGGCCAAGGGCTGCGACGTCCCCTGGATCGTCAAAGGGGTGGCGCTTGCAGAGGGCTTGGTCGGGGCAACCGTGTGGGTCCAAGAAGGCGCAGCTGTGGCCCCCGCGCTGGATGTGGGCGTGGGCGGGGCCGCCGTGGCCGAGGCGAGGGACAAGGTCGGCGAGGGCGTGGCGGGCCTGAGCGAGGCCGTGGGCGTCGCAGGTAGCGCGGTGGCCGTGGAGGCGGGATAGGCCGCCACGGTGCGCGTGGGCGCGGGCGAGAGCGGCGTGACGCTGGCGGAGGGCGCGGGCCAGGGGGTATCCGCGCCCCTCGGCGTGGCCGATGGGGTGGCCGTGCGGGTCAACGTGGGCAGCGGCACGGTCTCGTCCGGCTGAGGGGTGGCGGTGATCCTGGGCGTGGGCGAAGGCGGCAGGGGCGTGGGGGTGGGCGTCACCAGGAGGGGCAACACGATGACCTGCCCGTTTTCGCTGCTCGCCTCCAGCCCCAAACCGCTGACTCCAACCAGCTGCACATCGTACAGCTCCAGCACGCTGACTCCGGCCGCCTTGGCCAAGAAGGTGAAAGTCAGCGCCGTGCCGGAGCCGCTCACCGGCTCACGAGGGCTGACCTGGGTGGCAGCGTACCAGATGGTGCCCACGCCGTTGTTCACCTCGTGCCGCCCGATGAAATCGGGATAGGGGAAATTGCCCGTCTGACATTGCACGCCCCGCTGGGTGGGATCGGCATCCACCACCTCCAGCAATCGGGCGTCGAACTGGATGCGCACATTCAGCCCAAAGAGACCGCTCACCGAAGAGATCTGCAACTGGACGGTGAGGGTCTCGCCCACCCGCACCTGGCCCACCGCCGGGCTAAAGTGCACTTTGGCGACCTCGGCCCGGGCCGGAAGGGGCCAAACCACGAGGATACTCAAGGCCAAAAGCGCGAACGCTCTCCCCAGTTTGGAGCCTATGGGACGCCGAGCCTGCAGCATACATGGTTGAGGGATCATGGGTCTCTTGGGCCTATCTTTGCTCAGCAGCAGTATACACGGTTTCCCCACTTTGGGAAACTGCCGAGAGCCGGTTGGGCAGGTTGCGCTTTTTGGCAAAGGAGGCCTTTCGGCTTATAATGGCGGTATCTTATCAGCACACCCTATTGCGCCGTGGGGCGCTTTTTTGCTATTCTCAACCCAGGTCAGAGGCAGCGGATTATGGCAGAGCGCGTGCACTTTATCACCCCTGAGGGCAAAGAAAAATTACTCCAGGAGCTCGAGTTCCTGCGCACCGTCAGGCGTCAACAGGTGGCCGAGAGCCTCAAATCCGCCGTGGATGAGGGCGACCTCACCGAGAACGCCGGCTATGAAGAGACCAAGCGCGAGCAGGCCTTTGTGGAGGGCCGCATTCGGGATATCGAGGCCATCTTGGCCGATGCGCAGGTCTTGGAAGAGGAGACGCAGCGCGATATCGTCTCTTTGGGCCGACGGGTGACGGTGCGCGAGGAAGGCCACGAGCCAGAAACCTACCAAATCGTGGGCCGCGCCGAGGCCGATCCTTGGCAGGGGCGCATCTCCAACGAATCTCCCTTGGGGAGGGCCCTCTTGGGCCGCCGTGTCAAGGAGTGGATCGAAGTCCAGACGCCCGGCGGTCTTGCTCGCTTTGAGATCATCGCCATCGAATAGCGCCACACGCCTCTGGCGCCAATCCCCCCCGCAAGGAAGCCCCATGCCAGAAAAAGATCAACGAGAGCTGCGCATCGAAAAGCTGGCCGCGCTCAAGGCCCAAGGCAAGGATCCTTACCCCGCGCGCGTGCGCTATACCCACACAGCAGCCCAAGCCCTGGCCGCCTTTGAGCGCGCCGCCGAGGGCGAGACGGTGCAGGTGGCCGTGGTGGGCCGGCTGATGTCGGCGCGGGTGATGGGCAAATCCACCTTTGCCCATATCGCCGACGGCTCCGGGCGCATCCAGATCTATCTGCGCCAGGACCTCTTGGGCGAAGCAAGCTATGATTTTTTCCGCAAGATGATCGATGTGGGCGATTTCGTCGCCGTCGAGGGACGGCTCTTTCGCACCCGCACCGGCGAGATCACCGTCGAGGCCGAGAGCATGGATCTGATCTCCAAGACCCTGCGCCCCCTGCCCGAAAAGTGGCACGGGCTGAAGGATGTGGAGACCCGCTATCGCCAGCGCTACCTGGACCTCTTGGCCAATGAAGAGGTGCGCCGCATCTTTGTGACGCGCACGCGCATGATCACCGCCCTGCGGCGCTTCTTGGACGAGCGGGGCTTCCTTGAGGTGGAGACGCC
>DAOTZU010000190.1:0-10619 GCA_034433995.1 Anaerolineae bacterium
TTACAGCAGGCCCCGCTGGCGATAGACCTCGGCGGCCTCGCGGAGCAGCTTGGCGCTTTCGGGGGCGCTGTAATCCCGTTCCAGCTCCTCGGCCAGGGCCAGGAGCTGCGCATAGGTCACGCGGTAGGGCCGCAGGGCCTCATAGATGGCCAATACTTTCTGGTCGGGGATGTTGGCCAGCTCGGCGGCGCGGCGTAGGTTGGCGGCGAGCTGTGCAAAGCCGGCCTCCTCGGCGATCTGGGCTTGGGCGCGGAGGGTGTCAGGATGGATGGAGAGATCCTCGGGCCCCACCTGGCCCGCGCGCACGTTCTCCAAGGTCAACTCGGCCAGCGACCGCCCCGTGCGCGAGCGGATGCGCTCCTTTTCATGCTCCCCCCAGGGATAGCGATACTTGGCCATGTTTCTTCACAGATAAAGGAATCGCTTGACCAGCTTTTGGCTCGGCCCGTCCAGGGCGCTCACCTGGGGGATCTCGTAGCGCGCCTGGTTGACGTCAATCAGCAGCCACCTCTCCGGCCCCACCTGCCGGGCATAGTGGACGATGCTATTGCGCATGACAAATTCTTTCGGCCCCTTGTCCGTCTCCACGGACCAGTAGAGGAAGCCAAACTCTTCGCGGATGCTCTTCACCCGCTGAATCTGGGGCACGAAATAGTGCAAATTCAGCTCGGCAGCCAAGGCCTGGCGGTTCTCCTCATCCAGCGCCGCCCAATCCTGGATGAGGCCGATCTCCTCCTGCTCCTCAGTGGTGGCGTCTCGCACCGAGATGTACAGCCGCTCTTCGGAGACGGGGAAACAACTGCGCAAGATCACCCGCGGATAATGGGTCCCATCGGCCAAGGTCAGGCTCAAGGTATCCCCTTGGCGACGGAAACGGACCTGATCGGGCCGCAAGATCACCACTTCGTAGGGTTTAGGGCTCATCTCACATCCTACAGGGAAACCGTGGTCCCGTCAATGCGGGCCAATTGGGTCTGCAACTGCACCAAGTTGTAGAAGGCGCCTTTGCTCTCCATCAACTTCTGCGGCGCGCCCTGCTCTTCGATCCGGCCATGGTTGAGCACGATGATGCGGTCGGCATTATAGAGGGTGGAGAGGCGGTGGGCGATGGCAATGGTCGTCCGCCCCTTGACCAGGGTCTCCAGGGCCTCCTGGATCTGGCGCTCGGCCTCAGTATCCACCGAGGAAGTGGCCTCATCCAGGATGAGGATGCGCGGATCATGCAAGATGGCGCGGGCGATGGAGATGCGCTGGCGCTCGCCACCGGAGAGGCCCGTGCCCCCCTCACCGACGATGGTATCATACCCTTCCGGCAGGCGGGTGATGAAATCGTGGGCGTTGGCCGCCTTGGCCGCGCGGATGATCTCCTCACGGGTGGCGTTGGCCTTGCCGTAGGCGATGTTCTCGGCGATGGTCCCCTGGAAGAGGAAGGGCTGCTGCAAGACCATGCCGATCTGCTTGCGGATCTCTTCCATGGAGAGCTCGCGGATATCCACGCCGTCGATGCGGATGGCCCCGCTGGTCACATCGTAAAAGCGGCAGATGAGGTTGACCAAGGTGGTCTTGCCCGCGCCGCTCTGGCCCACGATGCCGATGAGTTCGCCCGGCTCGATGGTAAAGGTGAGGTCGCGGATGACCGGATAGTACGGGTCATAGCCAAAGGTCACATGGTCGAACTCGATGCGCCCGCCCAGTTGGGGCTTGCGCACCGGCTTGGGAGATTCCTTGGGCGGCTCCTCATCCAGCATCTCGAAGGTGCGCTGGGAGATGGTGAGGAACTGGTTCAGGGTCTGGCTGATGTGGGTCAGGTTGGAAAGGGGGCCATAGAACATGCCCAAGTAGCTGAGGAAAGCCATCAGCGTGCCCAAGGTGATTTTATCGGCCAGCACCGCCTTGCCGCCGGCGTACCAGATGATCAAGCCCCCCGCGCCAAAGGCAAAAGAGATCAAGGGATAGAATTTGCTCCAGGCCAGATCCACCTGCAAGCGGGATTGTAGCACGCGATCGTTACGCTCATGGTAACGCCGTTGCTCCAGATCCTCCTGGGCAAAGGCCTTGACCACGCGGATACCAGAGAGGAAGGTGTTCAACGTGGCGTTCAGCCGCCAGCGGGCGATCCAAAAACGCTCGAAATTCGGGCGCATGTAGCGATAGTAAAAGATGGCCGCAATGACCACCAAGGGCGTGGGGATCAACACATACAGGCCCAACGACGGTGACATGGTAAAGAGCACCGCGCCGATGCCCAGCACCAAAAGGATGTTCAGGGCAAAGGTGGTCATCTGCGAGACAAGGCCCTGCAGCTCGGCGGTGTCTTGGTTGACGCGGGTCATCAAGCGGCCGATCTGGTTCTTGTCAAAATAATCTATCGAGAGGGTCTTCAGATGGCTGAAGAGCTGATCGCGGATGCCGGCCGTGAAGCGGGTGCTGACGTTGATGGTGGTCCAGTTGGTCAAGATGGTGACGACGACCCGCGCCACCTGAATACCCAACAGCCCGCCCACCAGCCAGATGAGCAGGTCCGGCCTGGCGCCGGAGCGCAGCACGTCATCGATCAGGATGCGGGTGAGGTAAGGGGGCAAAAGGTCTAGGAGCACGCCCGCGACCAAGAGGCCCACGATGGCAATCATCTTGCCCCAATAGGGTCGGGCCAAGCCCAACAGGCGCTTGAGGATCTTGCCCCGCTGGATGCAATTGGGGCACACCTTGGCGGAAGGATCCAGCAAGAGCCGCTTGCACACCAGGCAACGACGGCTATCGGCTTCGGGGTCGGGGAGAGGGATATCGGGACCGCTGATGGCCCGCTCGTGCAAATAATTGGCCACCCGGCCGAAGCGATCCATCAAGTCGTTGGAATAGTGGAGCAGCACCTGGGGTTGGCCGTTGACGGTTACCTGGATCAGCCCATTGCCCACGCAGCGTTCCACTTTGGCATCTTGGATCTCGGCCAAGGGGAACTTGTGACGCACATGGGCGCTGCCCTTTCGGCGCTCGATGACCCACAGATCCTGGTCATCCATGAGGAGCCACTGTTCGCCGAACTGGCCGTCGGGGGCCAAGTCGGACGTGACGGCGAGCCGGACCCGGTCGAGAGAGCCCCCTTGGGCGCCCAACGCACGCACCACCGAAGGCGGCAACTCGGCCGCCAGTAAAGGCTTCTCAGCGGATTTGTCCTCCTGCATGGCCAAACCTCCTTGGTAGGGAGGGGTGCTCTCCCTCTCACCAGAAACAACAAAAAAGACACACAACGCCCGGTTGGTGTCTTCTTCCACGCCTACGAGGTTAGCTGTCGGGCTTGGGCCGAAGAAGCCGCCCTATGGCCGCCATGGCCAATTCGCCCCAGGTCTGGGTTCCCCCGTTGCTTACGCATTCGGCGCATTATTTAGCTTGCAAAGCAAAATTAACTTAGCACACGTCGCCCGGTTTGTCAAGAATGTTGCGCGCACTCAGACCTGACAGGTCTTCCGAGACCTGTCAGGTCTATTTGACATAGAACGCATGTTCTGCTATCATAGGGACGAACAAAGGTTCTAGTGGGGCCTGATGCCCCGCCGACCATGAGCGCGCCGCGACCCAAGGGCCGATCCAGGGCCTGGGTCAGTTGAGGCTCTACCCACCCAAGGCCCCCGCGCCTCGGCCGCCGGCGCCGTCAGGCCCCACCCCTGGCGCAATTTATGGAAGGAAAGCTCGATGAAATGGTCCGAACCGGCGTCCCGTGAAAGGTTTCAGCGCGCCTTGGCCCAGGCGCAAAAGACCTGGGAGCAACTGTGGCACCCGGAGCAACCCGTAGCCCGGACTAGGGCGCCACGCCAGGCACATCCCTGGCACGGGCGCTCCCTTGTCCGGCTGTGTCGTTGGTGAGGGGGTGAGCGTGAGAACCCTGATCCAGGTGGGCCTGCTCTGGCTCGATGATGACCCCCGTAGGCCCCTTGCCCTCAAGATCAGCCAAGCCGCGCAGCGTTATGCCGCCAAGTACGGCCGCGCCCCCGATATTTGCTACGTGCACCCCAGCGCTTTGAACGGGAGCTCGGTGGAGGCGGGCCCCATCCGCGTGCTCCCCGCGGCGGATCTCTTGCCCCATCATCTTTGGTTGGGCATCGCCGAGACCCCACCCTTTCAGGAGGCCCCGAACCGAGCCACCGCAGAGCCCTCGCCCGCCCCCGCCGCCAGGCGCTCCAACAGGTTCTCGATGAACATCTCCCCCATGTTGGATTCGGCCAAGATGGCCCCAAAAGACCGCGCCGCAAACACATAGCGCTGTCCTTGCTTGCGCAAGATGGAAAAGAGCACCAAGCCCTCCAGGGCGGCAGCGATCTCGGCCGGCGACGCGGTGCAGCCGCGCGTCTCGAGAGCTTGCTTGACCTCGGCCGGGCCAAAGTCGGGCACGCCGGCCATCACCAAGGTGATCAAGCGCTCCAGCGGCGTCGCATTGCCCCAGGTGACCTCAAAGTAAAACTCGCGGAACTCGTCCGAGGCGCGCACCTGCTTCAGATCCTCGGCGGTGATCACCCGGTCGCTGCGGGCGTTGATGCGGGCGATGAGCAGCTTGCAGATCGCCTGCACCAGGTTGGGATGGCAAGAGGAGAGCTCCACAATGTCTTGAGGCACCTCCGCCGGCTCAAAGGTGATGCCCATGGCGGCCATGGGCTCCTGGATCATGCGCAGGGCATCCCGGGGCGCCAGGTAGCTGAGGCGGATGGCGTTGCAAAAATTGAACAGGGGGGAATCCGGGTCGTGCAGCGAGGCATACAGCTGGCGCTCGCCGCAAAAGACAAAGCGACACAACCCCTCTTGGGAGAGGGCGCGCAAGACGCGAAAGAGCCGCATCTGGTTGGCCAGATCAAAGAGCAACAGACCGTCCACCTCATCCAACAGCAGGACGAGCATTTGCCCTTCGTGTTGCCGGCGCACCCGCAAGATGATCCGCCGGAGCATATCCGGCGCAGCGCTTTCCACCTGCACCTGGCACGTGAGGGCCACGGCGCGGAAGAACTCGTCATAGCTATTCACATATTGGCAATCCAAGTAGAACGGTTGCAGGCCGCCGGTTTGCTCCATGAGACGGTTCACCTTGGTGAGCACCGAGGTTTTGCCAATCTTGCGCCCGCCCACGATGGCAAAGCTGCGGTCGCGGATGGTGCGCATGATGGCCTTGAGCTCGTAATCGCGGCCAAAGAACATGTTCTCGGGCACAGGCCCCGAAGTGATATAGGGTGAGACGACGTTCAGGTCCACCTGATCGAGGATGAGCTCGATCAAGCGGTTCTCGGCATCGTTGGCCAGGAAAAGGCTGACCAGGTCTCGGTAATCCAGCACGATGAGATCGTCGGCGCTGCCACGCACCAGGCGGCGGAGCTCCTTGGCCTTCTCCCGGCTCTGGGGAGATTCGTCCACCACAATCAACAGAGCAAAGAAGGAAGTGGCGTTCAACACCCGCATCAGGTCACGGGCGTCGCTCACATCCTCCTCATCCACGTGCTCTTTGAGCAGGAATATGATGGGGAACCGGGGCGGGATGCTCAAACGCACCGCCGGCGCCTTGACCACATAACCCAAAAGGGAACGAAAGCCCCTGCTTTCCAGAGGGGAAAAGCCCAAAAGCCCACAGAGCTGCTCGACCAGTTGGGCGGCGATGGGTGTGGCCCGTTCCACGTTGCCCAACCGCTCTTGCAGAGAGGCCCAGTTGTTGGCAAAGCGCTTCAAGGGCAATTGTTTCGCCGGCTGCAGGATGCCCGCCTCCTCATAGAAGCGCAGGTCCTGGTCGCGGTGGGTATCCACATACCGGACCATGGCCAACAGGCGCAAAGGAGCGGGGATGGAGGGCAACATGGCCGGGGTTACCTGTTGATGCGCCACCAGCGCCTCCACGATCTCTTGGTTCCACAGCTCCCAATTCTGCTCCAGCAACATGCGCTGTTGCAGCAACAGGCGCTTGCGCCGGCGGCGCCAGAGATACCTCCCCCCGAAGGCAAAGCCGGCCAGAGCGACCACGCCGGCCCCGTAACCCAAGATGGGCGCCAGAGGGGCCGGCCGTAAGCGTCCGCGATAAATGCCGCTGCGCGCCGTCGCCAGATAGAGCACCCCCGGCGTTTCGTCGTCGGCGGTCATATCGGTGATCACGGCCTGCGCGCCACAGATCTTGCCGCCCGAGGTCCAACGGCGACCCCCGTCGCGGCTATAGAACACCTCGCCATCGGCCGCCGCACAAAGGAGCACGCCCCGTCCTTCCAAGGGCACCAAGGCCAGGGCCGTGATGATGGCCCCGGCGGGGGAGATGCCTCGGTTCACCTCACGCCAAACCGGTTCCTCGGCAGGGCGGTAATAGATCCCGCCCAGATCGGTGGCGGCGTAGAGCCCCTCGCCTGAGACATCCATGAGGAGACAGGTGACGTTGCCGTTGAGGGGTTCGGGCGTGAGCTGCTCCCAAGCCGCAGGCCCGGCCGGCAGGATGCGCACCGGCTGGCGATACACCATCTGGGCAACCCCCACATAGAGCTGGGGCGCCGGCCCCCGGCTGATCCGCATGGCCCCCACAGGTCTGGCGGGGAGGCCCTCGGCCAGGCTCTCCCAATGTCGGCCCAGGTCCAGGCTACGCCAGATGCCGCCAGGCTCGGCCGTCGTGGCGTAAAGGATCAGACGCTCTTGGGAGCCCTCTGGGAAGCGACAGACCTCCAAGCCCGTGATCTGGGCATCGCGCTCCAAGGGCCCATGGAGACGCTCCCAGGTGGTGCCGCCATCGGCGGAATGAAGGATCTCTCCCTCCCATGTGCCGGCATAGAGTTGGCGCGCATCACCGGGATCCATGGCCAAGGCCAGGAGATTGAGGGTTGAGGGGCCGGCGAGGGCCAGCTCCCACGTGGCGCAACCGTCTTGCGTGCGATAGAGGCCCCAGCGGGTGGCGGCATAAAATGTCCCTTGGGTTCGCGGGATATCCAACAGGCGGCGCACCTCGGCCGCATGGATTCCTTGATTGCTCGGCGCCCAGGTTTTGCCCCCGTCGAGGCTACGATAAAAACCCTTGCCCCCGCCAGCATAGAGCCGCTGGGGATCTCTGGGATCCAACTCCAGGGCCAGGACCAGCCCGTCCTCGTTCACGCTTCCCAACGCCGCCCAATGCTCGCCGCCGTCGAGGGAGCGGTAAATCTGCCTACGCTCCACCACAGCATAGAGGTTGTGGTTGTTGACCGGATCCAGCACTACCAGGGTCACAGGGCTCGGCAGCAATCCTTGACCCAGCAAGGACCAGGTCTCGCCACCATCCTGGGAGAAAGAGAGCCCCTGGTTGGTGCCGGCATAGATCAAGGGCTGTGCACGACCCAGGGCGATGGCCTCGATGGCTTGCTGGGTCCCAAAACCGGCAAGAGGTTGCCAGCTCGCCCCATCGTCTCGGGTGACGTAAAGGCCAGCGTCGGTGGCCGCGTAGACGGTGTGGGGCTCGAAGAAATTGACGGCCAGCGACCGCACCGCCGCCCCGGGCAAGCCGGCATCGGCCTGGACCCAGGTGTTGCCCCAATTGGCGCTGCGCTGCACCCCGTGTTCCAAGGCCGCGTAGAAAACGCCCGGCAGGGCAGGGTGCGCCACCAAGCCCAAGACGGGGCCCGGGCGCAACCCTTTGAGCAAGAGCCATGAATTGCCGCCATCGGTGGAGCGAAAGAGCCCTTGGTCGGTGCCCACATAGATCCAGTTGGGATCTCCCGGATCGAGGACGATGGCGTTGATCTCTGGGCAGGCCAATTGTTCGCCACTGAGCCGTTGCCATGTCTGGCCGCCATCTCGGCTGCGGTAGAGCCCGCTGAGCGTGCCGATGTAGAGCAACTCTGGCTCCTGGGAATTGAGCGCCAAGGCCTTGACAGGACCGCCGCACGGCCCCGGCACATGCTCCCAAAGCAAGGGGCCATCGGCCAGCGCCGCCCACGGCGCGAGCCACACGCTCAACGCCAGAACAAGGATGGGGAGCATCCTCCACCGTAGAGGCCGCGGATGCATGTCTCTGTGCTCCCTCGCCTTTCTGGGCGCGTTTTTCGATGGGATGCCGCCCGCAGGGTTCATGCCCAATCCACCGTCCAGCGTTGCCCGCCCAAGAGCTTGGCCAATTCCTGCTCCAACTGCCCGTCATACATGGTGGCGAGCTGAGGAAATTCGATCTCCACCTGCCCCCGCCCATCCTGGAGGCAGAAACAGAACGGGATATCCCCTTGCCGTGCGGCCAGCAGGTCGAACACTTGGGTCACCACCCGGAGGGCCTGGTCCCCCTGATCGGACAAGGGGATCTCCACCCGCAGACGCTTGGCCTGGCGCCGAGAGGGTTGGCGCTTGGTGGCCGTCTGCGGCACACGGTAGAGCTCGATGGATTCGGCGATCAGCTTGGCCGTCTCATCGCGCACATCCACCTTGGCCTGCACCAAGAGCACGCCATCGGAGGTGAGCAGGGACTTGGCCTCCTCATAGACCCGCGGAAAGACCACCAGTTCCACCCCAGCCGAAAGGTCCTCCAATTGGGCAAAGGCCATGTGTTCCCCCTTTTTGGTGCCGATCTCGCGCAGGGAGTTGATGACGCCGGCCACTTGGAGCATCTGGCCCTCCATCTCGGGCTCGATCTCGGCCAGGGGAGTTAACCGGTCATCGCGATACTGAGAGAGCACATCCAAAGGATGGGTGGACATGTACACGCCTAAAAGTTCCCGCTCATCGCTCAGTCGTTTGCGTTCCGGCAAAGGTGGGACATCGGTGGGCAGATGAAAAGTGATCCCCGCCGCTCCCCCGAGGCCGGCGCCCAGCTCAAACAGGCTGCGCTGGCCGATCTCTTCGGCGCGGTGCGCCTCCTGGCTGACGGCGATCATCTGATCAAGGGCAGCCAAGATTGCGCCCCGCTCGCCGAGGGAATCCAGTGCGCCGGCGCGCACCAAGCATTCCAACACCCGCTTGTTGATCTGGCGCAGATCCACCCGGCGGACGAAATCCTCCAAGCTGCGGAAGGGTTCATCGCCCCGGGCTTGGATGATGCTCTGGGCCACACCATCGCCCACATTCTTGATGGCCCCCAGGCCGAAGCGGATGGCCAACTCTTTGACGCCCAAAAGCTCCTTACGCTGCGCATAGGGCACCTCGGCGGCCGGCTCGATGGTGAAATCCACCTCCGAATAGTTCACATCCGGCGGGCGCACGGGGATGCCCAACCGCCGACATTCGGCGATGAGCACGGCCAGCTTTTCCAGGTTGCCCCGCTCGACGGACATGAGGGCAGCCATGAACTCGACAGGATAGTGGGCCTTCAGATAGGCCGTCTGCAAGGTGATGACGGCATAAGCGGCGCTGTGGGTCTTGACAAAGCCGTAATCGGCGAACAGCTCGATATCGGCAAAGATCGCCTCGGCCGTCTCCTGGGGGATGCCCCTGGCCACCGCGCCGGCGACGAACTTGGCGTGCTGCTCCTCCAGGTCCTTTTTCTTTTTCTTGCCCACGGCGCGGCGCATCAGGTCGGCCTCGGCCAGGGTATAGCCGGCCAGGGAGGAGGCAATCTGCAGGATCTGCTCCTGGTAGACGATGATGCCGTACGTCTCGGCCAGGATCGGCTCCAGCAGTGGATGGCGATAGGTGACCTCTTCGCGGCCGAACTTGCGGTTGATATAGTTGGGGATGAACTGCATCGGGCCGGGGCGATAGAGGGCCAGCACGGCGACGATCTCACGGAACTCGGTGGGCTGCATCTCGCGCAGGATGCGCCTCATGCCGGCGCTCTCCACCTGAAAGATCCCCACCACCTCGCCGGAGGAGAGGAGGGCATACGTCTCCGGATCGTCCAAGGGGATGGAGGCCTGGGTGAGCTTGATGCCGTTGGTGCGCTCGATCCAGCGGAAGGCGCGATCCAGCGCCGTGAGGGTGGAGAGGCCCAGCACGTCCAACTTGAGCAGGCCGATGGCCTCGATATCCTCCATGCAGAACTGGGAGATGATCCCCTCGCCCCGTGGGGCGCGCTGGAGGGGGGTATACTCCACCAGGGGCCGGTCGGAGATGATGACGCCCGCCGCGTGGGTGGAAAAATGCCGCGAGATGCCCTGCACGGCCAGGGCATAGTCTATCAGCTTCTTGATGTGGGGTTTGGTCTCGTAGAGCTGTTTCAGCTCGGGCACCGTCTCCAGGCCATCCTGGATGGTCTTTTTGGGGCCGGAGGGCACCAACTTGGCCACATAATCCACCTCGGCCAGGGGGATCCCCAGGGCGCGCCCCACATCGCGGATGGCCCCACGGGCGGCCATGGTGCCAAAGGTGGCGATCTGGGCCGTTTTGTCGGCGCCATAGCGCCGGGTGAGGTAATCGAGCACCTCTTGGCGGCGGTCTTCGGGGTAGTCGAGGTCGATATCGGGCATGGTCACCCGGCCGGGGTTCAAGAAACGCTCAAAAAGCAGGCCCAGACCCAGCGGCTCCAGCTCGGTGATGCCCAAAACATAGGCCACCAAGCTGCTGGCCCCGGAACCGCGCCCCGGCCCCACCAACATCTTGGCCTCGTTCTTGGCCCAATTGGTGAGATCGGCGTTGATGAGGAAATAATCATCAAAGCCCATCTCGTGGATTACCTTCAGCTCGTATTCCAGTCGCTGGGTGATCTGGGGCGTGATCTC